>CAHJXH010000021.1 GCA_903644075.1 Sphingobacteriaceae bacterium | reverse complement strand
CAAAAAATCAGTCCACTTCCGGTCGGCAAAATTAAAACATTTTTAATTAAAGCCAAATTACGTTTACTTTTGGCTGCATTATTATAATTAAATTGAAAAAGAAGGCATTATTTATTATTAACCCCATTGCCGGAGGGAAGAGTAAGGATAAAGTACCGGAGTTAATAGCCCGGTATCTGGACGAAAATATTTTTACCTATCAAATTGCATATACACAAGCACCTGCAGAGGCGAGTATAATAGCCAAACATGCCATCAATGACTATGATATTATAGTGGCTGTAGGCGGCGATGGTACTGTTAATGAAATTGCGTCGGCAATGGCGGGCAGCAAAGCCACATTTGCCGTTATTCCATACGGGTCGGGCAACGGGCTTTCGCGGTTTTTGCATATACCAATGGATACCGCTGCTGCCATAAAAAACCTTAACTATTTATGTACCGAAACTATTGACGGGGCAAAAATGAATGGCAAATGGTTTTTCAATATGGCGGGCATGGGTTTTGATGCCCACATCAGCGAGGTATTTGCACAGCAAAAAGAGCGTGGGTTTAGTACCTATTTTAAATCATCGTTACAGGAAATAACTAACTATAAGCCGCAAACCTACCAGCTAACCATTGATGGCAAACAATATAAGCGCGAAGCATTTATGCTAAGCTTTGCCAATTCATCGCAATATGGTAATAATGCACATATTTCGCCCATGGCATCTGTACAGGATGGTTTGCTTGATGTTTGTATTATTAAGCCGTTCCCTTTATACCTTTTTCCGCGCATGGGTTTACGGATGTTTTTTAAAACTGCCGATAAATCAAACTACGTAGAAATTATAAAGGGTAAAAAGATTGAGGTTAAACGGCTGGAGGCCGGCCCTGTACATTTAGATGGCGAGCCACAAATATTGGGGGCCGATTTACATATAGAGGTAGTACCGCATACATTAAATATAATAGTAGGTAAAGGTTATAAGCGTTAAAAGGATATGGCAAATAAAAATAAACAGGTATTTGGCGTAGTATATTCTACCGATCCCGATTTTCAATACCAGGCAGAAAGTAATGGCAGCCAGGATACTTTGCCGCCACAGCAGCAAAACCTTAAAATATTTTTAGACCGTAAAGGGGGCAGCAAACTGGTAACCCGGGTAAATAGTTTTGTGGGTACTGATGATGACCTGGAGGTGCTTGGCAAGAAGCTAAAATCTAAATGTGGAACGGGCGGTTCTGTTAAAGACGGAGAGATACTGATACAGGGCGATTTCAGGGATAAAATACTCGGATTTTTACAGGCTGATGGTTATAAAGCCAAAAAAGCCGGCGGATAATTAAGCAAAAAATAAAAGCTGTTTAATTTATTTAATATCTTAGGCAAAGTATTTCAGGCAGTTAAGTAACCGGGATTTGATTTAGTAATTGTTTAAAATACACTATATCACCTTAGTTACATACTTTTTGTAGGGTATTGCTTGTTATTATTAAAAAAAATAGTTTTTATTGTAAAAAATTGTCTGCGGGTAATACAATTTTTTGTTCGATTAGCTGTTCTTAATAACGAATTAGAAAAAGTCGGCGTCGGGTTGTATTAAATAATTATTAAGAATTTCATTTCGGGTTTTTATAATTATAAAATATTAAATTTGTTATCCGCATTAAAGCATGCACATTAATTAACTTATATTATAAACAAAAACTAAAACTAAAATTAAAAAGTAATGGCAAACGCACCAAAACCAACTACACCGGTTAAAAAGGAAAGCTCAGGTACTTCAGGCGCATTCGCTACACTTGCAATTCCTATCGCATTTGTAGTGGCAATTCTTATCTACATGTTTATTTTAGGTGATGCAAGTCACTTCAAAGGAGGAAATCCTGATGGCGAACCAGCCGATTATTTTGGTACCATACACAAAGGTGGCCCAATTGTACCTGTACTTGTAACTTACCTTTTAATGGTATTTATTTTTTCTATCGAGCGTTTTATCGTTATTGGTAAAGCATCTGGCACAAGCAGTGTTGATGCATTCGTAAAAAGAATTCAAGGCTTCTTAAACTCTGGTAACATCGATGCAGCTTCTGCAGAGTGCGACAAACAAAAAGGTTCTGTTGCAAACGTTATCAAAGCTGGTTTGAAAAAATACAAAGAGATGGAAGTTGATGCAACAATGGATGTTGATCAAAAAACTTTAGCTATCCAAAAAGACATCGAAGAAGCAACTGCTTTAGAAATGCCAATGTTAGAGCAAAACTTAACCATCATCGCTACTTTAGTATCAATCGGTACATTAACCGGTTTATTAGGTACAGTACGTGGTATGATCGCGGCTTTCGCGGCTTTAGGTACTTCAGGTGCAGCTAGCTCATCACAATTAGCGGCTGGTATCTCTGAGGCGTTGATCAACACCGCTATCGGTATCTTAACTTCATGTTTATCAATTATCATGTACAACATCTTTACATCAAAAATTGATAAACTTACTTATGCTATTGATGAAACTGGTTTCAGCATTGTGCAAACATTTGCTGCATCTCACAAACGTTAAAATATTTAGTGTATAGTTTTGGTCCCGTCTTATCTTAGGTAAGACGGGATATATATAACCTTCAACACTTTATATTTTTAATAATTAGACGATATGCCCAGAGTAAAAATCAAAAGAAAAAGTACAGTAACAGACATGACGGCCATGTGCGACGTTGCGTTCCTGCTGCTTACGTTTTTCATCCTAACAGCAAAACCTAAAGTACCAGATCCGGTTGAGATCGATGTACCAGGTTCTACGGTTACCATTAAGCAACCTGAAGAAAACATTGCTACGCTGGTAGTTGGTAAAGGTAAAGTGTTTTTCGACATTACCGGAGCAAAAATCCGTACTACTACCCTTGAGCAAATGGGCCAGAAATACAGCGTTACATTTAACGAAACGGAAAAAGCCAGATATGCAAGTATGCAGGGTGTTGGTGTGCCGATGAGCCAAATGAAACAATACCTGGATCTGGAATCAGATCAGCGCGAAAACTTTAAACAACCAGGTATACCTGCCGATTCGGTAAGTAACGAATTGTTTAACTGGATACGTGAAGCCCGTATTGCAACAAAAGCTATAAATGGTGCCGAACTACGCTTATCTATCAAAGGTGATAGCAAAGAAGAATATCCAACTATTAAAAAAGTTATTGATATTCTGCAGAAGCAAAAAGTTAACAAGTTTAGTTTAATTACTTCTTTAAGAAGTGCTAAAAAATAAAACATGGCAGAATTAGACACCTCCTCCAAGGACGGTAAAGGCGGGAAAGTAAGAAGTAAGAAAGCATCAACCCGTGTGGATCTAACAGCGATGGTGGATTTAGCATTCTTGTTAATTACCTTCTTCATGCTTACCACAACCTTGAATAAGCCCCAGGCAATGGACTTGGCAATGCCCGATAAAGATCAGAAACAAACTGATCAGTTAGCGGTAGCAGCATCAAGAACCATGACCATATTGCTTGGTAGCGGCGACAAGATAGAATGGTATATCGGCGAGCCTGGTAAATCAGCACCAACAGTAGAAGGATTCGGTAAAACCGGTATCCGTAAAACTTTGCTTGAGAACAGCCAGAAAGTGAAACAAACCACAGGTAAAGATATGTTTGTGATTATTAAGCCAAGTGATAAATCTGTTTACAAAAACATGGTTGATATACTTGACGAAATGAACATTGCAAACATCCAGAGCTATGGTATTGTTGACATTTCTCAGCCCGAGATAGACCTCCTTAAAAAGGACAACATCTATCAATAATATTTGTTAATTAACAACGTTAAAAATTTAAAACCTAAAAGATGTTAGGATCAAAGTTAGACATATTAAAGCCCGAATGGCTTGACGTTGTGTTTGCTGGTCGTAATAAAGCTTACGGTGCTTACGAGCTTAGAAAAGATAACCCAAAGAATACTAATAAATCTTTGGTTATAGCTATAGTAGTATTCGTATTTATTATCTCTTTGCCAACAATCGTCAACTGGATTCAGGGCGTGTTGCCTAAAGCCGATGAAAAGGTTAAGGTAACGGATGTGGTATTACAGCCACCTCCACCAGTGGATCAAACTAAAAAACCACCTCCGCCGCCTCCGGAACCACCTAAACCGAAGGTAGACCAGGTGCGTTTCCCGCCTCCGGTAGTAAAACCGGATAACGAGGTGCGTGAGAAAGATCCACCGACCATCCAGGAGTTAAAAACTGCTGACCCAGGCCAGCAGGATGTTAAGGGTGACCCTAACGCTGAAGTACGTATCGATGAGCCGGTTGGTAAAGCGGACGTTAAACAAGTGGTAGAAGAAGACCCTAACCAGATCTTTACTTCTGTTGAGCAATCAGCAGAGTTTCCTGGTGGTTTAGATAAATTTGGTAAATACCTTGGTAACAACATCCGCTACCCGGCTGTTGCCCGCGAGAATAACGTACAAGGTCGTGTAATTGTACAGTTTGTTGTTGAAAGAGACGGCTCACTTACAGATATTCACGTAGTACGTGGTTTAGGTAGCGGTTGCGATGAAGAAGCAATCCGTGTACTTAAAGGTTCACCGAAATGGAAACCAGGTATCCAAAATGGTAGACCTGTTAGACAGCAGTACACTGTGCCTATCAGCTTTACCCTGCAAGATCAATAATACTTCATGTCATTACAAAATCATGATAAGCAAAAATCGCTCAAAAGGCGGTTTTTGCTTATTTTAGGAGCTACTACATTTACATTCATCCTGGCCCTCGGCCTGATGATTATGTTCTGGGACCGGATGCCCTTAAACCTTTCACAGGTACAGCGTTATATTTTCGGTTCATTAGTCATTTTATACGCTATACTTAGGTTTTCACGCTTATTCAAGAAAGATACTGATGAAGAATAGTATTAAACTAATGCTGTTAAGTTCTGTCTTAATATTGTTGTTTATTACTTGCCAGCAAAAAAAAGCTGATAAGTATAAAGCAAATGATGATGAGCCTCACAAAGGCAAAATAACCATTGCCGTTGATGAGTCATTTAAACCAATAGTTGAGGAAGAAGCCTATGTGTTTAAAGGAATATACACAGAAGCCAAACCCAACTTTAAGTATGAGACAGAAAATGACGTATTGCGCAGTTTTTTTAACGATAGTGTAAGGGTTGCCATATTATCAAGAAAACTTGATACCAATGAGACCAGAGTTTTAAAAAATCGTACATTGCCGCCCGAAATAGTACCGTTTGCTATTGATGCTGTGTCGTTAATTGTAAACAAAGCGTCAAATGATACACTAATTACGGTAGCTGATATAAAAAATATGCTTACCGGAAAGACTAAAACAGACAAGAGCATCGTTTTTGATAATCCGAACTCTAGTTTGGTAAGATATTTGAAAGAGTTTACTGGGAGCAAGGAATTGACGCAGAAAAATATATACGCGTTAAAATCGAATAAAGAAGTACTTACTTATGTAAGCACGCATGAAAATGCAATTGGTATAATAGGTTTCAGCTGGTTAAACGATCCAGATCCGGATTATGCCGCTGCCGTTAACAATGTTAAAATTGTGGGCGTTCGCGATGAAGGCAGCAAGCAATTTGCTAAAGAATACTACAAACCATCACAAACAACACTTGCTTTAAAGCAGTATCCTTTAAGCCGTTATCTGTATATTGTTAACAGTACAGGAAAATTGGGCTTAGGCAGAGGATTTACCGACTTTTTAGCCAGTGAAAGAGGACAGCGGATTATTTTAAAATCAGGCTTATTGCCAGATTCTATCCCGCAGAGGTTAATAAATATTAAAGAGTAATAGAGTAACAAAACTATAAATTAAGCCCATGAAACTAATAAGTAAAGTAGCGTATGCCGCAGCAGGCTTGGTATTTATAGGTTCATCAGTTTTTGCGCAGAGTCTTGCCGACGCCAAAAAAGCTATTGACGCCGAACAATATCAGAAAGCTAAGTCGATCTTAAAAAATCTGACAACCACACAACCAACAAAAGATGAGAACTTCTTTTATTTAGGTTGGGTGTATACCATACAGGATTATACAGACTCAGCAAAAGTTGTATTTAATCAGGGTATTACTGCAAACCCAAAATCAGCATTAAACTATGCAGGTTTAGGAGTTGTAGCGCATTTGGATAAAGATAATTCAAACGCAACCATGAACTTTGATAAAGCAATATCAAATGCCGCTAAAGACAGCAAACCTTATGTATATATAGGTAAAGGTTACCTGTTATTGCCTTCGGGTAAAGGTACTGTTGTAGCAGCTGCAGATGCTAATGCTGCTATCGCTGTTTTAACAAAAGGTTTAGCAGTAAATGCAAAAGATGTTGATCTTAACGTTGCATTGGGTGATGCTTACCGTTCGCAATTAAAAAGCAACGATGCTTACAAATATTATTCAGACGCGGTTGGCCTTAACCCGCAATCTGCAGTGGCTAACGTAGCTATCGGTGTGTTATGGAAATTTGCTAACAACTTTGAGGATGCTGAAAAGCAATTCCAAAAAGCGATCAGCATCGATCCTAACTTTGGCCCTGCTTACCGTGAGTGGGCTGAAACAGATTTACGCTGGGCTTTAACTGAACCTAAAATGGCTTCAGAAAAAGTAAAGCAAGCTGCTGATCAGTATCGCAAGTACTTAAGCTTAACAGATATGTCAATCGAGTCACGCATGCGTTATGCCGACTTCCTGATCCAGGCTGGTGACTACAAAACGTTACAAACAGAAGCTGCAGCTTTATCTGCATCTGCTAACAGTAACTTACGTGTTTATCGTTACTTAGGCTACTCGGCTTATGAAAACGGCGATTACAATGCCGGTTTAACAGCCATGAACAAATGGATTAGCCAGGCTGGTGAAAAACGTATTATCCCACGTGATTACTTGTACTTAGGCCGTTTGCAAATGAAATTAGGCCAGGATTCATTGGGTATCCAGTCTTTACGTAAAGCATACCAATTAGATACAACTCAAACTGATGTATTTAACGAGATTGCTAAAAGCTACTATGCTAAAAAGAAATATCTTGAGGCTGGTGATGCTTACAGAACTTACATCTCAAAAACTAAGCAAGCTAAATTGCAGGATTACCTTAACGAGGGCATTAGCTACTACTTTGCTTATGATGATAAAAACCCGAAAGCTGATACTACATTGTTAACAAAATCAGATTCAGCGTTTTCTCATATTGAGCAAGTTGCTACAACCCCTATTGCTGCCGTGGCATTATATCGTGCTTATGTAAACGATACTAAAGACCGCGACCGTCAGAACATTAAAGGTTATGCAAAACCTTACTATGAAAAATATATCCAGATTGTAACTACCAAAGGTGTTACAGATGCTGATAAAAAGAACCTTGCAGTTGCTTACGCATACTTAGGTACTTACTATCAGTATAAAGAGAAAGACAATGCCAAGGCTACGGATAACTTTACCAAGGCCCGGGATTTAGACCCTAACAATAAGCAGGCACAAGCCTTCTTCGCCAAGGGGGCGCCTGCAAAAGGTAAATAATTAATTACATCAGCTTTAAATGCTGAATAAAAAAGGCCTCTGAAAAAGAGGTCTTTTTTTATTTTATCTCATTACTATATTTGCACTATGGAAGTACAAAGTTTACCGGTTAATTTTCTGCCGATTATTTTTCAAATGCTGGTAGCCGTTGGGTTTGTGGTAACCACCATGTTTGTTACGCATAAACTGGGCCCGCAGCGTAAAACAAAAGATAAGCTTACCCCGTTCGAATCGGGTATCGAAGTTATTGGTAACGCACGTACACCTATCTCAATCAAATACTTTCTGGTAGCTATACTGTTTGTATTATTTGATGTGGAGGTGATTTTCATGTACCCATGGGCGGTAAATTTTCGCGATCTGGGTAAAGATGGCATGATCGAAATGTTCATCTTCATGGCTACGTTGTTACTGGGCTTTTTCTACGTTATCAAAAAAGGCGTTTTAGACTGGCGTTTAGATTAATTCTAAATACGCACTGTAAAGTACTACAGTGGCTTTAGAAACGTAATTTATTGTAAATTTGTGCTTATCTTTTATGGATAAGCATATCTTTTTTGAGATAATTCAATGAGCGATATACAAATAGTTGATGCGCCTCCAGGCGTCGAAGGGGCAGGTTTTTTCGCCACATCACTTGATAAGGCTGTTGGTTTAGCACGTTCATATTCATTATGGCCGCTTCCATTTGCTACTTCTTGCTGTGGTATTGAATTTATGGCCACCATGGCTTCGCACTATGATCTTTCGAGATTTGGTGCCGAGCGTTTAAGTTTCTCACCCCGCCAGGCCGATCTGCTGATGGTTATGGGTACCATATCTAAAAAAATGGCTCCTGTACTTCGTCAGGTTTACCTGCAAATGGCCGAGCCCCGTTGGGTAATGGCTGTTGGTGCTTGTGCATCAAGCGGTGGTATTTTTGATACTTATTCTGTTTTACAAGGTATTGATGAGGTGATCCCGGTTGACGTTTACGTGCCCGGTTGCCCGCCACGCCCCGAAGCCATTATTGATGGTTTTATCAATATTCAGAAACTGGTTCAAACAGAATCACTGCGCAGAAGAGGTTCGCCTGAATACCAGAAATTATTATCACAATACGGAATTCTATAATGGGTAAGATAACCAACGAAGAACTGCTTCAAAAGTTAACTGCGCAATTTGGCGAAAATGTAACCAATGTGAGCGAGCCTTATGGTTTGTTAACTGCGGAAACAACCCGCGGGCAAATTATTGATTTGCTGAACTGGTTGTATAACGAGCCATCATTACAGTTTACGTATTTAACAGATATTACTGCGATACATTATCCTGAATTTGAGGGTAAAGAAATGGCTGTTGTTTATCATGTGCATAGCCTGGTAAATAATATCCGTATCCGTATTAAAGTTTTCCTGGCAGAAGGCGATATCAACATCCCTACGGCAACCACCATCTGGAATGGTGCCAACTGGATGGAGCGTGAAACCTACGATTTTTTTGGTGTGAACTTTACCGGCCACCCAGATCTGCGCAGGATTTTGAACGTTGATGATATGACTGTTTTCCCGATGCGTAAAGAATTTCCGCTCGAAGATCCGAACAGGGTAGATAAGAAAGATTATTTTTTTGGAAGATAGAACATGCAAAATTTTCCGGCATATACCGACACTGATTTACAAAGCGAGTTATCAACCCTTAACTTAGGGCCAACTCACCCGGCTACGCACGGCGTTTTCCAAAACGTATTGCAGTTGGATGGCGAGCGCATTGTAAGCGGTGTTTCAACCATTGGTTATATACACCGCGCTTTTGAAAAAATAGCAGAACACAGGCCGTTTTATCAAATTACGCCACTTACAGATCGTTTAAACTATTGTTCAGCCCCTATCAACAATATGGGTTGGCACATGTCTGTCGAGAAGTTATTGGATATCCAAACACCAAAGCGTGTTGATTACATGCGTGTGATCATCATGGAGCTTTCACGTATTGCCGATCACATTGTTTGTAACGGTGTATTAGGTGTTGATACAGGGGCTTTCACTGGTTTCCTTTACATGATGGAGCACCGTGAGGCTATATATGAGATCTTTGAAGAAGTTTGCGGCTCGCGTTTAACTACTAACATTGGCCGTATAGGCGGTTTTGAACGTAATTTCAATGATATTGCTTTCGCTAAGATCCGTCAGTTTTTAGTGAATTTCCCTAAAACGTTAAACGAGTTTGAAAGCTTATTTAACCGTAACCGCATATTTGTTGACCGTACCAAAGGTGTTGCCCCTGTTACCGCAGAGCAAGCTTTAGGTTACAGCTGGAGCGGCCCGATTTTACGCGCCACCGGTGTTGACTACGATGTACGTGCCATGAACCCTTATTGCTCATACGAAGACTTCGACTTTGAAGTACCTGTTGGCACAAGCGGTGATGTGTACGACCGTTTCCTGGTGCGTAACGAAGAAATGAAACAGAGCATGCGCATTATTGAGCAAGCTTTGAATAAAATAGAAAAAGAAGATCCAAATATTTTCCATGCCGATGTACCTGAGTTTTACCTGCCTCCGAAAGAGGAAGTGTACAACAACATGGAAGCATTGATCTATCACTTTAAAATTGTGATGGGTGAAGTTAAAACTCCCGTTGCCGAAGTTTACCACAGTGTAGAAGGTGCAAACGGAGAGCTTGGATTCTATATTATAAATGATGGTGGCCGCTCGCCTTATCGCCTGCACTTCCGCCGCCCAAGCTTTATTAATTACCAGGCTTATGCGCCAATGAGCAGAGGCATGCTGCTATCAGACGCCATTATTAACATGAGTAGTTTAAACATTATTGCCGGAGAATTAGATGCTTAAAGTACAACATACCAATGAGCCTGTTGAGTTTTCGGAGGCATTGATAAGCAGTATTGCTGATAAGATAAGCCGCTATCCGGAAGGGAAACAAAAATCGGCCTTATTGCCAGTATTACACGATGTGCAGGCCGAACTGGGCTGGTTAAGCGTACCAGCTATGGATAAAGTAGCTGCTTATTTACAAATAGAACCGATAGAGGTATATGAGGTTGCTACCTTTTATACCATGTACCTGATGCGTCCGCAGGGCAAATACTTTTTAGAGGTTTGCCGTACCGGCCCTTGCTGTTTAGTAGGTGCCGAAAAAATAATGGACTATCTGGAAGAGAAACTGGGTGTTAAAGAAGGTGAAGTAACTGCTGATGGCTTATTTAGCTGGAGAGGTGTAGAGTGCCTTGCAGCCTGCGGCTTTGGCCCGGTATTGCAGATTGGCCCTGAATATACCTTCTACGAAAATTTAACGCCTGCTTCGGTAGATCAGTTAATTAGTGACTTAACAGCAAAAGCTAATAACTAATGGCACGCAAATTATTACTTGAACATATAAACGTACCGGGCATCAATACTTATGATGTTTACCGCTCAAAAGGCGGTTATGCTTCTGTTGAAAAGGCTTTAAAAACCCTTTCGCCGGAAGATGTGGTAGAAGAGGTTAAAAAATCGGGCTTACGCGGCCGTGGTGGTGCTGGTTTCCCAACCGGTATGAAGTGGAGCTTTTTGGCTAAGCCGGAAGGTGTTGCCCGCTACCTGGTTTGTAATGCCGATGAATCTGAACCGGGTACTTTTAAAGACCGTTACCTGATGACCTATATCCCTCACTTATTAATTGAGGGGATGATTGTTGCCAGTTATGCACTGGGTGCTAAAACATCATACATCTACGTACGTGGAGAAATGATGCCGCAGATCCGCATCCTGGAACGTGCTATTGCTGAAGCAAAAAATGCCGGCTTTTTAGGAAAAAACATACTGGGCACAGGTTACGACCTCGAGCTCTATGTACAACCCGGAGGCGGTGCTTATATATGTGGTGAAGAAACCGCACTGTTAGAATCACTGGAAGGTAAACGTGGTAACCCGCGTATTAAGCCACCATTCCCGGCTATTGCCGGTTTGTATGGCTGCCCAACTGTGGTAAACAATGTGGAGTCGATAGCTGCCGTTGTGCCTATCATTAATGAAGGCGGCGACGAGTATGCTAAACTGGGTATTGGCCGTAGTACAGGTACCAAACTGATCTCTGCAGGTGGTAATGTTAAAAAGCCTGGTGTATACGAAATTGATTTGGGTTTGCCGGTTGAGGAGTTTTTATACTCTGACGAATATTGCGGTGGCATTGCCAATGGCAAACGCTTAAAAGCAGTTGTTGCCGGTGGTTCATCAGTGCCAATTTTACCTGCTAACCTGTTCCTGAAAACAGCTAATAATGAAGCACGCTTAATGAGCTACGAATCATTGGCTGACGGTGGTTTTGCTACCGGTACCATGATGGGTTCGGGTGGATTCATCGCTTTTGATGAAGATCAGTGCATCGTTCGTAATACCTGGAATTTCGCCCGTTTTTACAGTCACGAAAGTTGCGGACAATGTTCGCCTTGCCGTGAAGGTACCGGATGGATGGAAAAAGTATTACACCGTTTAGAGAACGGCCAGGGTAAAATGAGCGATATGGACATGCTGGTTGATATTTCTAAGAAAATAGAAGGAAACACAATTTGTCCGCTGGGTGATGCAGCTGCATGGCCGGTGGCTAGTGCAATCCGCCACTTCAGAGATGAGTTTGAATGGCATGTTACCAATGCTGCTACTGCTGTAACACGCAACTACGGTATCGGCAATTATGCTGATCCGTTGATTATTGCGGAGAAAGCAGGATAAGAAGTAAATAAATAATTTGTCATTGCGAGGTACGAAGCAATCTCGTAGCTCTACAGATCGAAGAGGAATACGGCGAGATTGCCACGCTATCGCTCGCAATGACAAACTAAAATAAAAGATTCTATGGAGTATCTATTTGTTTATGGGACTTTACTACAAGACTTTAAACATAAGGTACGCCAAGAAATAGAAGAACACTTACAATTCATCAGCAAAGCAACCATACCTGGTGCTTTGTATGATCTGGGAAACTACCCCGGTTACGTTGAAGAACCGGCCGGAGAAGTAAAAGGCGAGTTATACCTGGTAAGTGAAATTGATAAGGTGTTTGAAGTACTTGACCGGTACGAAGGTTTGTTTGATGACGATCCGGAATACATTAGAAAGAAAATAGCAGTTCAACTGCCACTTGGCGAAAATATTGAAAGCTGGATATATATTTTTCAGCAGCAGCTTCGCCCCGAACACAAAAGAATAATAGACGGCGATTATATCGCTTATGTTAATAAAGGTTGATAATGTTTAAAGTAACAATAGACGGAATACCTGTTGAAGTAGAGCCTGGAACATCGATCCTGAATGCCGCAAGGCAGATAGGTGGCGATATTGTTCCGCCGGCAATGTGCTACTATTCGAAACTGGAAGGCAGTGGCGGTAAATGCCGTACCTGTTTGGTGCAAGTAAGCAAAGGTTCTGAAAAAGACCCGCGCCCAATGCCTAAGCTGGTAGCATCGTGCCGTACTACGGTAATGGATGGCATGGAAGTAAAAAACATTACTTCGCCCGAAGTTATTGAAGCACGTAAAGGTGTGGTAGAAATGTTATTGATCAATCACCCGCTGGATTGCCCCGTTTGCGACCAGGCTGGTGAGTGCAGTTTGCAAGATTTGGGTTATGAGCACGGCGCAGCTAAAACCCGTTACGAGTTTGACCGCCGTAAGTTTGAGCGTATTGATATCGGCGATAAGATCCAGTTACACATGACGCGCTGCATCCTGTGCTACCGTTGTGTTTTCACCGCAGATCAGATCACTGATAAACGTGTGCACGGTATCTTAAATCGTGGCGATCACTCTGAGATTTCAACTTACATTCAACAAGCGGTTGATAATGATTTCTCTGGTAACGTAATTGATGTTTGCCCGGTAGGCGCATTAACCGATAAAACTTTCCGCTTTAAAAACAGGGTATGGTTTACTAAACCTGTTGAAGCGCATCGCGATTGCGATCACGAAAAATGTAATGGCAAGGTTACTTTATGGTACAAAGGCGAGGATGTGATCCGCGTTACGGCCCGTAAAGATGTATATGGCGAGGTTGAAGAATTTATCTGCAACACCTGCCGTTTCGATAAAAAGAAAACTGCTGATTGGGTTATCGAAGGCCCGCGCAAGGTTTCTAACCAATCAGTTATCAGCTCAAACCATTACGATACATTAAAACCGCTTCCGGTTGTTAAAACCAACCCGTTATTACAGGAAGCGAATAAAGAGCAATTTGAAAGGGAGACAAGACTATAATGGAACTTTTAGATATTGGTATAAAGTTTATACTCATCGTAGTTATCTTTTTGATCAGCCTGGTAGTGGCCATGTACTCTACCTATGCTGAGCGTAAGTTAGCTGCCTTTTTTCAAGACAGGGTAGGCCCTAACAGAGCCGGCCCGGGTGGTATGTTTCAGCCTTTGGCCGATGGTATGAAAATGTTCATGAAGGAGGAGATTATCCCTACGCAGGCAAGCGGTTTACTGTTCATCGTTGGCCCATCACTGGCCATCATGACGGCTTGTATCGGTTCGGCAGTTATTCCCTGGGGGCAGGCTATTACTATTGGCTCCCGTGTTATCCCGCTTCAGGTAACTGACATTAACGTTGGTATCCTATATATTTTCGGTGTAGTATCATTAGGTGTTTATGGTATCATGATCGGTGGCTGGGCATCTAACAATAAATACTCGCTATTAGGAGCTATCCGCGCAGCATCACAAAACATCAGCTACGAAATTTCGATGGGCTTATCTATTATTGCCCTGCTGATGGTTACCGGTACCTTGAGCTTAAAAGAAATTACAGAACAACAGCATGGCTGGCACTGGAATATTTTGAGACAGCCGCTTGGCTTTATCATTTTTATTGTGTGTGCCTTTGCTGAAACCAATCGTAGTCCATTCGATTTACCTGAATGTGAAACCGAGCTGGTGGGTGGTTATCATACCGAATATTCGTCAATGAAACTGGGTTTTTACCTGTTTGCCGAATATATCAACATGTTTATTTCATCGGCGGTAATGGCTACCCTGTACTGGGGTGGTTATAACTATCCGGGTATGGACTGGATGGCTGCACACGTTGGACCGATTATCGCACCGCTGATTGGTGTTGCTGTGATGTTTGCTAAAGTATTTGCGTTCATCTTCTTCTTTATGTGGGTTCGCTGGACTATCCCGCGTTTCCGCTACGATCAATTGATGAACCTGGGCTGGAAAACATTGATACCACTGGCCATATTGAATATTGTATTAACTGGACTTTTTATTACTTTTTTATAATTAGGAACTAAGGATAATGGAACCACTAAGTAATAAGCGAAAAGTATTGGACTTTAAACCACTCAATCTGCTGGAAAGATCGTATCTGCCGGAGATTGCTAAGGGTTTAACCATTACGATGAAGCACTTTTTTAAGAAAGATGTAACCATCCGCTATCCTGAGCAAAAACGTGAGTTTTCTGAAAACTTCCGTGGTCAGCACTCGCTAAAACGCGATGAGGATGGCAAAGAGCGCTGTACCGCCTGCGGACTGTGCGCTTTATCGTGCCCTGCAGAAGCCATCACCATGACTGCTGCAGAGCGCCAGCCGGGTGAAGAAAACCTGTACCGCGAAGAAAAATACGCGGCAGTTTACGAGATTAACATGCTTCGCTGCATTTTCTGCGGATTATGCGAAGAGGCCTGCCCTAAAGAGGCCATATATCTGGATGGTGATATTGTACCTACAGATTTTTTAAGAAAAGATTTTATATACGGCAAAGACAAATTAGTTGAGCCGCCACTAAATAAATAAGAAGTTTTATACCTTTGCCCATCCTTAAAAAAATGAGCAAAGGTATTTTGTAATACATCATGAGTACATTTTACTTCATCGCATTTTTATCTATTTTCTTTTCACTGCTGGTAATTTTTGCAAAAAATCCGGTGCATAGTGTGTTATATCTTATACTCACATTTTTCACCTTTACCATCCATTACATTTTATTAAACGCGCAGTTTTTGGCCGTGGTAAACTTTATTGTTTACATGGGGGCAATTATGGTACTTTTCTTATTCGTAATGATGTTGCTTAACTTAAACAAGGAAACAGAACCGGGCAAACATTACTTAGCCAAACTGGCGGGTGTAATTGCCGGCGGATGTTTACTGGTTACCCTGGTAGGCTCGTTAAAAGCTTACAAAGTGTCAGCACCTGTAGTTCTGCAAGATCCGGGACTGGGCTTAGTGAAAAACTTAGGTAAAGTATTATTCAGCGAATTTTTATTGCCTTTCGAAATTTCATCTGTGTTGCTGTTATCGGCAATGGTAGGTGCGGTATTACTGGCTAAGAAAGAACCAAAAGCAACAGCATAATGGGAAACAGCATAACACAAACCATACAAACTGTACCGCTTAACCATTATATATTGTTAAGCGCAATCATTTTTTCGATCGGTGTAACCGGCGTATTAATCCGTCGTAATGCTATCGTAGTTTTTATGTCGGTTGAGCTGATGCTTAACGCGGTTAACCTGTTACTTACAGCATTCTCTGTTTACAAGGGTGATGCTTCGGGCCAGGTGTTCGTGTTTTTCGTTATGGCGCTGGCTGCTGCAGAAGTTGCAGTTGGTTTGGCTATCATCGTCATGATTTATCGTAACACGCACTCAACAGATATTAATGTGTTGAGCAGGTTGAAATGGTAAGATGATTTCGGAGGTCGTCCGCCTTGAGGCGGATCGATTTCGGATTCATCTGACTTCAGAATTAAGATATACAATAAGAATTAGCTTAAAATAGAAAAAACGTTAAACGTACCACGTCAAACGTAATACGCAAAAAACGTCCAACGTAACAAAATGAATAATTATCTCTGGCTTATTCCTTTACTACCTCTCGCAGGGTTTATTATTAACGGACTTGGCCGAAATGCTTTACCTAAAAATTTAATCGGTGCCATTGGCAGCCTGGTTATCCTTGTTGCTTTCGGTTTAAGTGTTGAAGCATTTTTGCAAGTGCAGTCAACCGGTCACCCAATTAACGTAAATTTATTCACCTGGATTAAGGTTGGTAACTTCACTGTCCCATTTGCTTTCCTGGTAGATCAGCTGAGCGCTATTATGCTGCTGATCATCACCGGCGTAGGTTTTCTGATCCATTTATATTCTATCGGATACATGCATGATGATGCCGGTTTTGGTAAGTTTTTCTCTTACTTAAACCTGTTCGTCTTTTTTATGCTGCTGCTGGTAATGGGTTCAAACTACATCGTTATGTTTATCGGTTGGGAAGGCGTGGGCTTATGCTCATACCTGTTAATCGGTTTCTGGTTCACCAACGGCGATTATGCCGATGCTGCTAAAAAAGCATTCGTGATGAACCGTATTGGTGATTTAGGTTTCCTGATCGCTATCTTCATCTTAGTACATTACTTTAACAGTGTAAACTACGCTGATATATTCCCGAAAGTACCGGGCTTACACGGTGCCAAAGTAGGGCACTTATTGACGGTGATCACCATGTTACTGTTTGTGGGTGCTACCGGTAAATCGGCACAAATACCATTGTTTACCTGGTTGCCAGATGCGATGGCCGGCCCAACCCCAGTATCAGCTTTGATCCACGCGGCTACCATGGTTACCGCTGGTATCTATATGATTGCCCGTTCGCACGTATTATTTGACCTGGCTCCGTTTACTACTAACATTATTGCCATCATTGGTTTAGCAACTGCAGTTTTTGCTGCACTGATTGCTTTAACCCAAACAGATATTAAAAAGGTATTGGCTTATTCAACCGTATCTCAATTGGGTTACATGTTCCTGGGTTTAGGCGTTGGCGCTTATACCGGTTCATTCTTCCACGTTATAACGCATGCATTCTTCAAGGCTTTATTGTTCCTTGGTGCAGGCTCTGTGATCCACGCGGTAAGCGGCGAGCAGGATATGCGCAAAATGGGCGGCCTTTACAAAAAACTGCCAATCACTTTCTGGACCATGCTGATGGGTACCATCGCCATATCTGGTATACCGCCGTTCTCTGGTTTCTTCTCTAAGGATGAAATCCTGGCGCATACTTACCAGTATAGCCCGATCATGTATTTCATCGGTGTTATTACAGCGATGTTCACATCGTTCTATATGTTCAGGATGTTGTTCCTTACTTTCTTCGGTAAGTTCAGAGGAACTCATGAGCAGGAACATCACTTACATGAATCGCCAGCAAGCATGACTATCCCATTGATCGTATTAGCTATCCTGTCAGTAGTTGGCGGTTTATTAAACGTTCCGGAAGCATTAGGCGGCCACGAGTGGTTAGCACATTGGTTAAAACCATTAATGGGTGCAGCTAAAGAAGTTCACGAAGGTGGCTTAAGCGAAATGGCCTTAATGGGTATTTCCGTAGGCGCAGCACTTGTTGCTTTGATCTACGCGTACTCTAAGTACATCAGCAAATCGGATATCCCGGTTGCCGATACCGAAGAGCGTCCACTACTTACTGCATTATCATACCACAAATTTTATATCGACGAATTATATGACATGATTATCCGCAAGCCGCTTGATGTGCTTTCGAATTTCTTCTATAAGGTAGTTGATAAAATGGGTATCGACGGATTAGTGAACGGCTTAGGAAGCGGTACCGTAGAAACAAGCAAAGGCTTACGCTTATTGCAAACCGGTAATGTTGGTTTCTACATATTTATGATGGTGATAGGTATTATTGCCGTGTTGATTTATAGTTTAAAATTTTAGCCACGAGCGTTTACGTATTAGAAAATGACGGTTTCTATATTACTTTTTCTACCACTTATAGCAGCACTTGCGGTGTTACTGTTCAAAAATGAAACAGCAAAACACGCGGCGCTATTCTTTTCTGTTGTTGAGCTTGCGGTTGCTGTGGTTTTCTTAACCAAGTTTGTACCCAACGCAGAAACACAATTCGGTGTCGACTATCCGTGGATGCCTAAACTGGGCATTTACTTTAGTGCCGGTATTGATGGTATCAGCATGATTATGATCCTGCTCAATGTATTGCTGGTTCCTATTATCATTCTGGCATCATACAACCACAATTACAAAAATGCCAATGCATTTTATGCACTCATTTTGTTTATGCAAGCTGCCATGCTGGTTGTGTTTACCGCTTTAGATGGTTTCTTATTCTACGTAAGCTGGGAAGCAGCGTTAATTCCAATCTACTTTATCTGCGCCATTTGGGGTGGACAGAACAGGGTTAAAGTTACTATCAAGTTCTTTATCTATACGTTTGCAGGTTCGTTGTTTATGCTGTTAGCTATTATCTATCTGCATTTACAAACATCAGCCCGTACTTACGATATTCATGATTTTTATAATCTTACCCTTACTGTTAAACAACAGGGCTGGGTATTCTGGGCTTTCTTCTTAGCATTTGCTATTAAGATGCCGGTATTCCCTTTACATACCTGGCAGCCCGATACTTATACCGAAGCGCCTACAGCAGGTACTATGTTATTAAGTGGTATTATGTTGAAGATGGGTGTTTACGGCGCTATCCGCTGGATGATCCCGGTTGTGCCCCTTGGTTTCGATCACTGGCAATACATTGTAGTTGCGCTGGCAGCTGTAGGTATTGTATATGCCTCACTAATTGCCTTTAACCAAAAAGATGGTAAGCGCTTAGTTGCTTATTCATCTATAGCCCACGTTGGTTTAATTGCTGCAGGTGTTTTCGCCTGGACAGTTACCGGTGTACAGGGTGCTTTATACCAATGTTTAAACCACGGTATTAACGTAATAGGTATGTTCTTTGTGATGGATATCATCAGCCGCCGTTTACAAACCCGTGAGCTGGATCAAATGGGCGGTATTGCTAAGGTTGCTCCAAAGTTTGCCATCGCATTCCTCATCATTGTTTTAGGTACTGTAGCCCTGCCATTAACCAATGGTTTTATCGGTGAGTTTTTATTGCTGAACAGTTTATACGAGTACAATATTTTGCTGTGTGCATTTGGTGGCTTAACCATCATATTTGGTGCGGTATATATGCTGCGCATGTACAAGAAAGTGATGCAGGGCGAAACCAATGCTTTAACTATACTTTTTACAGATATTACCGGTACCGAGCAATTGGTATTAGGGATAATCTGTTTTTTAATATTGTTCCTGGGTATTTATCCAAACTCGGTAATGCATTTATCAGATGCTGCTGTGCAAAACCTGGTACAATCTGTTAATGATAAAATTTTCCACGGCACAGCTATACCAAATGCCAAGCAATATTAAGCTTAACTGGTAACTGTACGGACTTAATAATTTAGCGAAGAAATTTAAAAATGAATACCTTAATACTAATATCTGTTCTACCTATAGTACTGTTGTATTTAGGCTTATACAAAGCCAAGAATGCGCTGCTACCGGTTACTGTTATTGGTTTGTTAGTAGCTGCCGGTTTAGCCATTAAAGAGTGGAACAGCAATGCACAGCCTATTTATCATGACATGATGCTGTTCGATCGTTTTGCGATCGCGTTTTCGGTTATCACTATCATTTCTACTGTCCTCATCGTTCTGCTATCGAAAGGCTTCTTTGAGCGCATCAGCGAGCACGTGGCCGAGTATTATGCCATTATGCTGTTCTCATTGGCAGGTATAGTGGTTATGGTATCGTACTATAACTTAGTTATGTTGTTTATCGGTATCGAAATTATGTCGGTAAGCTTGTACATCCTGGCTGGTATCCGTAAGCGTGATATTGCATCGAACGAGGCTTCATTAAAATACTTCCTGATGGGGGCTTTCTCAACAGGTTTCTTATTATTTGGTATCGCATTATTATACGGAGCATCGGGCTCATTTAACCTGGCTGCCATCCGCGATTATACCTTAAACAACCCGCGTACAATCGATCCAATGTTTTATGTGGGTATCCTGATGATTATCGTTGGTCTTTGCTTTAAGTTGGGTGCAGCACCTTTCCACTTCTGGACTCCGGATGTTTATGAAGGTTCGCCGTCACTGATCACTGCCTTTATGTCAACCGTTGTTAAAACGGCAGGTATTGCAGCTTTCTTACGTCTGTTCTCGGCATGCTTTGCTAGTATTGCAGATTTCTGGATGCCGGTATTATTGGTAATTACCATCCTTACCCTATTTATCGGTAATATCACTGCGCTGTATCAGCATAGCTTTAAGCGCATGCTGGCTTACTCAAGTATCTCGCATGCGGGTTACCTGTTGTTTGCTATTGTGGCTTTGGGTTCGGCTTCTGCCAATTCGGTATTTATGTATGCTACGGCATACTCAATTGCATCTATCATCGCCTTTGGCGTATTAATATTAATTCAGCAGCAAGCCGGTAATGACGATTTCGAAAGCTTTAACGGTTTGGGTAAAAGCAACCCGTTCCTGGCTTTTGTATTAACCGTTGCTATGCTTTCATTGGCGGGTATCCCCTTAACTGCGGGTTTTATAGGTAAGTTCTTTATGTTCTCCGGCGCACTATCGCGCTACCATATAGGTTTGGTTGTTGTGGCTGTAATTAACGCCATTATCAGTATCTACTATTATTTTAAAGTTATCATTGCTATGTATTTCCGTAGTACTACAGAGCGCATAGCTCTGGCTGTACCGGGGTATTTTAGCTTTGTATTAGGTCTTTCGGCCTTTGTAACTATTTTAATTGGTATTTATCCTGGTATAATTTCCGACCTCCTATAAATAGCTATACTTCGTTTGATATAATATTTGTAGTTTTACGAATATTGTGAATGGAAAGCTTTTGGGATCACCTGCATAATATTACCGATGCTAAATCTATTATAAGCCAGGGGGGCTTTTACCTCTTGCTTGTGGTTGTATTTGCGGAGACGGGTTTATTCTTTGGTTTTTTTTTACCGGGGGATTACCTGCTGTTTATGGCTGGGCTATTGTGCGCAACCGGGGCTTTTGACATATCTGTTTACACGCTGGTATCATCGCTTATAGCAGCGGGCATTTTAGGCAACTATATGGGTTATTGGTTTGGTTACAGAACCGGGCCTTTTCTTTTTAATAAAGATGATTCAATCTTTTTTAAAAAGCAGTATATTGTAATGGCCGAAAAATTCTATGAAAAATATGGAGGAATGGCACTAATATTGGGGAGGTTTTTTCCGATAATCAGAACTTTTGCTCCTATCTTTGCAGGAGTTGTTAAAGTTAAGTTCAAGAAGTTTACCTTATATAATATAATTGGCAGCATAGCTTGGGTATTAACCCTCACATTAACAGGATATTTTTTAGGAAAAAGATATCCGCAACTAAAAGATTATCTTCAGTATATTATACTGGGTTTAATAGCGGTTACATCAATACCGGTGCTTATTGCCTTTTTCAGAAAAACATTATCTAAAAACGAAACACAAGTATAAAAATTCACTTTTACATTAATAATGAGTACACAACATCCCTGGCACCAGGTTTCAACAGGCGACAATGTTCCTGAGGTAGTTAATGCAATTATTGAGATCCCTAAAGGATCAAAAGCAAAATATGAAATAGATAAGGATTCGGGTTTGTTGAAACTTGACCGCGTTTTATTTTCTTCTGTAATGTATCCGGCTAATTATGGCTTTATCCCACAAACTTATTGTGATGATAAAGATCCATTGGATATTTTGGTATTATGCTCTGTTGACGTATTCCCAATGTCTATTATTGAGGCCAAAGTTATCGGTGTAATGCACATGGTTGATAACGGCGAACAGGATGACAAAATCATCGCAGTTGCTAAAAACGACATGTCTGTTAATTATATTAACGATTTAAATGAGTTGCCACCACACGCAATGAAAGAAATTGTACGTTTTTTCCAGGACTATAAAAAACTGGAAGGCAAAAACGTTACCATTGAGCATCTGCTAGGCCGACGTTACGCTCATAAAGTAATTGCTGAAAGTTTGGAATTATATACTTCGACTTTCCCCGAGTACCAACAATAACACTGAATGGACCCTGCGAATTTAGACATAAACGGTTTTTATATATTTCTTACCATATTTCTGGTCCTCCTGAACGGCTTCTTCGTGGCCGCAGAGTTCGCGATAGTTCGCGTTAGGGGGTCACAGATAGAAATACAGGCCAAGGCTGGTAGCCAGATGGCTAAAGTAGCACGGGGCATAATGCATAACTTGGACGGATACCTGGCTGCAACGCAGCTGGGTATTACCATAGCATCGCTTGGCCTGGGTTGGGCGGGCGAATCGGTGGTTACCAATATTATGCTCAACCTGTTTAAGCTTTGCGGCTTAACCATTACCTCCTCATTTATCATCAGTACAAGCCATGTGGTTGCCTTTATTGCCATCACATTTCTGCATATTGTATTTGGTGAGCTTGCACCTAAAACATTAGCAATTCAACGCTCTGTGCGTACGGCAATGGCTGTATCGTTACCGCTGCGTTTCTTTTATATCGTTTTCAGGCCGGCTATCTGGTTGTTAAATACGTTCGCCAATTTTATACTGAGCATTTTTGGTGTAAAAACGATACACGGCGAGGAAGCACACCATAGCTCTGAAGAACTGCAATATATTTTAGACCAGGGTAAGGAAAGCGGCGCTATCGACTCTTCTGAGCACGAGCTGATTAAGAATGTTTTCGACTTTAACGAGCGTGTTGTTAAAAACATCATGGTACCCCGTACTAAAATTTCGGGTGTTGATCTGGATGCAACTCCGGCTGAATTATTAGATTGCGTAATTACCGAAGGCTACTCACGTATGCCGGTTTATGATGATGTAATTGATAAAATAATCGGTATTGTACATGCTAAGGATATTTTACCTTTGCTGGCCCGTAATGAGGACATCGTATTAAAAAATATTATCCGCAAACCATACTTTATCCCTGAAACCAAAAAGATCAGTGATCTGATGGCTGAGCTGCAACAGAAGCGAATCCAGATAGCTATTGTGCTGGATGAGTTTGGCGGAACTGCCGGTATGGTTACTTTGGAAGATATTGTTGAGGAGCTGGTAGGCGAAATTCAGGACGAGTACGATGAAGAAAAGCCGATTGTTGAAAAAGTAAACGATCGCGAATTTATTGTGAATGCCCTCGCATCTATTTATGATGTGAACGAACAATTACCGCATGACCTGCCAGAGGATGGCGACTTCGATACGGTTTCTGGCTGGTTAGGGGATATCTTCGGGAAGATCCCTGATGTTGGCGAGCAGAAAGAAGCCAATGGTTACAATATTACTGTACTGAGAAAATCGGATCAAAACATCGAATCGGTAAAGCTTGAATTGTTGCTTAACGAAGAAGATACGGTAGATATTCACTAAAAACTGATGCGTTATGCACTTGTTTTATACACCCGATCTGATTTCCGGTCAATCTCATTATCAGCTTAACGAAGAAGAAAGTAAGCATTGTATCCGCGTACTTCGTTTGGAGAAAAATAGCGAAGTGCAACTGATAAACGGTAAGGGTGGATTATACACTGCCGTAATTGCCGACCCGCATCCTAAGCGTACGCTGTTGACCATTACTTCGGCGATACAGGAATATCACAAGCGCAATCATTACCTGCACATCGCGGTTGCCCCCACAAAAAATATTGAACGTATCGAGTGGTTTTTAGAGAAAGCGACAGAGATTGGTATCGATGAAATCTCATTGATCATCTGCCAGCGCTCCGAGCGTAAAGAAACCAAGGTTGAACGCCTGGATAAGATCATTACGGCCGCTGTAAAGCAATCGTTAAAAGCTTATCATCCTATCTTGAACGAGGCTATAGCGTTACCCAAATTGCTTGCTAAGCCTTTTGATGGACAAAAATTTATAGCACATTGTGAGCCGGGGGAAAAGATAGATCTCAAATCGGCCATTCAACCTCATGGAAAATATTTAATATTGATTGGCCCCGAAGGCGATTTTACCCCACACGAAATAGATGAAGCTTTAAAAAGTGATTTTAAACCCATAACTTTAGGTGATAGCAGGTTGCGTACCGAAACTGCTGCACTGGAAGCCTGCTTTGAAATTAACTTTTTAAATCGCTAATGAGATTAAGAATAACGCTTATAGCTTTAACCCTTTGCCTGTTGGTATGTGGCTTCACCAAGCCTGCCTACAAACTGGCGCGTTTAAAATACAATGGCGGCGGCGACTGGTATGGCGATCGCACTGCGCTTACTAACCTCATTAAATTTTGCAACACCAACCTGCACACCAATTTCGATGCAGAGGAGGAAACAGTAGATGCAGGCAGCGCCGAACTGTTTAACTATCCCTATATTTTTATGACAGGGCACGGTAACGTGGTATTCTCTGACCTGGAGGTGCGTAATCTGCGCAAGTATTTAACTGGTGGTGGCTTTCTGCATATTTGCGATAATTATGGGCTCGATCAGTTTATACGCCCGCAGATGAAAAAGGTATTCCCTGAACTTGAGTTTGTGGAGTTACCCTTGAACCATCCTATCTATCACCAGAAATATGAATTCCCTAATGGCCTGCCTAAAGTTCATGAACATGATAATAAGCGGGCGCAGGGTTTCGGCCTGATCTATAAAGGTCGTTTGGTTTGTTTTTACGACTACCAGTGCGATTTAGGCAACGGCTGGGAGGATTATGGAACCTATGCAGGAGATTCGCAGGAGACCCGCTTAAAGGCGCTTAAAATGGGGGCGAACTTAGTACAATATGCATTAATACAATAGGCTATGTATGAGATAAAAATAAACGATAAACAAAGCTTTTCTGCATCCCGTAAGGACGGCAAACTGATTATTAATGATAAGTTGGTTGAAGCTAATATTGCCCCTGTGGGCTCATCTTTATTCCATGTGTTGCATAACCAGCAATCATACAATGTTGAGGTGGTTAACTTTAATGCAACTGATAAAACAGCCGAGATTAAAGTGAACGGCAATACTTATAATATTAGCTCCAAAGATCAGTTTGATATACTACTTGAGCAATTAGGCTTTAACCATTTAAATGCCGGTGCCATTAGCGACCTTAAAGCACCCATGCCCGGCATGGTACTCAAAGTGTTTGTGAAAGAAGGTGACGCTATACAAAAAGGCGAAAACCTGTTTATACTGGAAGCCATGAAAATGGAAAATATTATCAAAGCCCCGGCCGATGTTGTGGTAAAATCTATCAAGATTAAACCGGGTGATAAGGTTGAAAAAGGGCAGGTGTTAATCACATTTTAATCCGTATTTGTCATTGCTAGGTACGAAGCAATCTCATAGCTGTACAGATATCGAATAAGCATTGGCGACGAGACTGCCACGCTATCGCTCGCAATGACAAAAGTGTTAAAGAGCTTCGTATCTCGCAATTGTAAGGGTTGGGTACAAATAAGAAAGGCCTTTCAATTTGAAAGGCCTTTCTTATTATATGTTGTTTAGCTTTTACTTAGCTTTTACTTAGCTTTTGCTTTGTATGGTTTTGGCTTACGCTCAACAAAGTGAGGGCGGCTGTCAGGGTGAATTTCAGTTGCACCAACCATTGTCATTGCGCAACGGAAACCAACTTCTGCACTGGCATCGTCCTGATCCATAAAGCGACGGGTAGCTGGGTTTAACCACATTGCCCTATCATTCCATGAACCACCTTTGTATACTTTAGAGTGGTCGTTAACTAAAGTAGTAACGCCATATAATACTGTACTTGTAGAATCCTCGAAACCACGCTGATCTGCAGTGTAAGCTTTACCACCAGCTTTAATAACATCTGCTGGGGTGCCCGGGGCGCCACCTGGGGTTGTAACAGCAGCAGTTGTTGGTGTTGCTGGGTTTGCAGCAATACCAGCAGGCAGAGCAGCACCATTTGCTGGTGTAGCGTTAGCATTGTTAACTGTTGCAGCTTGTTGTTGCGCTACAGTAAGATCGCTCCATTTTTGTTTCTTGGCTGATTTAGATGCATCCTTAATTGGGCGACCGTATTTATCTTTGGCTAATAAACCTTTTTCAGGATCAGCCATACGTTTGTCTTTATACTCGTTACCACGGAAAGGGTTAAAATCATCAACATCTTCAAATGATAACTGGCGATAAGTATCGGCAGTCCACTCGTTAACGTTACCTGCCATGTTAAACAAACCAAAATCATTTGGTACAAATGATCTAACAGGTGCAGTAATATCGGCTTTATCATTTAAGTAACCGCCAACACCCATATTATCACCATCGCCACGTTTAAAGTTGGCCAGCATTAAGCCACGGGTTCTCTTTTTAGGAGAACGTAAGCCCATGCCATTCCAGGGGTACATTTTACCATCGGTAATGTTTTCATTTTCGGTATTACCAACCAAGCCTAAAGCAGCGTATTCCCACTCGGCTTCTGATGGTAAACGGTAAGCTTGTTTCAGGATACCATCTTCCATACCTACGGTACGGGTTGGTTTACCTTTTTTGCCATCTGTTGGTTTGGCATTAGGGTTAAGGTCGGCCATCATGTGTTTACCATCAACGCCCGGGCCCTTAATTTGTCCGTTTAAATAAATGTCAGTATTGAAAGGCTCTTTGCTTCCGCCACCGGCAGCAGCAACACCAGCAGGGGCTTTTTTGCCGCCACCTTTACCAGATGCATCTTTCCATGTAGCTAACTGGCCAGACTCGCGCAAAATGTTTTCATTCATGCGGTCTGTACGCCATGTACAGTATTCTTGAGCCTGATCCCAGGTAACACCTACAACAGGATAATCCTGAAATGCAGGGTGTCTTAAATAGTTGTCAACGTAAGGCTCGTTGTATGATAATGGTTTACGCCATACCAGGGTATCTGGTAGTGCATTGTAATATAATTCTCTGTCGCCAGGATAATTGATGTTTAACCAATGTAAATACTCCAGCCAGTCAACGTTAGCAACTTCTGTATCATCCATGTAAAATGAAGGAACAGTAACACGACGGCGGATATTATTGTAATCAAAGCTAACATCCTGATCGGCGCTACCTCCCAAAACAAAAGTTCCACCTTCAATCGGTACTAAACCCGGACCAGGGGCTGGGTGGGTTTTCTTAAATACCTGGAAACCTCCATTGTATTTATCGTTGTATTTCATGCCGGTCTTTGCGGACTGCGGATGCTTGCTACAGCTCGATAGCATGATTCCCAATCCCACAATCATAAACGCACACCGGGTAAAATTTCTGTTCATATTGTACATGTAGTTATTCAGAATGTAAATATAATTATTTTTTAAATATCTATATAGCATATTTGTTGACATACGTTCAAAAAAAAAGTCTCATCGTTGAGCTTTTTACGGTAAAGTAGCTCTTGAGTTACAATTATTTATGTAAAAGTGTTGTAATAACTTTTTATAGTTATTGTTAAACTGGCAGAATAACAATAATATTGTCTTGAATGGCTCCAAATTAAAATTAAACTTGAAGAAGCTTTTATTGTACAACTTAAAGGGTATTACATTATTATTAGGTGTTTTATTCCCAGCCGTGGTGTTGGCCCAGGTTATTGGATCTGGCAGTACTAACACTAATGGCAGTAACTCCGGGGCTATTGTAACCGGGGTCCCTTTTTTAAATATCACACCCGATTCGCGTTCTGGGGCCATGGGTGATGCCGGTGTAGCACTTTCGCCGGATGTAAACGCCAATTTCTGGAACCCTTCTAAACTGGCTTTTTTAGAAAATAATAATAGCCTGTCGCTTTCGTACAGCCCCTGGTTGCGTAAACTGGTGCCCGATGTAAGCTTATCGTATTTAAGTTATGCGCATAAATTAGACGATAGAAATGCAATAGGTGCATCTTTGCGTTATTTTAATCTTGGATCTATCCAACTGGTGGACGCTAATCAACAAGACCTGGGTACGTATACACCTAGCGAATTTTCTATCGATGGTTCTTTTGCCCGTAAGTTTGGTAAAGAATTTTCATTGGGTTTAACTATGCGTTACATCCACTCCAGTTTATACAATGGCTCTTTTTCGGGTGGCCAGCAAATTAAGGCTGTAAATGATATTGGCGCCGATGTTTCTGCATTTTACCGGCACGCCGGCGAAGAATTTGGTAAGCCATCGCTTTTTGCATTTGGTGTCGATATCTCTAACATCGGCCCCAAAATCAATTACACTTCCGGAGGGCAAAACTATTATTTGCCAACCAACCTCAAAATTGGCGCAGCCAATACTTTAAACATAGATGAGTATAGCCAGATTACCGTAACACTTGATATTAATAAACTATTGGTGCCAACCACTACTTATGATGCCAGCGGTAATATAACATCGGGCGATAAATCTGTACCCTCAGCAATATTTGGTTCTTTCGGTGATGCGCCGGGAGGCTTCAGCGAAGAATTGAAAGAGATCAGTTATTCGCCGGGAATTGAATACTGGTATAATAAGCAATTTGCACTGCGTGCAGGTTATTTTTACGAAAACCCCAATAAAGGCGACCGCCAATATTTAACATTAGGCGCGGGCCTTAAATATGATATTTTCGATCTGGACTTTGCATATCTGGCTGCCAGCCAGCAAAAAAGTCCGTTGGCTAATACCTTACGTTTTTCGGTATTAATCAATTTTGAATCGGGTAAACCAAAAACTAAATGAGTAAAATTCGTGTAGGCTTTGGGTTTGATGTACATCAGCTCAAAGAAAATCATCCATTTGTGGTAGGCGGCGTTCAGTTAGAACATCATTCGGGAGCATATGGCCACTCGGACGCCGATGTATTGCTGCATGCCATATGCGATGCCTTGTTAGGCGCGGCAAACCTGCGTGATATAGGTTTCCATTTCTCTAATACCGACGAACGCTGGAGAGGTATCAGCAGCCTGGTTTTGTTAGAGCACGTTGTTGTGCTGTTGAAAGAGAAAGGCTTTAGTATCGGTAATATTGATGCCATGATATGCCTTGAGGCACCTAAGATTAATCCCCATGTACCAGCCATGAAAATTAACATAGCTAAAGCCGCAGGTATTGATGAGGATGATATATCAATTAAAGCCACAACCAATGAAAAGCTTGGCTTCATTGGCCGCGAAGAAGGCGTAGTAGCTTATGCTGTTTGCTTGATAGAAAAGTAAACTCTGATTTTTACTTAACTAACGTGTATACAATCTTTAAAACCACTTCGGTTTTACCCCTTATTTACGTTGGTGCTATTAGCAATGCCGTTGCATTCCCCTTTTAAGGGGAAACTACTATCAGTGAAACTTGCAAAGATGCTCATAAGGGGTATAACTTATGCTGATCAAGTTTGTAGACACACGGTAGTTCACTTAAAAAATATAGAAAGAAACTACCACGGGATTACTCCTTAGTGGTAGTTTCTTGTTTTACGCTCACATTACCGGTACGTTTTAGTACGCCCCAGCCGCTCAATTCGCCTTTTACAGCTTTGCGGATAGATTTAAATAACACGTAATACATCAGCTGACGCCAGATGAAACGCTGCGGTATAATGTAGATCAGTTTCCTGTAGTTCTCTTTTTCCATCCAGAAAGCGATAGCTGCCACAATACAATCTATTACAATAAAGGATACGTAATAGAAAAGTATTTTACCCGGTTTATCGCTGAATAACCCAATGATCATTAACAGATCGGCCAGTGGCGAAAACAATGGTAACACGATCTGGAAGATGAGGATATTAGGCATACCAACCATACCAAAGAATTTGTATTTTTTGTTGAACAGAGCATCCCGGTTTTTCCAGAAGCTCTGAATTACACCAAAGCTCCAGCGGAAACGTTGTTTCAACAATGCATCCAATTTTTCAGGTGCCTCGGTATAGGCAATAGCCTCGGCGCAGTTTCTAACAATATAACCTTGTTTCAGGATGCGCATGGTTAAGTCGCAATCTTCGGCAAGGGTATCGTAAGTAAAGCCACCTGCTTTAAATATAGCCTCTTTGCGGAATGCTCCAATGGCACCAGGTACCACCGTAATACTATTGAGTAGATCGAAGGCGCGGCGGTCCATATTTTGGGCCGTAATGTACTCGATAGACTGCCAGCGGGTAATCATATTGGTTTCGTTACCTACCTTAACTGTACCGGCCACCGCACCAATTTCATTATCGGTAAAATAGGTCATGAGGTGGAAAATGGCATCATCTTTAAGCTGGGTATCGGCATCAATACACACTAAATAATCGTGGCTCGAACGTTCGATACCGAAGTTTAATGCCGATGCTTTACCGCCGTTAGGCTTGGTTAACACTTTAACTAACGGATGATTACCGTAGGCAGCATCAACCACGGCAAAGGTGGTATCTTTTGATCCATCATCAACAAAAATGATCTCCAACAGCGGGTAATCAAGCTTCAGTAAACTCTCGATAGTTTTTATAGCAGTAACCTCTTCGTTATAAGCAGGCACGATAATGCTTACCGGAGATAAAACCGGATTAGCTAAACGGGCGGGAGTTGTTTTCTTGTCTTCGCTATATTGCCTTAATGCCAATACGCCGATCAACACGATACGGCCAATAGCCAGAAATATAGCTGAGAAGAACAGGTACATGATAAACCAGTTACCCAAAAAGTAACCTACAATAAACATGTTGTACAAACTACCCGTAATACCGCTGTTAGCATCATCTTTAATTGGCGGCATCAGGTCGTCCTTGCTTTTGTGCAATACATCGGCAATGGTGGTAAACTGGTATCCGTGCGATTTAAAGTAATGGATAATCTCTGGCAGCGCCTTAACTGTTTCCTCGCGCGTATCGCCACCGGCATCATGCAATAATATCATGGAGCCTTTATCGTGGTAGCGGATGGTGCGCGCAATAATGCTATCGGCGGTTACACCAGGCTGCCAATCCCATGGGTCTATAGATTCGCCTATGTTTATATAGTTTTGTCTGCGGCTTTCTGCAACCGGGATAACCTCAGCTAATGTAGTAGGCTCGGCATCAGCATTGAATGGCGGGCGG
>CAHJXH010000020.1 GCA_903644075.1 Sphingobacteriaceae bacterium | reverse complement strand
TCATTTTCGGCCTGCCGCTCAAAGCGAGCGACGTTAAAGAAGACGAGCGCGATTACTTCCTGGAAAGAAAATATCCTGCCTTCGGTAACCTGGTTCCGCGCGACGTGGCTTCACGTAATGCTAAAGAAATGAGCGACGAAGGCAAAGGTGTTGGTGCAACTGGTTTGGCCGTATATCTTGATTTTGCCGATGCGATTAAACGCCTGGGCGAAGAAACTGTAAGAGCTAAATATGGTAACCTGTTTGACATGTACATCCAGATTACGGATGAAAACCCATATCAGCAGCCAATGCGCATTTACCCTGCCGTTCACTATACTATGGGTGGCCTTTGGGTTGATTATAACTTACAAACTACCGTACCGGGTTTATATTGCCTGGGTGAGGCTAACTTCTCTGACCACGGTGCCAACCGCCTCGGTGCTTCGGCCCTGATGCAAGGTTTATCTGATGGTTACTTTGTTATCCCTTACACGCTGGGTGATTATTTAGCAACCATCGGCCCAAAACCGATTGATGTAAACCATCCTGCTTTTGCACAAACTAAAGCAGATACTATTGCACATGTAAACAAACTGCTGGCTTTAAACGGAACCAAAACAGTAGTAGAATATCACCGCGAACTTGGCCACATTATGTGGGAGTACTGTGGTATGGCACGTACTGCCGAAGGTTTAACTAAAGCCAAACAACTGATTGCCGAGCTTAAAGCTGATTTCTGGAAAAATGCCATCGTTACCGGCGAAAACGAAGAGATCAATGCTGCTTTAGAGCGTGCCGGTCGTGTTGCTGATTTTATTGAATTGGGCGAATTGATGGTTGATGATGCTTTAATGCGCAGAGAATCATGCGGTGGCCACTTCCGTTTAGAATCACAAACACCAGAAGGCGAAGCTTTACGCGATGACGAAAACTTCACATTTGTTGCCGCCTGGAAATTTATGGGTGAAAACCAACCAGAGGAGCTGAACAAAGAAGACCTGGTATTCGAAAACGTACATTTAGCACAAAGGAACTATAAATAAGATATGAGATGTTAGATTTGAGATATGAGATTTTGCACAATACAGATCTTTTCTCAAATCTCACATCTCAATACTCATATCTAAAAGATGCATAACCTGCAGGATTTGAAGATTTGGAACAAAGCAACTGATTTAGCCGTAGCTATTTATACTGCTACCGCTAACTATCCTTCCGACGAAAAATATGGCTTAACCAGCCAAATTAGAAGGGCAGCAGTTTCAATTCCATCAAATATTGCAGAAGGCGCAGGCAGAAACTCAAAAAAAGATTTCTGCAATTTTTTAGGGATTGCGAATAGTTCATCATACGAATTACAAACGCAGTTCATAATATCGAATAAATTAAATTTATTAAGTAATGATATGTTAAACGGTTTACTGAAACAAATTGAAGAATTGCAGAAAATGAATTATGCATTTCAGCAAATGTTAAACAAACCGTCTCAAATCTAATATCTCATATCTCAAATCTATTAAAAGATGGATAACGCAAATATGAATCTGACGCTTAAAGTATGGCGTCAAAAAGATGCAAAAACCGCTGGTAAGTTTGAAACTTACAAAGCTGAAAATATTTCGCCAGACATGTCATTCCTTGAAATGCTTGATGTGGTTAACGAAAGCCTTACGCACGCCAGGCAAGAGCCGATCCATTTTGATCACGACTGTCGCGAGGGTATTTGCGGTATGTGTTCATTGTATATCAATGGCCGCCCGCATGGTCCTAAACGTGCCATTACCACTTGTCAGCTGCACATGCGTAGCTTCCACGATGGTGAAACCATTACCATTGAGCCTTGGCGCGCAGCACCATTCCCTGTACTTAAAGATCTGGCGGTTGATCGCTCTGCTTTCGACCGGATCCAACAGGCTGGTGGTTATATCTCTATCAACACAGGTGGTGTGCCCGATGCTAACGCGATTGCAATCCCTAAGGTTATTGCCGATGAGGCTTTCAACTCGGCTACCTGTATCGGTTGCGGCGCTTGCGTAGCAGCTTGTAAAAATGCGTCTGCCATGCTGTTCGTATCGGCCAAGGTATCTCAGTTAGGTATGTTGCCGCAAGGCCAGCCAGAGCGCTATCGCCGTGTGCAAACTATGGTAGCCCAAATGGACGAAGAAGGTTTTGGTAACTGTACTAACACCGGTGCCTGCGAAGCAGAATGCCCTAAAGAGATTTCGCTTACCAACATCTCATTCATGAACAATGACTTTTTAAGCGCTAAATTATTCCGTCAGGAAGAGGTGCATGAAGTTAAACATGAAGGTGCATAAGCAATAGCTTTTATAAATATTGAAAAGGCTCTGAGTGATCGGGGCCTTTTTCGTTAGATTACTATTTGAGCCAGATTATAGCTATTTTCATAATTTTTACATAATATCTAAAAGATTGGGCTTCCCTGTAAAATAATTGTTTATAACTATCAATAAGTCTACCCAATTCCGCATATGCCTCAGATGCTGGTAGTAGTATCTGAGATGAAGTGATAACAATATCTAAACTGGCTTTATAATTATTATCCAGTTTCATAATAGGCAATACAAGGTTTTCTTGCATAATTTTAGCATTGGTTCTATTGGGTAGCTGCTCCCAAGTATATTTTACTTTAGCAATTTCCAACAGATACTTGCCCAGTATTTCTTTTTGAATAGCTTCATCTCTACCTGCTTTAAATATTTGTGGAATAATGAAATCAAAGTATTTATTAAGTGCCGTTTGTCTTTTTAAATTAGCTTCGTTTATTAAGGTGTGAATCATATTGGCTTGGTCAAGTGTTATCTCTTGTCATGATTTTGCATTTTCGATGCACCCCCAAATTTTATTAAAAGCTTTAATCCGCTTTTTATTAGACAATGATTTAAGAACTGTATTTGAAAATCCTGTAAAAAAAGCTTTAAAAATACTTTCGTACCCTATTTTATTAAGTACCATCGCTTGATATAAGTTCGTTTTTTTCAACATGTACTGCCCACCCTCTTCTGAAGTTCGAAAGGCAATATCTGAAGACATTTTATTATAAGCCTGACCCTGTAAATCAATTTGCTTAACTAAATTTTCAAGGCTTTGAAAAAAAATCCGCCTTGTGATACGTCTAATATGGCTCCGACCAAAACTTTTAACAATCCCACTAAGAAAGAACCCTATTAAAAAAATACTGATCGAAATAATAATAGGTGCTGAAGTTGCTGGTTTTACTCGAAATAAATCATCTATTAAATCTTGTAAAGATTGCAAGTAGTACCCTAAAGATTTATTCATAAATATGTTTTTTTTAAAGGTAGTTTTTTGATGAATACTAATATAATTCGCTACTGATTTTTGATCTCTCAATAATAATCAACACGTGAGCTGCCGAAATAAATTCGGCTTGACGGGCGGAGAACTTTAACGGCGCGGAGTTTATAAAAAAAGCCCTCAAACTTTCGTTTGACGGCTTCACATATATCAGTTTATAAACCCTATTTACATTTTAATCTGGCCGCCTGGCTGGCCACCTTTTGGCGAACCAGGAGTGCCACCACCATTTTGTGGTACATCATCAGGGTTGGTATCCTGTTGATCTGGTTGCTGATCTTGTTTCTTTTGCTGGCGTTGACGGCCTGCCGGGGTGTTAGCACCAAAGCGGTAACCTAGTGTAAACAACACAATCCGTGTAGCAAAACGTCGCTCTGAGTATTGAGATAGCGCACCACCATCACTCACCACTACCGAAGTAAACTTACGGGTATTGAAAATATCGCGGGCGTTGGCGCTAAAGTTTAATGTTTTGGTGATATCATACTTTAAACCGCCATCCATGCCGTACATGGCTTTCATGTTACCCTGTGCAATAACCTGCGGGCCCTGGTAATCGCCACGTAGCTGGATACCGAATTTTTTGAATGGCTTAATATTACCGGTTAAGTTAGCATTCCACGCGTAACCAGATGTTGATGATACGCCCAATTCAGGATCGCCTTGTATGTTGCGGTAGTAAACGTTTACGTTACCTGTTAAATCAACCATACTGCCTACATTTACTTTGGCAATTAACTCGTAACCCGCGTTAGACGCGCTTTTTAAATTTTCGAACTTGGTTAAAGTAACCGTGCTGCTGTTATCGTACAGGGTGCGGATTTGCTGAATATTATCATTGGTTAAACGGTAGTATAATGATGAAGTCAGCGTCAGGCTCTTCCAGTAGTTAATATAGCTTAACTCAAAAGCGTGGGTATCTTCCGGTTTCAGATCCGGGTTACCTTGTTGGTAGTTCTGGCGATCGCTTCTGTCCAAAAACGGAGATATCTGCCTGTCGCGCGGGCGGCTTACACGGCGGCTGTAGCTTAACTGCAAGGTTTGATTTTCGGTCAACTTATCTGTTAAGAAAACACTTGGGTAAACCCTGAAGTAATCTTGTTTATGCTGCTCGGTAACACCGGCCGAATAAGTGGTAGTATTGATACGGGCATCCTCTAAACGTAAGCCCCCCTGTACACCAAACTTACCAAACTGCTGTTGGTAGTTGGTATAAACCGAGTGAATTTGTTCGTTGTAAATAAAGTGGTTGCTCAGCGTATCTGCAGCTACGTACTGATTGGTTAAATTATTCAGCGTATCAACCAGGTAGTTGTTATCGTTTTTATTGAATGTACTACGGTAGCCCATCTCTAAACGATTGTTATGGCTCATCGGCAACACATAATCAGCCTGGATATTCCAGTTATGCTGGCGGCCGATGGTTAAGTTGTTTTGCAGTAATGAAGATATAGAATCGATACCGTTTTGTATTGTGTTATAACCCGTATTAAAATTATCGGTGTTATTACTTCTGCTGGTAGAGTAACCAACGTTTGCGGTTAACTCTTGTTGTGGTTTCTTGTACTTATGATCAAAATCTAAGTTAAAATCGAGGTTATTACCATTACCAGAGCTTACGTTATCCTTAGTTTGCAACTGGTTAATGCCACCGCCCATAATATTGGTGGTACCGGTTTGGTAACGGTTGTTATCGCGGATATTGATATTGTTTGAGAAGCTCAACGTGGTTTTACGATCCAGGTTAAAATCGATACCACTGCGGATATTGTTAGAGGTGATCTTAAATTCCTGATCATTGATCTGGTTTTGCAGAATGCTTCTGCCAAGGCTATCCCTGGTAGTAGTGTTGGTTACACCGTTACCAACGCGGGTACCTTTACGGTAGCTGTAGTTGGTATAAATGTTAATCAGTTTATTTTGATAGGTTAAGTTTAACGACCCATTATAAGTATGCTGGGTACCTGCAGTAGCCGTAGCCGAACCATTAAAACCTACCTGTGCATTTCTTTTCAACACGATATTAATGATACCCGACTGGCCTTCTGCGTCATATTTAGAAGATGGATTGGTTATCACCTCGATGTTTTCGATTGAACTGGCGGGGATCGACTGCAAAATATCGCTCAGGTTGGCACCGGTTAAGGCAGATGGTTTACCGTTGATTAATACGCGTACACTGCTCGATCCGCGCAGGTTAATGTTACCATCAACATCTACCAGTACAGATGGCACGTTGCTCAATAAATCGGTAGCAGAACCACCCTGGCTTACCAAGCTTTGGTCAACACTGAATACTTTTTTATCAGTACTTAACTGGATCTGGCTGCGCTGTGCTGTAATTGTAACTTCTTTTAACACGCCTTTTGAGCCGTGCATTTTAATAGCACCAAGGTTTACAGTGTTGCCTTTAATATTTAAACTGTCTTTAGTGAAAGATATATAGCCTACGAATGTAGCCCTGAATAAATAATAACCGTCAGGTATACCGCTTAATTTAAAGTTACCCTGCAAATCTGTTTGCATGCTTTTAACAGGCTGATTATCTGATTTACGAACAACGGCAACGGTAGCAAAATCGAGTATTTTTCCGGTAGAGGCATCAATCAGCTTGCCGGAAATAGCCCCACCGGTTGTTTGTGCCCGGGTATTAAAAGCAACAAACAGTAAGCCGGTTATAAAAAGTAATTTTAATAGTACACGTGAATTCATGCTGCAAAAATCAATGTTTTTAGCATCGATAAACCATAAAGCATGTAACTTTGTTGATATTTCAGGGTTAAATTCAGGTAAAATTTCTATTACCTAATTGCATAGTTATACCCTTTTAATAACAATATATATCCCATTAATAACCCTTTCCTGTTCATAATATTACCAAAATATGTAATGATCAGGCATTTGCTTATTGCTCATAAAAGCGAAGGCGCCACACCAAAAGCCTTCTTAAAAGCAAAGGAGAAATGCGATAAATTCTCGAAGCCAACATTAAGGTAAACTGCCGACGGCTTCGCCCCTTTTTCCTTAATCAGATAATAAGCTTCTGATAATCTTTTCTGCTGAAGCCACTGTCCCGGCGAGGTGCTGAATATCTTCCCAAAATCGCGCTTAAAGCCTGCCAAACTCCGCCCGGTTAATTTGGCGAAATTATCAACAGGCACATTATACATATAATGCTTATTCATAAAAGCCTCAAGGTCTATTTTATAAGGTTCAGCAAAATCAAAAAGCAGATCTTTGAGTGATGGGTCAATCTTTAAAACGAGCTCCAACGCTTCTTTCGTTTTCAATTCGATCAATGCATTATTGAGCCTATCGGGTTGGTTAAAATATGGCAGCAGCGATTCAAAATAGCCTTTAATAAAAGGGTCATCAGGCAATATCCTGTACTTATCACCGGTATAATTTCCCGCAGCCTGAATGTTATTTTCTACGCTATATTTCCGCAAAATATCCTGGCTAAAAAATATATTGACCGCTTTAAAATCGCCGCCACCCGCGGGTGGAATTTTGATTGTTTTTAATAACTGATTGCGCCTAACCAAGCCTATGGTACCTTGCTCAACAGTAGATTCGCCCTCGGTTGTAGCACAGTGTACCGAACCGGATATAATGTAACCCAGTGAGTGTTCGTGCACAAACTGTTCGTTACTCCGCTTAGTTTCATCAATACATGAGTAAAGCAAATTATTGAGCAGTATATGATCCTGATCTTGTACCATATTCAAATTTACTTTAACTGGCTCATAAATAGCTTATCCATCATACGGTCTGATAATATTTTTCTCAGGAATAATAACGGACCAGCCATAAAGCCGCCGCTATATCTGGTTTTAGGATTTTTTGCATCGATAGCTTTCCTTACCAGTTTGGTAATTACCTCAGGCTCTGCCACACGGTGGCCCTGGGTTTTAGACATTTCGGCAAATTTATTAGCCATTTTATCATACTCCCCATTACCCGAAATTTTCACCAGGTTATCCATGGCAATATCGCTCCATTCAGATTTTACACCGCCCGGCTCTATCACCACCACATCAATGCCGAACGGTTTAACTTCATTACGCAAGGCATCACTCAAGGCTTCTAAAGCAAATTTACTGGCATGGTACCAGCCACCCAAAGGCATGGCAAACTTACCACCGATAGATGAGATATTAATAATACGCCCAAAATGTTGCTTGCGCATTTGCGGTATTACCAGTTGCGCCAGCCGGGCCGCGCCAAACACATTAACATCCAGCTGGTATTTGGCATCTGCAATGGGCACATCCTCAATAGCACCATAAGAGCCGAAACCGGCATTGTTAATCAGCACATCTAAACGGCCCTCTGCTTTAATTATGGCATCAACACCTTGTACCATCGATGCCTCATCGGTTACATCCATGTTGATGGTTTTTACGCCAAGTACTTTAATATCGTCCATTTTATCTAAGCGGCGTGCAGCGCCGTAAACAATATGGCCATCCTTCAATAATTCGCGGGCAAAATCTTTACCCATGCCCGAAGATGCACCTGTTATCAATATTACTTTTTTCATTAGTTCTGATCTTTAATTTGTTAAACCAAAGGTCGTGGATAAACACATGTGTAGGTTTGCTGTAGAGCTCAATTTTGCTTTGGTGTGCGGCTCACAAAAAAGGCCGGTATTACGTTGGTAACACCGGCCTTTTTTTATGCTTTAACAATACTTACGCTTTCTTAGCAATATCAACCAATTCTTTTACATCCGGTGCTTTTTCGTAAGCTTTAACCAGTTTGCCGTGCTTGTCGTAAATGGCAATGTATGGCGTGGTTTTAATCTCAAAGTACTTTTGCATTTCGTAAGTATAACCTTCGGTACCCACAGTAATATTTGGATATGCTGAAAGGCCAAAGTTGCGATAAAATTCCTTGATCATTTTATATTGCACAAAAGAGATCATCACAATCTGTATGCCATTTAACTCTTTCAATTTTGGCTTTAACTCATACATTAAATGCTGGCAGTGGGCACAATCCGGTGCAAAATAAATGATCATTACCGGCTTATCTTTTTTCAGTTTAGCAGTAGTCACATTTACACTGTCGGTATTTAAAATATGATACATCGGCAGGTTCTGGATGCGTGGGTTCTGTTGTGCCAGGGTACAGCCAGTGATGGCTATGATGGCCAGCATAGAAAGAAAAAATTGTTTCATTATAGTCAGGGGATTATAGTCGGTTATCGATATTCGTTTTAATATGTTGATCATGTTCTCAGGCTTCCAGCATTTCTAATTGCCAGGCAATGTGCTCTTCACTTACAGGGAATAACGCATTTTGCCTTACTGTATGATACACAGCTTCAAATATATCATTATAATTTGCCCGTGCCGAAGGGATCATAAAGGTTTCTTTCTCGTTATCCGCCCCCATAATTACCAGTTTACCTTCGCTGCCTGGCGCTTCAATACCATAAGCAGGGTCTGTAGGTAACATTTCTGCAATCAGTTGGGCTTCCTGCACATCAGTACGACCTTTAATATAGCTGCCGATGGTGCCATGCACTACAGACGACTCCAAACGCTCGGCCACCAATAAACTACCGGTTAAAAAAACATTTAAGCCATTAGGATAACTTAACCTGAAATGAAAATAATCTGGCACCTGCGAGTTGGGGCGATGGGTTGAAGTTACCTTATCATAGCTCAGGGGTTTGCCAAACAACACAAAAGCCTGATCGAGCATGTGCGGGCCGAGATCATACATCAAACCATTGGCCGGGAAGCCGCTGCTTTCTTTAAATGCTTTGGGGCCGATGCTCAGGCGGTAACGATCGTACCTGAAATGTACTTCCACCAGTTCGCCGAGGCGGCCGCTATCTATCACTTCCTTTACCGATTGAAACTCGCTGTCGTAACGGCGGTTCTGGTAGATCATCAGTTTTTTACCGGTCTCTCGGCTGATGTCAAACAGGCGCTTTACTTCTTCTAAAGTGGCGGCAGCAGGTTTTTCCAGCAATACATGTTTACCTGCTTCCATAGCTTCTTTAGCCAGTTGATAGTGAGTATAGCTTGGCGTATTAATTACAACCAATTCTATTTCTTTATCATTCAGCAGTTCGAAGGTATGATCGTAACTAATGAGATCGGGGTAGCGCCCGGCGGCCTTTTTCTCGTGCCGCTCTACAATGGCCTTAAATTTAAAATGCGGATTAGTGCTCAAAAACGGCGCATGGAACAATTTGCCCGACATGCCGTAAGCCAGTAACCCGGTAACTATAGCGTTTTCCATTTAATTTATTGATGTGGTAATTTGTCGATTTGCTAACGTTTTCTAACTTGTTTATACATTAACAAATCATCTAATGGACAAATTAACAAATTCATAGTTTGATCCGGCAAAAGTTTTTATTTTTGGGCTCAATTAAACAAAAGCTATGGAATTTCCAGCCGAACTAAAATATACCAAAGACCACGAATGGATCCGTGTTGAAGGTAACAGCGCATACATTGGTATTACCGAATTTGCACAACGCGAATTAGGCGACATCGTTTACATCGATATCCCGTCTGTGGGTAAAGAGATTGGTAAAGATGATGTTTTTGGTACTGTTGAAGCAGTAAAAACTGTATCAGACCTGTTTATGCCGGTAACTGCTACTGTTGAAGAAACTAATCCTTTACTGGATAGCCAGCCAGAACTGGTAAATACCGATCCTTATGGCGATGGCTGGATGGTGAAAGTTACTTTACAAAATGCAGAGGATGTTAGTTCTCTATTATCTGCTGAAGATTACCAATCAATCATAGGCGCTTAATGCTGCAATTCATCAAGTATCAGCGATTCACAATCCTGTGGTCGGCTTTTATATTGATTATGTGCAGCATTTCCATGGGCAAGGTCGGGGAATCACATTTGTTCTTCCCCGGCTTTGACAAAATGGTTCATTGCGGCTTCTTTTTTATGTTTGTGCTATTAGCCGCTAATGGTTTAATCAGGCAAAACAGAGGTATATCTCTTCCCACTATATTTTTGATTACCTTTTTAGGCGTTTTCTTCGGGGCACTGATCGAGGTTCTTCAGCTTTACATATTTACCTGGCGCGATGGTAACTGGGGCGATCTTTTTGCCGATAGCGTTGGCGTTGGTATGGCCACATTTAGTATCTTAGTGCTAAAATCTGCGTTCAGCTATGTCAAAGCTTAAAATATCTCTCCTAGTATTAGTAGTTATTTCAATGACTGCTTCTTCATGTGGCTTATTTCATAAAAGCTGTAATTGCCCTCATTTTAGCCGGGTAATAAGAGTACCAAAAACCAATAGAGGCTTAGCAGCTTAGGTCTCCCCCTTTTTTTATCAATAATTGCCTAAATTAATTTTAGGTATCCTATAAAATATTTTTTCCTTTCGGTGCAACGCCCGGCGTTTTGATGCGTCTCTTAAAGCAAAACTAATTATTTAGTTAAAAAATGTTAAATTGTTTTATATAACTAATTTCTTAGTTTAAATTTGATTCAACCTTCAACAACGCACATGAAATTAAAGCTTTACCCTCTTATCATTTTCTGCATGCTGTTAGCAGCCACCACATTTGCACAAAAACCAACCGGTAGCGTGCATGCTGTAGTTATCGACCAAAAGAACCAGCCTATAGAATTTGCAACGGCTACCGTAGTAAATGCTGCAGATTCATCGGCTGTTAAAAGCGTAGCATCGGGTAAAGATGGCCATATTGATATCCATAGCTTAAAATCCGGTAATTATAAGCTTGTGGTCTCACAACTTGGCCTCAAAAAATTAGCGCATCCGTTTAGTATCAGCAGCCAAAAACCGGCTGTTGAGTTAGGGACACTTACAATGGAACCCAATATAAAAAACTTAAACGAGGTTGCGGTTAAAGCTGTTAAAGCAACCGCCTCTGTTAAAGGCGATACCACCGAATTTAACGCAGGCGCTTTTAAAACCCAACCCAATGACAATGTAGAGCAATTGTTGAAAAAGATACCCGGGGTTGATGTGGATAAAGATGGTAAAGTAACCGCCCAGGGCCAGCAGGTAACCAAGGTACTGGTTGATGGCAAAGAATTTTTCGGTAACGACCCCAAAGCCGCCACCAAAAACCTGCCTGCCGATGCTATTGATAAAGTACAGATCATTAACGATAAAACAGACAAAGCCAAAAACACAGGTATTGACGATGGCCAGCGCGAAAAGGTAATGAACCTTACCCTGAAGGATGATAAAAAAAGCGGGTGGTTTGGTAACGCAACAGCTGCGGGTGGTACGGACGACCGCTACCTCGGTCAGTTCAATATTAATCACTTTGATAAAAAGCGCCAGTTCTCGGCCCTGTTCCTCAGTAACAATGTTAACGAATCGGGCTTTACTATGGAAGACTTGAACGCCTTTACCAATGGGAATGTGTTTGATGCTTTTAGCAATAATGGTAGTATCAACATTAATGTGAGCAGTAACGGCAGGGCCAATATTAATGGAGCTTTTGCCGGGGTTAACGGCGGTTTGATTACCAACCATACCGGCGGTTTAAACTATTCGGATATGTGGGGCAAGAAGAACCAGCTGAAGTTTAACGCCAACTTTATTACCGTGCTTTCATCCAATAATTTGACCGAGGTTGATAACATACAAGACCCCGTTCAAAACCTGCTGACGAATAAAAACATAGTCGGCAACAATACTTACAACAGTTATCGCCTTAACATGAAACTGGAGTACAAGCCAGATACCTTGAATACGCTTACGCTTAAACCTAATCTATCAAGCAGTTATACCCATAACAATAACGTTACCGGCATTACCAGCAGCGATTTAAACCAAACCCTGCTTAACCAGGCAGATCAAACGCTCGATCAGATTATCCATAACCCGGTCATCGGAGCGCAGTTCACGGTTAATCATAAGTTTCAGCATGGCAAAGGGTCTGTCAATTTGTTTACTACCGATAGTTATTCGCCTTATAAAAACAATTCGACCAACATATTCAACTTAAGCTACCCTACAAACAGTACCCAACCAGATAGTACGGCCAACCTGCAAACCGGGCAAACCGATCATGGAACTATCAGTAATACGACCCTGTCATTCATCAGGCAGTTGAGCAAAGCACATAAGCTCAATTTAACGGTTAGTCAGGGCTTTCAATACCGTAATGATAACGCCAACCAAACTACTATTAACTATAACCCGGTAACCGGCCGTTACGAAATACTGGCACCAAACCTGAGCGGCATTTATGATAATACCAATTACCGTTATTCATCAACCGTGGGTTTAAATAAAAGCAGCGCCAAAACCACACTAAGCGTAAATGCAGAATTGGCCGATTTAGGCCTTAAAGGTGATTTTACGGGCGCACAAGCCAGCAATGTTGATCGCCAGAGCTGGGCACTGGTACCCAATGCAAGTTTCTCGTATCGCCCCAAAACGGGCACCAATATTTACTTAAGCGTACGCAGCGATGTAACTATGCCTTCGGTTACAGACCTGTTGCCAATCATCAATACCAGCAGTACCACCTATAAAAAGATAGGTAACCCCGATTTGCAGATATCGCGCTCATTAAACATCAATGGTAATATGAATACTTATGATGCCAAAACCAACAACTACTTCAATATCTACGGCAATTTCATCGAAACCTGGAACGGCTTTTCTACAGAGAGCTATTACGATAATGCCGGCATCACAACATCGCGCCCGGTGAATACTGATGGTAACTTTAGCTCAAACATCGGTATCAATGTGGGCATGCCAAGCAAACTAAAAGGATTGCGCTTTAATTACGGCCTTAATGGCAGTATAAACCGTAATGTAAACTACATTAACAATAATAAAAATGCAGTACTGCGCTTAGCCCCTGGCGTAAGTTTGGGTGGTAATTATGATATAGATGTATTTCAATTGGGCCTGCGTACTTATACTACTTATAATAACGCCAGCAACTCTTTTCAGCACGAAGCTGATAATCATTACTACAGCTTTAATAACAACGCTACGGTTAGTGTTAAACCCGTTAAATCGTGGCGCATTTACAGTGAGCTTAACCAGAGTTTATACCGCGGCATGCCAAGCAGCGCCAACACCTCGGTTTATTTACTAAACGCGGGTATCGAGCGCTATTTCATGAAATCGCAAAACCTCACGGTTGCTTTAACCGGCTTCGATCTGCTGAACCAGAATTCGGGCATACAACGTACGCTTTCAAACACGGGGCAAATTACCAGTGCCCAAACCAATACCATTGGGCAGTACTTTTTCCTGAAACTCACCTATAAAATCAGCAGGTTAGGTAAAGCTTCGGATAAGGCAGGTAATGGCGGAATTGTGATAATGAGGTAATCTTTTAAGATACCCGGCAAATGAAACTTTGTTATTTGGATTTAATTTAAATAAGATATACATTTGTCGGGTTATCAAATAAAAAAGATGAGGCTTTCGCAACTTAAAGTAGGTAGTAAAGGAATTGTAAAAGAGTTTACAGATCTCGAAATGTCAATTAAGTTGATGGAAATGGGCTGTTTACCAGGCGAAGAAGTTAAAGTAGAACGCATTGCCCCAATGGGCGATCCGATTGCCATTAACGTTGCCGGTTACCAGTTAAGTTTACGCATGCGCGAAGCTTCAACCATCATATTACTGTAGTATTGGACGTTGAAAGCAGATATCAGAGTTGCACTTGTAGGGAATCCCAATACCGGTAAATCAACACTTTTTAATGCGCTGACCGGTTTAAACCAAAAGATCGGCAATTTTCCGGGGGTTACTGTTGATAAAAAAACAGGTTACTGTTCGCTGCCCGATGGCCGACAAGCCGAAATAGTAGACTTACCCGGCACCTACAGCCTCTACCCTAAAAGCCGCGACGAATCTATTGTATTTTCTGTACTGGCTGATCGTAAAAGCACCCACACGCCCGATTTGGTTGTTGTTATTCTTGATGCATCAAACCTTAAACGCAACCTCTTACTTTATACCCAGGTTGCCGACTTAAAGATCCCCGTAATTGTAGCCCTCAACATGATGGACCTTGCCAAAAGCGGCGGGATAACCATTGATATCGACATCTTTGCTAAAAAACTGGGCGTACAGGTAGTACCCATCGCGGCCCGAAAGCTCGAAGGGATTGACAAATTAAAAGAAGCTATCTCCTATTCCAGCAAACTGGCCTTACAGGAAAGCTCTATTGATGTAAGCACCATTGCCCCGCAATTGATTGCCCAGATAGGCGAAGAAATGCAGATCGAGAATCCTTACTTCGCTTTGCAACTGGCACATCAGCACGAGCATTTAACTTTTTTATCGGCTCCCGAAAGCGACCGTATAGAAGAGCTGGAGCTTAAACACTCCTTCCACTCGCAAAAAGCGCAGGCTACAGAAACCATAGCCCGCTATAATTATATTAATGACCTGCTTTATGATACTGTACATAAAGCAGAAAGCGCCGATAGCGAAACCCTGAGCAACCGCATTGACAAAGTTTTAACCCACAAGGTATTTGGCTTTATTATTTTCTTCGGTATCCTCATGTTCATGTTCCAGGCCATCTTTGCCTGGTCGGCCTACCCCATGAGCCTGATCGAAGACCTGTTTGTATGGGTTGAGGGTTTGGTGCATAGTTATTTACCTGCTGGTCCGCTCACTAATTTACTATCCGACGGGGTACTGGCCGGATTGAGCGGTGTAATGGTATTTATCCCGCAGATTGCCATCTTGTTCGCCTTTATATCCATACTGGAAGATACCGGCTACATGGCCCGCGTTACCTTTATGATGGATAAGCTGATGCGCAAGGTTGGCTTAAACGGCAAATCTGTTGTACCATTGATCGGTGGTTTTGCCTGTGCTGTGCCATCCATCATGAGTACCCGTACCATTGAGAACTGGAAAGATAGGATGATTACCATTATGGTAACCCCCTTAGTTACCTGCTCTGCCCGTTTACCTATCTACACCTTAATGATAGCTCTTGTGGTGCCTAACAAAAACGTATGGTGGATCTTTAACTGGCAAGGCCTGGCTTTAACAGCCATGTATGTGCTTAGTTTGGTATCAGCCGTTATTGTAGCATTCGTGATGAAACTGATATTGAAAGGCCGCGAACGTGGCTACTTCATTATGGAACTCCCCGTATACCGCATGCCCCGTTGGAACAACGTATTGTTGACCATGTATGATCGTTCTAAAGCATTTGTGGTGCAGGCAGGCAAGGTTATCATAGCCGTATCTGTAATCCTTTGGGTACTGGCTTCTTATGGTCCGGGTAACAGGTTTGAAAAGATCGATCAAAAATTCAGTAAGCCTGAATATACCAAAACCGTTCCGGCCGCTGATCTGAAACGTATCGTAGCTTCAGCAAAACTGGAAAGTTCTTATGCTGGCGTTCTGGGCCATGCAATGGAACCGGCTATTCGTCCGTTGGGTTTCGACTGGAAGATTGGTATCGCATTGATTACTTCTTTCGCTGCGCGCGAAGTGTTTGTAGGCACCATGGCCACCATTTATAGTGTGGATGGTGATGCTGATAAAATAGAGTCGGTAGAGCAGAAAATGGCAGGAGCTAAAAACCCGGATACCGGCAAACCTGTGTTTACCATAGCTGTTGCATTCTCCCTGATGATGTTCTATGCCTTCGCCATGCAATGTGCCAGTACCGTAGCCGTTGTATACCGCGAAACCAAAGACTGGCGCTGGCCAGCCGCACAATTTGCTTATATGACGGTGCTGGCTTATGTGATAAGTTTGATTACTTATCAGTTGCTGAAGTAATTCATAAACCACAGTACTTTTTTATATCTTAACACAACAATAACCTTGTTATCACATGTTAAGAAATTACCTCAACATTACTGAAGAAGAATTAGATAAACCGATTTATCGTGTATTTTCACATAAAAGGTTTTTCGAGATGATTGAAAAGAACGACATCACTCTTCTTCAACCATCTAAATGGCAGGACCCATTTGAAAATTTTATCCTTAATGCAACCGGAGAACTTAAGAATGGATTAAAATTCACTGTCGAATTTAAAAATAATTTTTATGGCCAATGCTGGACCACGAAAAGAGAAAGTGATGCAATTTGGAGAATTTACTCACCCGAACCACATACTAATGGCATCAAGGTAAAAACAACTATACGAAAATTATTCAATGCGTTGTATGAAAAAGTGGGTGAGCATAGAAAAGTATCTTGTTTTATTGGAAAGGTTAAGTATATGAATAAAAAGAATTTATTATCTCAATTGAGTGATTCTAATTTAGCGGATAAGCTGACAGATAACACAGGATTAGGACAAGCATCTACACTATTATTTAAACGATTTGCGTTTAGTCACGAAAAAGAAATAAGAATTATATATTATTCTCCCACTAATTTAAACTCAGAATCATTTAAATTTAAATTTGATCCAAATTCACTATTCGACCAAATTGTTTTTGATCCGAGAATGAATTATAAAGCATACAAAAATGATAAACAAAGACTTAAAGAAGAGTTTGGATTAAATATGTCAATTTTCAAGTCATCGCTTTATAAAATCCCGGAACTAAGCTTTAAAATGGAGTAATTGTCATTTGTAAAGTGCTTGATGAAAAATGAAGATAAAAAACTTTATTTTTGCAATAGAGGTTCCTATTGGAGAAAATAAAAGTTTTAGAAAATTACATGCCACCTGCCGCAGCCCCGCTGATAGGCCGTTGGATTGATTACTTTAAGTGCGAGTTTAAGATTTCGCGCAACCGCAACACCAAATTTGGCGATTACCGCCCACCGCACGCTGGCAAAGGTCACCGTATCTCGGTTAATTTTGACCTTAACCCCTACGCTTTCCTCGTAACTACCGTGCACGAGTTCGCACACCTGCACACCTGGAACGAGCATAAGCACAAAGCCAAGCCGCACGGTACCGAATGGAAGCAGAATTTCAAAAAAATGATGCAGCCCTTCTTCGACCAAAATGTGTTCCCCGCGGATGTTAAACAAGCTATTACCAATTACCTGAATAACCCCGCCGCATCCAGCTGTTCCGATTTAAACCTATACCGTTCCCTGCGCCAATACGACGCTGTTAAAGAATCCATGCTAACTGTAGAAAAGCTGCCCGCCAACGCAGTATTTAAACTCAAAGACGGCCGCGTTTTCCGCAAAGGTGAGCAATTGCGTAAACGTTTTAAATGTGTAGAAGTAAGCAGTAAAAGGGTTTATTTGTTTAGTCCGGTAGCGGAGGTAGAGGTTTTGGAGACTTAGGACTTTTAATCCAACCTCCATTCATAAACTGCGTCATTGCGAGGTACGAAGCAATCTCAGACCTACAAAGCACTGGTATTAATACCTCACTCCACTAATAAATTATTATATAAATCTATCCAATCAGGATTAATTGAATTAATAAGTTGCTCTTTAGCCTTCCTATTACCTCCCTATATTAATTTTTCAGCAGCAATAGCTTCTTAAATGCGTGGATAAAAGCAATAATATACTAAGCTATCACAATTGTATTTTGAAGTAAAGCTATTTGGGTAAATATGATTTTTATGCTCCCATATTCTTGCAATTATATCCGATGTCACACCTGTATATAAAACGCTCTTACGTTTATTTGTCATGATGTAAATACAGCCACCTCTTTGCATTTGAGAGTTTGTGCTTTATTGTCGTTGGATTTTCATCGGTCTGAGATTGCTTCGTACCTCGCAATGACGTGCTTTATGAACGCAACCAATATTTAATTTATGGGTCTGATTAGTTCTTCTAATAACCTATAATCAGCAGTTAGTATCTTTCTAACAATAAATTTAACCCCGTTGGGATATTCCTTTATAAATAAATCGCCCTCATTTGTTTCAGGATACGCTTCATCACGATAAAAGATAGGTACCCCTGCCTTTAACATTTCTGCCGCCCCTAAACCAGCACCTTCATCAATAATGCGTTGGGTAGGATCAAGTTCGTATATTTCTTCGAGGGTTACATATTTACTAATTACAAATTTAATATCTCAATAACCGCTCCATCACCTCCTCCAACCTCGAGTTCGCTAAAAACTGCTTCTCCAAACCGGCATCCATAGGTATGGCGGTATCCAAACCGGCGCAACGCATAATTGGGGCATCTAAGTAGTTAAAGCAATGTTCAGTTAATGTAGCCGAAATTTCTGCGCCGAGGCCGCAGGTCTGCGTATCTTCATGCAGGATTAATGCACGGCCTGTTTTTTTAACGCCAGCCATTGCAGCTTCCTGATCCCAGGGTTGCAGACTACGCAGGTCGATGATCTCAATAGAAATATCAGGGTATTTATTGGCATACTCCAATGCCCAATGCACACCCAGGCCATAAGTAATAATGGTTACATCATTGCCTTCTCGCTTTGTTTTGGCTTTGCCTATTTCTACGTAATAATCACCTTCAGGCACCTCGTCTGTTAAGGTGCGGTACAAGTATTTATGTTCGAAGTAGATCACCGGGTTTGGATCATCAATAGCAGACATTAACAGTCCTTTAGCATCCGCCGGAGTAGATGGATAAACCACCTTCAATCCGGGTGTTTTGGTAAACCATGCTTCATTACTTTGCGAATGGAATGGCCCTGCTCCTGTGCCCGCACCTGCCGGCATACGGATCACCACATCGGCGTTTTGCCCCCATCGGTAATGCGACTTGGCCAGGTTATTTACAATCTGGTTAAAACCCACGCTTACAAAATCAGCAAACTGCATTTCTATAACCGATTTATAACCATTAATAGATAAGCCCAGACCCGCTCCTATAATAGCTGATTCGCATAAAGGTGTATTGCGCACCCGGGCTTTACCGAACTCGTTCATAAAGCCATCGGTAATTTTAAATACACCGCCATAATCGGCAATGTCCTGACCCATCAACACGAGATTAGGATATTTACGCATGGATAATCGCATAGCGTCGCTGATGGCATCCATGTAACGTTTGGGTGAACTACCGACATTACGGTTTGCCACAACAGGTGTATGCGGCATATACATATCGCTCAGCTCCGTTTGTATATCAGGAATAATGGCCGGTTCGTTCAAAGCCTTTTCAATCTCGGCTTCTATCTTCGGTACAAACTCATTGAAGGTATAACTTACCCAACTGGGTTGCAGTATTTTCTCATCAATCAAAAACTGCTCAAAGCAGGTTACCGGGTCTTTTGCTTTCCAAATCTCAAACAAATGCGGCGGAACATATTTTACCCCCGAAGCTTCTTCATGCCCACGGCGGCGGAAAGTCATACATTCAATCAGCACAGGTCGTGGGCTTTCTCTGATCTCTGTAGCGATTTCATTAATGGTATGGTAAACCTCGAGCAGGTTATTACCATCTATCTGCCTTCCTTCTATTCCGTAACCTTTTGCCTTATCAACCAGGTTTTCGCATTTATATTGTTCGGCTGTGGTTGTTGATAGCGCGTAGCCATTATTTTCGATCAAAAATATCACCGGCAGGCTCCAAACAGCTGCTACATTAATAGCCTCGTGAAAATCGCCCTCGCTGGTAGCACCATCGCCTGTAAAAACAAGCGTCGCTTTCTTTCGTCCTGCTAAAACATCGGCCAGGGCAATCCCTGTGGCTACCGCCATTTGCGGGCCGAGGTGTGAAATCATGCCCACAATTTTATAATGCTGTGTGCCGAAATGGAATGAGCGGTCGCGGCCTTTGGTAAAGCCTGCTGCTTTACCCTGCCATTGCGCCATCAAATTAAATAAGGGTATATTGCGGGTGGTAAATACCCCCAGGTTTCGGTGCATAGGTAATATATATTCATCTGGCTGCATGGCAAGCGTGCTGCCAACAGAAATAGCTTCCTGGCCAATGCCCGAAAACCACTTACCAATGCGACCCTGGCGCAACAACACCAGCATTTTTTCTTCTATAAGCCTTGGCCACACAATTGCTTTGTAAAAGTTCAGCAAAGTGTCATGACTAAGATCTTTACGGTCGAAATTCATAGAGCTAAACTAATGGAAATTTTAAAACTTTGTATGTTTGAGCAATTATTAAACTGAAATGAAAAAACATCTACTTATACTTCTATTTTTAACCTGTACCATCGGCCCTGCTTTTTGCCAAACCGATTACTTTTTACTGCCCGAAAACTTCTTCCCCCAAAAAGGCGACAATTTAAACCTGCACTTATTAAGTGGCAATGCTTTTAGTAAAGGTGAAGAACAACAGTACGATGCCAAGAGCACCCTTAAAGCATTATTATTAGATGGTGGCAAACCGACAGACCTTAGCGGCGCGTTTAAACAAGCTAACATACCGGTTTTAACCAGCAAGTTATCAAATACCGGGGTAACTCTTTTAACCGTAGTTGAACAAGAAACCGCCGACGTTAGCCGGAAAAAATATGTTAATTACTTAACCGATAACGGCCTCGATAAAATTGCCGACGGGCTGAAACAATTTCAGCAAAGTTTCAGACAGAAAACCACATGTATAGCCAAAACCCTGGTTGCAGTAGAGAAAAACGGCGGCAGTGTACAGGAGAAACCTTTGAAAGAAGACTTTGAGCTTGTTTTAAAGCAAAACCCATACAAAGGCAATTATGGCGATGATATTACAGCCGTATTACTTTTTAAAGGGCAGCCTATTAAAGCAGAGAAAGTAACATTAATTGTGCGTACACCTAAAGGGACGGAATTCCCACAACTTTTAGCTACCGACGAAACGGGCTCTGTATTTATTAAGTTGAGTCGCGAAGGCACTTATATGCTGCAGTCTATCCATATTGAACCGTCTAAAGATCAACAAACAGCTGATTTTGAGGCATGGCAAACGTCGTTCACTTTTGCGTTTAGCAGCACCAATACGATGCCCAACAGCTACAAAGAGTTTGGCATGGGTGGCAGGCATTAATAGCCTGCCCCGGCGATATTATTTAAATCGAATTTGGGGAGCAACTGGTATCTGAGTTGTACCAGCCCGCTCGAATAGGGTATTGTTTCAATGAGTTGCAGGCCGGTACGTTCGGTAATTGATTGAAACAATGCTTTACCACCACCCAATAAAACCGGGTGAATAGAAAGCAGAAATTCATCAACCAAACCATTGGCCATAAAACTGCTCACTAAGTTAGCGCCCCCAAACAACCAGATGCTTTTGCCCTCCTGATTTTTGATCGCGTTTATGTCATCAACAAAATTGGCCCCCGAGATAATCTCTACGTTATCATGCTGCACTTCGGCCAATGTATCTGAGAATACATATATCTTGTTGGCGCTAAAGTGGCTAATGTTGCCAGTGTTGCTAATTAGCTCATAGCTCTTACGCCCCAGGAATAGCGTGTCAATATCTTCTATAAACTCTGTCAAACCATAGTCCTGGTCCATCAGGCACCAATCGTACTCGCCGTTGGGGCCTTCAATAAAACCATCGAGGCTTACTGCCAGGTTTAATATTACTTTACGCATTATTAGTTTTCGTTATGGCCTTTTTTCCAAAGCTCGGTAAAAGATTGCTCGGCCACCTTTGGTAGTTCGCGGTGTGAACCGAAGCTCTTTTTAAAGAAAGTTTTGAGCATAAAGTTTTTAGTTCTTCCTTTAAAAAAATCCATCCACTTGCGGTTAAGCATCATTTTGGTAAATGCCGACCAGCCCCATTGCTCCTGCTTGGTCACCATTTGCTCTTTAACGGCATCACGGCGATTAAGCAACAGCATTTTGTGTATATCTATCTTAACCGGGCAAACTTCGGTACAGCGCCCGCAAAGGGTTGATGCATAGCTGAGGTGTTTAAACTCCTGCATACCCTGCTCATGCGGGGTAATTACAGAACCAATAGGCCCGCTATAAGTAGTATTATAACTATGCCCCCCAATATTTTTATAAACCGGGCAGGCATTTAAACAAGCCCCGCAACGGATACAGTATAAACCCTGGCGCTGCTCTTTTTGAGCCAACAGATCGGTACGGCCATTATCCAGCAATATCACATACATTTCTTCCGGCCCATCACTTTCGCCGGGCTGGCGCGGGCCGCTTAGAATACTGTTGTAAACTGTTAAATTCTGACCAGTGCCATGTGTAGAAAGCATTGGCCAGAAAAGATTAAGATCAGTCAAAGCAGGGATTATCTTCTCGATACCTGCAATGGCAATATGTATTTTAGGGAAAGTTGTACTTAAGCGTGCATTGCCCTCGTTCTCACTAATGGCAATACTGCCGGTATCGGCAATTAAAAAGTTAGCGCCGGTAATGCCCACGTCGGCCCGTACATATTTTTCACGCAGCAGTTCGCGTGCTTTCAGTGTCAATTGCTCGGGTGTAGCGTCTATCGGCGTGCCGAAACGTTGGTTAAACAGCTCTGCGATGTTCTCTTTAGAGAGGTGCATGGCAGGCGTTACAATATGATATGGCTTTTGGCCAAGCAACTGTACAATGTATTCGCCAAGGTCTGTTTCTAAAGATTCTATATGATGGCTTTCCAAAAACTCATTCAGGTTGAGTTCTTCGGTAGTCATAGATTTCGACTTCACCACCGTTTTGGCATTCGCCTTTTGAATAATATTCAGGATTTCGCAGTTGGCTTCTTCGGCGTCATTAGCCCAGATCACCTTGCCGCCTCTACGTTGAAAATTGGCCTCAAATTCGGGCAAAAACTTATCAAGGTTTTCCATTACCCGCCACTTAATCACGTGCGACTTACGTTTGGCATAATCGAGGTTGATTAATTTGGCCAGTCCTTTAACAACTGCCGCGTCATACTTACCAATATTATAATTGATAATACGCCGATGATCGAGATCAAAGGCCTTATTTTCAGAGGCTATCAGGAATTCTTCGGCAGTAGTCGACATATCGGCTAAATTAAAATATTTGCAGCTAATAAAAGAAGTTTTAGTCCGAAAGACCAGGAGTCCGGAAATCTGAGAGACGCTCACTTGCATTTCCGAATACATAACCGTATAAATAGAGAAAGCCCGTAAACGAGGGTTTCCTGTTTACGGGCTTCCGATCTTCCGTCTTCCGGACTCCTTAATTACTTGCTATCGTTTCCAGTAACCACATCAACTACCGGTCGTTTATCGCGGTTGGCTAAATCCCAGCCGGTATAAAATACCAGTTGAGCGCGTTTAACCAGCATCGGGAAATTAATTTTACTTACCTCATCGCCCGGCTTATGGTAATCCTGGTGTTCGCCATCGAAGTAAAAAATAATTGGCACGCCGTGCTTAGCGAAATTATAATGATCAGAACGGTAATAGAAACGGTTAGGATCATTAGGGTCGTCATATTTATAGTCGAGTACCAGGTTAGTATATTTGGTATTGGCCTCCTCGTTCACTTTATGCAGGGTAGTACTCAGCATCGATGAACCAATTACATAAACATAGTCAGATGAATCTGCTTTTCCCTGGTGCTCATAACCTGTACGGCCAATCATATCGATATTTAAATCGGCAATGGTACGTTCCAATGGGATAACCGGATGATCAGTGTAATACTCAGATCCAAGCAGGCCTTTTTCTTCGCCAACGTTACCTAAAAATAAAACGCTTCGGCGCGGGCCATGGCCTTGCTTTTTGGCTTGTGTAAATGCGGTAGCAATTTCAAGTATACCGGTTGTACCAGAGCCATCATCATCAGCACCATTGTTAACTTTATCTGGTCCGTTTGGATTTAGGCCGATGTGATCGTAGTGCGCTGAAAATACCAGCACCTCATCCTTCAATTTTGGATCAGAACCAGGAAGGAACCCCACAACATCTACGGCTTTTACATCTTTTACAATGTATTGGTAGCTTGCTGAAATATCGGCCTTAACTACTTGTACCTGGTGTGCTTCTGCAAGCTGCGCATAAGTTTTTCCGCTATTTTTCAGCAACACATCAGCTGTTGATGTACTTATAACAAACACGGGGACTGTAGCGATTGTATTAGTGGCCGGTTTCTTAATAACTATACGCTCTGAAGCCCCTCTGAAACGTGCGTTACTACTGGCAACAAAAATTAATGAAGGGCTTTTTGCCTGGATGTTTTTTATTATCTTTTGAAAGCGGACTGTAGCCTGACGAGCACTTTCGGTTCCAACAGGTTTCGCTGCGATTACTAATACTACTTTGCCGGTAATATTGCTGGCGTTTAAATCGGCTTCGGAACCTTCGCTTAAAAATACAATTTCAGCAACATTTATATTACCATCGGCGGTAATGCCTTCGGCAGAAAAGTTTTTCCCAAATTCAAGTGCCGATCCGTTAATGCTCAAACTGCTTACTTTGCCCGAAATAGCAGAAAGCGGAATGTCTAAAAAATAGGAGCCATTGTTAGCGCCTTGCAATCCAAGCCTTTTAAATTCTCCCGAAAGATAGTTAGCTGCTTTATCGGCACCGGGCTGCCCGGTTTCGCGACCTTCAAAGTCATCTGATGCTATGATAGAAAGATGTTTGTGTGCATCTTCTACATTAATATACTTCGCAAATTTTTCGGCAACGGGGTCTTTCTGCGCGAATGTGCAGTTGGCAGAAAGCAAAGCAAGTGCTCCTAAATAAATTTTTCTCATACAGGGTTTGTTCAATTAAATAACAAATATGTATTTTTTATAACTAGCTGCATAATATGTTGCAATACCGTTACAAAAGAGAATAATACTATTTAGCAGCTCATTTTGTTAACCCTCTCGGCATGGCGGCCACCTTCAAAATTGGTAGTCAGGAAGGTTTCAACGATTTTTTCTGCTTCTTGTATCGAAATAAAACGAGCTGGAATACATACCACATTTGCATTATTATGCTGGCGGGCTAATGCAGCAATCTCAGCAGTCCAGCATATTGCTGCGCGGATGCCTTGATGTTTGTTAGCCGTTATGGCTACACCATTGGCGCTGCCGCAAACCAGTATACCTAAATCAAACTCGCCGCTTTCAACTGCGTTAGCTACGGGATGGGCAAAGTCGGGATAATCTACAGACGCGGCACTGTAAGTACCAAAGTCTTTAAGCTTAGCTGCCTGTACAAAGGCAGCTAAGGCTTGTTTATATTCAAAACCGGCGTGGTCTGAGCCTATCGCGATTTTTAAATCAGTATTCATCTTATAAATCTAATTCGATTGCTCTTGCTATTTTCCTTTTCTCCACAACGGCCGCCACAACTATACCTACTTCATACAGTACAAATAGCGGGATACTTACCACGGTCATGGTTAACATATCCGGAGTTGGTGTTACTACGGCCGCAATAATCAGGATGATTACGATAGCATAACGACGGGTTGAACGCATGATCTTAGCAGTAAGGATACCCAGGTTTGCCAGAATATAGATCAGGATCGGTAATTCAAATACCGCGCCTGTCGCTAACGTAAGCGTTGCTACTGATGAGATATAAGAATCAATCGTAAATAAATTCTGAATCTTAGCACTAACGGTGTAACCCGATAGGAACTTGATTGACATTGGAGAGATTACAAAATAGCCGAACATTACACCCAACGCAAATAAAAAGCTGGCATAAAATACGAAACCACTTGCTGCCTTACGTTCTTTCTCGTGCAAAGCCGGTTTAATAAAACGCCAAAGCTCCCAAAGCAAGTATGGGAAACCCAGGGTAACACCGATAAGTAATGATGAGTTGATCTGCAAGGTAAACTGACCGGCCATTTCGGTATTGATCAGGTTTACGTTGATCTTATCGATACACATCCCCGGGCGACCAAGCCAGGTACCAATTTCGCACATGATGCGGTAGGTCCAGAAGGTGGGCTTACTTGGCCCCATGATGATGCCGTCGAATATTTCGTCGTAGTAGGCAAATACACCAATGGTAATTACGATAATGGCTATCGACGACCTTACCAGGTGCCAGCGTAATTCTTCTATGTGGTCAAAAAATGACATCTCGGCCTCCATAGACTTACCTTTCTGCTTGATGGCCTTTACTATTCTATTCTCGCTCATGTGTGGGTAAACAAAAATACCATTCTATTTAAATTTAGAATGGTATTTGTAATATATAAATCTATATACGGAAAAAGATTACTCAGCGTACTCAAATGTCTCCATAAATTTTGTGGTGAAATTACCTGCCCTAAAATTAGGGTCTTGCAGTAATTGCAGGTGAAAAGGTATGGTTGTTTTTACCCCTTCAATCACAAATTCAGAAAGTGCACGTTCCATGGTGTTTAATGCCTCTTCGCGGGTTTGTGCCACACATATCAGCTTGGCAATCATCGAATCATAATTCGGCGGGATTACGTAACCTGTGTACACATGCGTATCAACCCTTACCCCGTGGCCACCCGGTGAGTGGAAGTTGGTAATTTTACCCGGTGAAGGGCGAAAATTATTTGCAGGGTCTTCGGCATTTATACGGCACTCAATAGCGTGCATGGTTGGCTCGTAGTTTTTGCCCGAGATCGGGATACCTGCGGCTACCTTAATTTGCTCTTTAATTAAATCGAAGTTAATCACCTCTTCGGTAACCGGGTGCTCTACCTGGATACGGGTGTTCATCTCCATAAAGTAGAAATTGCGGTGTTTATCAACCAAAAACTCAATGGTACCTGCACCTTCGTATTTAACAGCCTTTGCCCCTTTAACAGCAGCGTCACCCATTTTTTTACGCAGTTTGTCGGTCATGAACGGTGAAGGAGCTTCCTCAACCAATTTCTGGTGACGGCGCTGGATAGAGCAATCGCGCTCAGATAAATGGCAAACTTTACCATACTGATCGCCCACTACCTGTATTTCGATGTGGCGTGGATCTTCTACAAATTTCTCAAGGTATAATCCGTCATTACCGAAAGCAGCACCAGATTCGGTACGGGCCGAATCCCAGGCGTTTTCAAACTCCTCATCTTTCCAAACCACACGCATACCACGGCCACCACCACCGGCGGTAGCTTTCAATATAATAGGATACCCTATTTTATTGGCAATGGTAATACCTTCTTTAACACTGGTAAGCAAACCTTCTGAACCAGGTATGGTTGGTACACCTGCTTTTTTCATGGTTGCTTTGGCTGATGCCTTATCGCCCATGGCATTGATCTGATCGAAAGTGGCACCGATAAATTTGATACCGTACTCGGCGCAGATGGCAGAAAATTTTGCGTTCTCTGACAGGAAACCATAACCCGGATGGATAGCATCGGCGTTGGTTAACTCTGCAGCAGAAATAATATTCGGAATATTTAAGTAAGAATCGCGGCTGGCCGGCGGGCCAATACATACGGCTTCATCTGCAAAACGCACATGGAGGCTGTCACGGTCGGCGGTTGAATATACAGCTACGGTTTTAATGCCCATTTCCTTACAGGTGCGGATAATACGCAGGGCAATTTCACCTCGGTTAGCTATTAATATTTTTTTAAACATGTTGTTTTTTAGTTAAGTGGTTTATTGAGTTGATTAGGTTGATTAGTAACTCCTCACTTAATCAACAAATAACTTAATATACTCAACTTACATAGGTTCTACTAAATACAATGGTTGGTCGTACTCAACTGGTGATGCATTATCAACCAATAGTTTTACGATACGGCCCGAAACTTCTGATTCTATTTCATTAAATAGTTTCATGGCTTCGATGATACACAATACAGTACCTGTTTTAATTTCATCGCCCACGTTTACAAACGATGGTTTTTCTGGTGTTGATGAACGGTAGAAAGTACCGATCATTGGCGATTTAATGGTGATGTATTTTGATACATCGGCAGCGGCAGGCGCTTCGGCCGGGGCAGTTGTATGCTCAACAACAGTTGCTACCGGGGCAGCAGCAGGTGCAGCCGTAGGTAATGCCGGGATAGTGGCGTTAACATAGGTTGGGGCCTGTTGTGTTTTTATCGTGATCTTAAATTCTTCTTGCTCAATTGAGACTTCGCTTACACCAGCTTTGGAAACAAAGCGAATCAAATCCTGAATTTGTTTAATATCCATGTTTAAGGAAAATTGGTTTTGGATAAAGATTAAATATCTAAGTTATAACAATTTAAACGAAAAAAGTTGGCAGAAGGTTAATAAGCCCATTTGATGTACATAGAACCCCATGTAAACCCGCCGCCAAAAGCAGCTAAAACCAGGTTATCGCCTTTTTTAAACTTGTTTTCCCATTCCCACAAACAAAGCGGTATAGTACCGTTGGTGGTATTGCCATAACGCTCTATGTTAATGATAACCTTTTCTGAGTTTATACCCATACGGTTAGCAGTAGCATCTATAATACGTTTATTTGCCTGATGAGGCACTAACCAGGCAATATCGTCGGCAACAAGGCTGTTGCGTTCCATAATTTCTGCAGCAACATCAGACATGTTGGTTACAGCAAATTTAAATACTGTACGGCCTTCCTGAAAAGCATAATGTTCATCGGCATCAACGGTTTCATGACTTGCCGGTTTTAATGAACCGCCGGCTTTCATATTCAGAAAATCGCGTCCGGAGCCTTCGCTCTTTAAAACAGAATCCTGGATACCCAGGCCTTCGGCATTAGGTTCCAGCAATGCACAGCCACAGCCATCACCAAAAATGATACAGGTAGCACGGTCTTTATAGTTAACGATAGACGACATTTTATCGCCACCCACTACTAATACCTTTTTGTACCTGCTACTTTCAATAAATGAAGCGCCGGTTGCCAGGCCAAATAAAAACCCTGAACAAGCCGCATTAAGATCATAACCCCAGGCATTTGTAGCACCTACTTTGTCAGCCAAAATGTTTGCCGTAGCCGGGAAAGGCATATCGGGTGTGGTGGTACAAAAAATAATGAGTTCAATTTCGTCTGCGCCGATGCCCCGTTTTTCGAGCAGGCCTTTAACGGCCGGTACGGCCAGGTCAGAAGTGGCCAGGCCTTCGCCTTTTAAAATACGGCGTTCTTTGATACCTGTACGGCTGGTAATCCATTCGTCGTTAGTATCAACCATTGCTTCCAGCTCCTGGTTAGTAAGTACGTATTCGGGCACGTAACCATTCACAGCTGTAATAGCAGCGTATATTTTTTGCATTTTATATTAAAATATCTTGTTACTGAAAAGCCTGTTTTATTTTTTCAATCAAACCGCTCTCCACCATATCTCTTGATAAAAGTACCATGTTTTTAATAGCCTTAGGGTTTGAGATACCGTGCCCTACTACAACCGGCGCATTAACACCCAAAATTGGGCTGCCACCATATTGCTCATAGTTAAAGCGATCGAAAAACTCGTCCCTCAGCCCTTTTTTCATGGTAATCACGTAAAAGGACTCAGCCATTTTCAATATCACATTGCCCGTAAAGCCATCTGCAACAATTACATCTGCATGATCGCTAAAAATATCGCGGCCTTCCACATTACCCACAAAATTAAACAGCTTGGTTTCCTTCATTAAAGGATAAGTGGCCAGGGCAAGCATGTTGCCCTTCTCTTCCTCTTCGCCAATATTAACAAGGGCAATGCGGGGAGATTTTACGTTGTAAATAAGTTCTGCATAAATGCTTCCCAATACGCCAAATTGTACCAGTGTTTCTGGTTTGCAATCGGCATTGGCACCTACATCCAACAAAATACCCAAACCGCCTTTCAGTTTGGGTACAATGGATGCCATGGCAGGGCGAATTACGCCCGGAATACTTTTTACGCTAAATACAGAACCCACAAGCATGGCGCCTGTGTTTCCAGCAGATGAAAATGTATCAATTAACCCTTCTTTAAGCATTTTAAAGCCTACGCTAATGCTCGAATCAGGTTTTTGTACAATGGCTTTTGTTGGATGTTCGCCCATACCTATCACTTCTGTGGTATGCACAAAATCAAAATTATCAGCACTAAAACCCTGCTCTTCGAGCAGCGCTAAAGCGGTAGGCTTGTCCCCAATGAGTACAAGCTGATGATCTGCTGATAATACTTTACGTGCTTCAATTGCCCCTAAAACAGTTGCTTTGGGAGCGTAATCACCGCCCATAATATCCAAGCCAATCTTCATTCCAGAAAATTAACTTAAGCTACAGCAGTTTTTTCAACAAGAACTTTACCGTTGTAGTAAATGTTACCATCAACAGTATAAGCTCTGTGTGGTAAGTGCACTGCGCCAGTAGTTTGACATGTTGTTAAACCCGGAGCTTCTGCCTTGTAATGCGTTCTGCGCTTATCTCTTCTTGATTTCGAAATTTTTCGTTTCGGATGTGCCATAACGTTATTTTATGATCATTTAAATTTTTTGAGTGCATCCCACCGTGGATCATGCTGCTCATTATTTGTTTCACTCTCGCCCGATGCAAGTTTATTCAACCGCTCGAGCATTTCTTTATCACAATATGGGGTATTCCCCTCGTCGCTGCACCGTGCAAAAAACGGCACAGAAACGGTTACATATTCATATATTAACCCTGCAACGTTTATTTCAAAATCGTTTTTCTTCAGGGTGATAATTTCCGCATCCTCGTCTATTTCTTCTTCGCCAAACTTGGCTATCTGCTGCTCGTGTATAGCCACTTGCTGCGGATATTGTGATAAGCACTTATCACAATTAAGCCCGATAGTACCCGTGATATCAAAAGTGAGGATCAGCATAGTTTCCTGCTTATCCAACTCAACCTTACATAAAAGGTCAGCCTTTTTTACCAGCGAATAATCAAGCTCTTCGAAAAAAGCATCTGTTATAGCATACTCAAAAAGATGCTTCCCAAGCTTAAGGCCTGTAAAAGGAATCGAATATGTTTTTAACGATTTCAATGAGCGATAATTAGCCCGCAAATGTAGGGATTTTTTCAATAAACCTAAAACGTTTTTTACTAATAGTTTTTCAGGGCGTTTTTGGCAGAGAAATGAGGAATATTAAGGGGGGATGAAGTAGAAAGGATTAAGGACGTTGGGATGCCTGGAGGGATTTCCGTTTTTGTCATATTGAGCGATAGCGAAATATCTTCTGCGATATACAAGTAGCGCAATAGTGGTATGAGGTAACAGGCAACAATATCCCCCTCCGGGAGGGGCGGGCAGAATTGTGTGTTGGCAGGAGGGGTTTGTACAAGTAGCTTGTAAATCAGTGCTATTGCTCATCGGTTACACACCCCCGTGTTCCGTTTATACTGCACAGGCCTTAATCACAGGCCGGTATCCCAATGTCGTTAAGTTAAGGAAAACAAAAGCATAAAGCCCCCTCTAAATCTCCCCCGGTTGGGGAGACTTTAACTTTTCACTTATTAATTTTTAAAGTCCTCCCTTCCGGGGAGGATTTAGGTGGGGCTAAAAAGCTACACCGAGAAAGTGAGTTTCTTAACTTAATGACATTGGCGGGTATCCGCTTCACCCGGGTTTAGGGTTGAGCGGGTAGTACATTGTATATTGCATACTTAGAAAGCGCAGACCTGTCCTGTGGGGTCCTGAAACAAGTTACCCATGACATGTTTATTAAGTGGCTGATTTTCAAACATGTCATTGCACCCTTAGAGGCCCCGGATTTTATA
>CAHJXH010000019.1 GCA_903644075.1 Sphingobacteriaceae bacterium | reverse complement strand
TTACCTACCGATGGATTAAACAAAGGCAAAATAGTTCTACGATTAGCAAATATCACCAGCACTAAAGCAAGCAATAACATATCCTTACTAAAGGATTGCCAAGGCGTAAGCGGGATGGCATCGCCGAAACAACCGCAGGTTTGCACCACTTTAAAGAATGCCGAGTAAAAGGTTAGGAAACCGAAAAAGATGATCAGCAGCAACAATCCCCAGGCTACCGCATTAGCACGAATACCAATTAACAAGGCAAAGCCCAGCAATATTTCTAAGGCACATAAGGTAATAGCCGCGGTTAAAGCCAGCGGGTTTAAAAACATCATGTGAAATACTTCGAAGTATTCCTGCAGTTTATAAGAGAACCCCAGCGGGTCATTAGCCTTTATCAAGCCCGAAAATATAAACAGCAAGCCCACGGCTATACGGCAAACCCAAACTAATACCTTCATTTTACATCCGATTTTATTAATGCAAAAACAGCATAGTTCAGCATGTCCTGGTAATTGGCTTTCACACCTTCAGAAGCTTCGGTCAAGCCTTTGTTATCTTCTATTTGCTTAACGCGGAAGATCTTTTGCAGTATCAGATCGGTTAATGAACTGATGCGCATATCGCGCCAAGCCTCGCCGTAGTCGTGGTTTTTGGCAAACATCAGTTCCTGGGTTTCTTTTACCTTGGCATCAAATAATTGCTCCACATGGTCGGGTGCCAGTTCTGTCGAAGTTTCGTTACCGCATTCTAATTGCATCATGGCTATAACGCAATAATTAACAATGCCGATATACTCGCCGGTAATATCATCGCCCACTTTCGAAACTTTTTTTTCTTCGAGCGTGCGGATGCGCTGGGCTTTAATAAAAATCTGGTCGGTTATGGATGGTAGTCTTAAAATACGCCATGCAGTGCCGTAGTCGCGAGTTTTTTTCATAAATAAACCCTTGCATACATTAATAACTGCGTCGTATTCGGCTGTAGTTTTACTCAAAACGGTAGTGTTAAAATTTTCTTCGATATTTGCCGCGAGGGATAAAATATCATCCCAAAGGCAATGGCTAAAGATACATATTTTCGCAAAAAGACAACCCTGAATGCAGGCGGAACACTCATTGACCTAAGCACCCCAAAAGTGATGGGCATTATTAACCTTACCCCCGATTCATTCTACGACCAAAGCCGCAAGCCCCATGCCACCGATGCCCTGCAGCAAGCCGAAAAAATGCTGGCCGATGGTGCTGCCTTTTTAGACCTCGGCGCTTACTCATCGCGCCCCGGTGCTATTGATATTTCGGCTCAGGAAGAAATGGACCGATTATTACCTGCCGTTGAAGCTATTTCTGCAGCATTTCCGCAGGCTGTTTTATCTATCGATACTTTCCGGGCTTCTGTTGCCGAAGCTGCCATTAAAGGCGGCGCACATATTATCAATGATATTTCGGGCGGACAATTAGATGAGCAAATGTTCGAGACCGTTGCCCGCCTGCAAGTCCCCTACATCCTGATGCATATGCGCGGCACCCCGCAAACCATGACGCAGCTGACAGATTACAACGATATTTTTACAGAAGTTTTCGATTACCTGCAACAGAAATATGCAGAGTTAAAAAAGCTTGGTGTTGAAGATGTGATCCTCGATCCCGGCTTCGGCTTTGCTAAAAAGAGTGAGCAGAGTTATGAGCTACTCGGCCGCATGCACGATTTTGATATATTAGGCCTTCCTGTACTGGTTGGTGTTTCGCGCAAGCGGATGATCTATAACATAACCGGTGGCACCGCTGCTGATGCTTTAAACGGCACCACCGTAGTAAATACCATTGCCTTAACAAAAGGCGCAAACATTTTACGGGTACACGATGTAAAAGAAGCTGTAGAAGCAGTTAACATTTTCTCAATGCTAACGTAACGGTTTCTTCACATGCGTCATGGAGCTTTTACTTTATAAACTATTTGGTGAGGGCCGCGATCTGGATACGTTGCAGATGAGCAGCCGCGCGTTTGTGATATTCTTTATTACACTCGCTTTAATACGTATATCTGGCAGGCGAACTTTCGGTAAGCGGTCAGCTTTTGATAATACCTCGGCGATTATTTTAGGCGCTGTGTTAAGCCGTGCGGTGGTTGGTGCATCGCCATTTGTGCCTACTGTGGTTTGTTGCCTGGTATTGGTGCTCTTGCACCGGGGGCTGGCATGGATCAGCATTAAAAGTAAAGCAGTAGGCCAGTTAATTAAAGGCGACGAGATCTCCCTATATCGAAACGGGCAGCTTCACGAAGAAAACCTTGAAAAAAGTTTATTGAGCGAAAAAGATATCCTGAGCGATGTACGCCAGCAAGCAAACGTTAAAACCCTGAACGAAGTAAGCGAAATTTATATGGAGACCAGCGGCGAGGTGAGCGTAATCAAGAAAAAGTAATTACCAGTTGCGGGTAAATAGCGTAATTATATCAATAGCATTACGCCTGTCCCAATATGGTGAGCAGTACTGGATAAAATATTCTGGCGCATAGAAATAAAGCTGGCGCGTTTTATCGGCCCTGATAAACCAGAACGAGTAGGCCGCAGCATTATCAATACCAACCTTAAATTTACGGTGCCTGCCGTTTATCACGGTGTCTGCCTCTGCGCAGGCTGGATAAACATCGTCATCATCTATCGTAAGTACATTGTTGGCTAACATTTTTGAATATAATGAATCAGCCTCTCCTTTATACCTATCAGGAACAGGTACAGGCGGATCATATTTGGCTAAACTGCCACGCTTGTTATGAAAGTTCATTTTTTGCCAGTGCCCGTTGTTAAGCACCAGTAAATGGTATTCAGATTCGTATTTCCAACCATAGTGTACCCTGAAGGCGATGATGAGATCGAATTGCTTTACGTGACTTCTTAACAGGGTATCAATGTGGCCTACGTAACGCAGATTGGGTACAAAATCGGGGACAGTGGTTTGTGAAAAAACACTATAGCTGCATATTGAGAATATCAGTAGCAGAAATATTTTTTTCATGGCTATGAAAATACGCATTGCTGCCCAAAGAATCAAGATTTGTTATTAGTTGAGGTACTTTAAAATACTCTCGATGTATTCGCGGTTATTAGCCAGGCGCGGAACCTTGTGTTGCCCACCTAGTTTACCCTTCTCTTTCATCCATTTAAAAAAGGTATCGCGAGGGGCTACATGCACCAGCGGGCGGTGCAGGGCCATATCTTTAAAGCGCTTGGCATCATAGTCGGAGTTAATTTTGCGCAGGCTTTCATCCAGCAGATCAACAAAGCGTTCAAACTCTGCGGGCTTTTTCTCAAACTCGATGATCCACTCATGGCTACCGGCCTTATTATCTGAAAAATAAACCGGGCCGGCTGTATATTCCTGCACAATGGCACCGGTTTGGCGGCAGGCTTCTTCCAGCGCACGGTCGGCATTGTCAACAATTACTTCTTCGCCAAAGGCATTGATGTAGTGTTTGGTTCGACCGGTTATCTGGATACGGAACGGCTCCAGTGATGTAAACCGGATGGTATCACCTATCATATATCGCCATAAGCCGGCATTGGTGCTTATGATGAGCGCGTAATTTTCGCCCATCTGTACTTCATCCAATGTTAAAGTCTGCGGGTTTTGTTTGCCCAGATCTTCTATTGGTAAAAACTCATAAAAAATGCCGTAATCCAACATCAGCAGCATTTCGCCCGGTTCTTCCAGATCCTGTATCCCGAAGAAACCTTCTGTTGCGTTATAGGTTTCGAGGTAATACATTTCGCGGTCGGGAATCAGTTTTTTAAACTGTTCGCGATAAGGTGTGAAGTTAACCGCACCGTGAAAATATAATTCGAGGTTAGGCCAAACCTCTAACAGGTTATCCTTCCCGGTAATTTCTAAAATTCGTTTAAACAGCAGGATGTTCCAGGTAGGTACACCGCTGATGCCGGTCATATTGGAGTCGATAGTGGCATGGGCCATTTTCTCTATCTTCTCTTCAAAGTTCTCGAGCAGGGCAATATCCAGATGTGGCGTACGATAAAACTGCGCCCAAAGCGGCAGGTTTTTCATAATCACCGCCGATAGATCGCCAAAAAAAGTATCGGCATTGAGCTGGCTCACCTGGTGGCTGCCACCAAGCGTCAGAATTTTTCCTGTAAATAGTTTAGAGTCGGGGCGGTTGTTAAAGTACATGGTTAACATGTCTTTACCGCCTTTAAAATGGCATTCTTCCAACGCTTCTTCGCTTACTGGGATAAACTTGCTCCTATCGTTTGTAGTGCCTGATGATTTGGCGAACCATTTAATCTCCGAAGGCCAAAGCACATTTTGCTCGCCTTTGAGCATGCGCTCTATGTATGGTTTCAGGGTATCGTAATTTTGTATCGGTACCCGTTCTTTAAACTCTTGTAAGGTGCTAATGCTTTTATAATGATGCAGTTTCCCCCATTCTGTATTCTCTGCTGCCGATATTAATTTTTCAAACCACTCCTCCTGCACCTCGTTGGGGTACTTCATAAAAAGCTCTATCTGGTGCATGCGTTTCTTCATGAGCCAGGTAGCAACGGAGTTAATGAGTGTCATATGTTAGTTTCAGGCTTATAAAAAGGTCTTTCTCTTCAAAACAAAGTTTGCTCCAAGATACACTTTACGTACCAGTTCATTAGCGGCCAATACCTCTGGTATACCCGATTCGAGGATCTTACCCTCAAACAGCAAATAAGCCCTGTCGGTAATGGATAAGGTTTCCTGCACATTGTGGTCGGTAATCAGGATGCCGATGTTACGGTGCCTCAATTTAGCTACCATCGCCTGGATCTCCTCAACCGCAATCGGGTCAACCCCTGCAAACGGCTCATCCAATAAAATAAAGTTAGGCTCGGCGGCCAGTGCGCGGGCAATCTCGGTACGGCGGCGCTCGCCACCCGATAATAAATCACCACGGTTGCGGCGTACTTTGTGCAAGCTAAACTCGTCAATCAGCTCTTCCAATTTATCCTGCTGCTTATCTTTAGGCATATTACCCATTTCCAATACAGCTTTGATATTATCTTCTACAGATAGCTTTCTAAAAATAGAAGCCTCCTGTGCCAGATAGCCAATCCCTTTTTGGGCACGGCGGTACATCGGGTCGGTGGTTATATCTTTTTCGTCTAAATAAATGCGGCCTTCATTGGGTTTAATTAAACCCACAATCATATAAAACGATGTGGTTTTACCCGCACCATTAGGGCCAAGCAAACCTACAATTTCGCCCTGTGCAACATCAAATGATACATCATTAACAACGGTACGCTGTTTATACTTTTTTACCAGGTGCTCGGCACGTAATATCATATCTTAAATTTAGGCCTTTTACCAATACGGCGGCCGGGTTTATAAACGGAATTATTGATCGCTTAATCTAATCCCTTTAATGTTTAATTGGATTGAACGCTTATCGCGCCAAACATGTTCTTCAATGCAATAACAAATATCAAAAGGCAAGCCTCTTTTTAAATCCATCAGCCAACCGCCGGCCTGCCCAAAGGCAATGCAATCAAATATAGCCGAACCTTGCTGCATTACACACATTTTTAAATGATCGGCCCCTACTACAGATGGCTGACCGTGAATGCTTACCCCGCGTGATAAAAATACCGGCGTCATATTCTCCGGACCGAATGGGCCATACTGGCTCAATACACGGAAAAACTTACTATCGATCTGATCTAATTTTATTTCGGCATCGATCCGTATTTCCTGTATTAACTGCTCGGGGGTAATGGTCATGCCTACCACTTCTTCAAAGCGATCCATAAATGCAGGCACATTCTCAGGCGGCATAGTTAAGCCTGCCGCATACTTATGCCCGCCATACTGCGTTAGCAGGTCGCTACAGCCACTCAAAGCTTCGTACAGGTCAAACCCTACCACAGACCTTGCAGAACCAGCTACGTGCCCGTTAGAGCGCGTAAGCACTACGGTTGGGCGATAGTATTTCTCGGTCAGGCGAGATGCCACAATCCCGATAACCCCTTTATGCCAGGTTTCATTAAAAACCACGGTCGATTTTCGGTCGATCAATACCTGGTTTTGTTTGATAATATTCAGGGCTTCGTCTGTGATAGATAGATCGTGCCCCTTACGCTCGGTATTCTGGATATTGATCAACGCACCTTTCTCACGGGCATCTTCAATAGAATCAGCAATTAATAAAGCCACAGCGTGCTTGGCATCATCAATCCTGCCCGCAGCGTTAATACGCGGACCGATGAGAAATACCACATCAGAGATGTTTACTTTTTCTTTTCGGCCTGCAACTTCCATCAGTACCTTAACACCGGTGCATGGGTTGGTATTTAACTGCTGTAAACCATAATGTGCCAGTGTGCGGTTTTCGCCGGTAACGTGTACAATATCGCAGGCTATGCTAATGGCTACCAGGTCGAGGTAGCAGCTTATTTCTTCGAAAGGGATGCCGTTCTTTTCGGCGTAAGCTTGTATCAGTTTAAAGCCAATACCACAGCCTGAAAGTTCTTTGTATGGATATTCGCAATCGCTACGTTTGGGATCGAGCACAGCTATAGCGGCAGGTAGTTCTTCTCCGGGTAAATGGTGATCACAGATAATAAAATCTACACCCAGATCATTCGCATGTGCAATTTTATCTACTGATTTGATGCCGCAATCTAAAGCCACGATCAGGTCGAAATTATTTTCAGCAGCGTAGTCAATCCCCTGGGTCGAAATTCCGTAACCTTCGGTATAGCGGTTCGGGATATAGTATTCGATATTATCGGTCAATTTTTTGAAAAAACTGTAAACGATAGATACTGCCGTGGTGCCATCTACGTCGTAATCGCCGTAGATCATGATCTTTTCGTTGTTCTGGATGGCAGTTTCTATCCGGTTGATGGCCTTTTCCATATCAGCCATCAGGAAAGGATCGTGCAGGTGGCGAATATCGGGACGGAAGAAGAAACGTGCTTCTTCAAAATCGGCAATACCGCGTTGCAGCAGTATAGCACTCAGTACCGGATCGATGTTTAGTTCGGAAGCCAGCTTTTCTACATTTCCCTGATCCGGCATTTCGCGCACCGACCACCGTTTTTGCATATCTTTGTGTGTTTAAACCGTAATGATATAATTATCCGGTTAATTTAACAAACAAAGGTAAGGTCAAAAAAGCATATATAATATAACATGGAAGTTTTTGCATTGGGAGAAGGTTCATATTCGGTTGATTCTACAAAAAAGTTTATTCCCTTCGACCCCGCCAAGGACGATGCTAAATCGCGCCCCGGCTCTATATTTATCCATGTCAACCCTTTTTTAATCAAGACTGAAAAAGACCTGATGGTATTGGATACCGGTTTAGGCATGAAAGCGGAGGATGGTGAATTAATTCTCCACAAAAACATCCGCAAGCATGGCTTCGACCCGCAGGATGTGACCAAGGTACTGATGTCTCACCTGCACTACGACCATGCCAGCGGCTTGGTATACGAAGAGAACGGCCGCCTGCACCCCAGCTTTCCGCAAGCCGAGCACGTGATACAACGCAGCGAATGGGAAACCGCTTTTGCGGGTAAATCATACTCATACCGCCCGGAGATTTTTGAGTCGTTACGGCGATCTGCTGATGTTACTTTCCTTGAAGGTTCGGGCGAATATATGCCAGGCATTAATTACGAGCTATCGGGCGGGCATTGCCCTTTTCACCAGGTTTTCTGGTTTGATATAGAAGGCAAAAAAGTATTTTTTGGTGGAGATGAGCTGCCTGAGCCAGAGCAGCTATTACGTAAATTCATTGCCAAATACGATTTTGACGGCCGTAAGGCTATGGAACTGCGCGATATTTACGGCCACAAAGCAGCAGCCGAGGGTTGGACCTGCTTATTTTACCATGCGAAGAATATGCCGATTGGTAATGTACAATTATCGGAGCATGATGCTTTTACGGTGACACCGGCGTAGGTTGGACACGAGCGACACGCTCGCGCCAGCACAGAGACACCGGCGTAGGTGCATGGTTGATTAGGTGAGTGGTTGCGTGTCTATTACATATCTAAATTATACCCCTTATTTGCGTTTTTGCAAGTTGCATTGACAGTAGTTTTCCCCTATTTAGGGGAAGGCAAAGGCATTGCTAATACCACCAGCTTTAATAAGGGGTAGGCTCTCAAAGCTGTAGGTGTATTATTAAATGCCCTCTTTACCTAAAATTCTCATTCACAAAGTTCCGCGTATAACTTCTAATCTGCTCGCGTACCTCGCGAAAAGCTTCCATCACCTGTTCTTCCGTACCTGTAGCTTTGGCCGGATCGGGGAAGTTGTAGTGTAGTTTTACGGCTTTTGAAGGAAAATATGGGCAGCTTTCTTTTGCATTATCGCAAACGGTAATTACATAATCGAAATTAACATCCATATACTCATTGATGTTATTGGATGTATGTGCCGATATATCTATGCCGTCCCTTTTCATAATTTCAATGGCGCGTGTGTTTACACCATGGGTTTCTATCCCGGCGCTGTAAACTTCTGCCTTATCGCCTGCAAATGCTCTTAGATAACCTTCGGCAATCTGGCTTCTGCAACTGTTGCCGGTACATAGTACTAGTATTTTTTTCATTTTATTTATTTAAAGGCAATAACCAAATGATGTTGATGATGCAGAACTTGGCATCCCAGCCAAAAATGAGCTGCAATACCAACACCGACATGGTAATTACAAGCGGCTTTTTATATCTAATCAGTTTGGCTAACATTTTAACAACAACCTGAACCCGGTGCACAAGCAGGACTGTTTGTAGCCAGGTTTACCAGCTGTACTTTAGGCTTAGCCTCCGTGGTAGCAGGCGTACAACACTCTTCGCCTTTATCATTGGTGCCACAACTGCCTCCCCTGCTTATTGCTTTGCATTGTGTAAAATCAGGATTGAGATCGACGATGAAGTTTTCATCTTGAACAATCATATCACCAGGATACATCTGGCGGGTGTCAAACTGCGAATTCCCAAATTCTATCTTTACAATTGCCAATGGATTTAAGGGTAATGTTTTTTCAACCAGTTGGATGATTGACAAAGCTTTGTTCACCTGCATGGCACGGCTATCGTCACCATCCGCAGGTTCCCATAATTGCATGATAACCTCTGTCCAGCTGTTCATCTTCCCGCCGCAATCTACCGAGGTAATGGGAGCTTGTTTAATCTCGGTTATATGATATGAAGCATCTACCCAGATATCAGCAGCGTATTGAAATTGCAGGGTAAGCTCCGGGTATTGCAATAACTTTTCTTTAAAAGTCTGCCAGTTCATTAATTCTCCTATATTCATACCTTCTATTTATTGTAATATTACGATTGATTTAATTAAAAAATTTTAACAGCAGCCGGTTTCACCTTTATACGCCCCAAAGAATTCGCCTAACCGTGCCTGGAGCAGTTTCCATGTTTTAAGCTCAATGCAATAGCAAACTTTAACGCCTTCAATAGTGCCTTGTATAATCCCGGCGTTTTTCAATTCTTTTAAATGCTGCGAAATGGTGGCTTGCGCTAAACCTAATTCTTCTACCAAGTCGCCACATATGCAGGCGTTAGCTGTAATAATATGCTGCAAAATGGCAATACGGGCCGGGTGCGCTATTGCTTTAAGCAATAATGCCAGTCTGTTTTGCTCCTCAGAAAATATTTCTGTCTTAGTAGTTCCCATTATATCGCAATATTACGATTAATAATTTATCAAACAAAAAAACCTCAATAAATATTGAGGCCTTATATTTTTAAAAGCATTAAGATGTATTAGAAATTAAGCGTGCTTTTCTGCTTCAAACAATTCGCGGATCTTGTCGATGTTTAGCGGTTTCGAGATAAAATCTTTTACCAGGGTATAAGATTTTGCCTTGTTAATATCATTGCTGAACACTGATGAAGAAATAATAAAGATTTTTGATTTACCCTCCGGGTCAATATTTAACCTTTTGTACTCATCTAAAAACTCCCACCCGTTCATTAAGGGCATATTTATATCCAGTAGGATATAGTCCGGCAAATTTTCTGTGCCACTTGCCTGCATCTTCAGCAGTTCATCAATAGCAAACTTCCCATTAAGGCAAGCCTTTATTTCACTGCTGACTAATGCTTTTTTAATTAGTTTAATGGAGATAAAGTTGTTTATCTCATCATCGTCAACAAGCAAAATACTAACGGAACGGGGATTATTACTCATATAGATGTTTATACGCCAATAGCAAATAAAAGGTTTTATTATCAAATGTGATAAATAAAAAACCCGGAACAAATTTTTATTCCGGGTTTTTGCATAAAAACTTATAATTAAGTCAATTATTTTTGGGCTACAAGCGTAATATCTAAGATAAAGTTATCTTCAATTGCTTTGTCGCCAATGCTTTCGAAGAAGCTTTTTGAGCCATATTTAACATTGTATTTAGCGCGGTCAACTGCTACACCTTTAGCAACTGCAGTTAAAGTATTGCCGTTAACTGTGTAATTAACAGGGAAACTGATTGGGTTGGTTGTGCCTTTGATGGTTAAATTACCGGTTACGTTTGCAACACCGTTACCAGCTGGGGTAATTTTAGTAGCTACAAATGTTGCAGTTGGATATTTGTCAACACCGAAGAAATCATCAGATTTTAAGTGGCCAACTAATTTTGCATTATAATCAGCATCAGTTAAGTCGGTATTAGCAATTGATTTCATATCGATAGTAAAGTTACCGCTAACAGGTGCTTTGCTATTAATAACTACAGCACCGCCAGATACTTTGATAGTACCTTTGTGCTCGCCACCAATTTTCTTACCTGTCCACTCGATATTGCTTTTTTGAGTGTCTACTTTATAAGTTTCGTTTTTAGCTGCTGTAAAAGCAAACATGCTTGTTACTACTAAGGCTGCAGCGATTGATTTAAGTGCTTTCATTTTTTCTTTGTTTCAAAATTGTGACACAAAGGTAATGCAAAAAATAGATGTTGCAACATGTATTATTATTTTTTGCTTTCTGCTGACAATTGGCCACAAGATTGGTTAATACCAAGGAGAAAAACACTTATGAGAAAGATACTGGCCCTACTGATACTGAATTGCTGTATTTACCTGGCACAAGCGCAACCGAAATCACCTGCACAATTATACGGCGATTTATTTGAAGCCGTGCAGATGCAAAAAATATATCCCGATGGCAAAACCTTCCCCGATGCATCGCCGCGCCGGTCGCCCGAAAAAATATTGAAGGATTATGAAGCCTTAAAGAATAAGCCCGATTTTAACCTCGATGCATTTGTAAAGCAGAACTTCAATGCACCCGCTACCAACAGCACACCGTTTAAGAGCGATATTAATGCAGGCATCCGCAAGCATATTGATACCCTCTGGACTGTTCTACAACGCGTAGCCGATACCGTTAAAGGCACCTCGCTTATCCCTCTGCCCCATTCTTATGTGGTTCCTGGTGGCCGTTTCCGCGAAGTTTATTACTGGGATTCTTACTTCACCATGCTGGGGCTTGCAGAAAGCCACCGCTACAAGGTAGTTGAGGATGAAGTTAAAAACTTCGCCTACCTCATCGATACTTATGGCCACATTCCTAACGGTAACCGCACCTATTATCTCAGCCGTTCGCAGCCTCCTTTTTTTTCTATGATGGTGGAATTACTGGCGAAAACTAAAGGGCCAAAGGCCCTGGTTACTTATCAACCCGAATTATTAAAAGAATACCAATACTTTATGCACAGCAGCGATGCATTAAAATCAGGCAACGCAACTGAACATGTTGTGCGCCTCGATGATGGTACTTTGCTTAACCGCTATTACGATGCCAGTAATCAGCCCCGCGAAGAATCGTATAGGGAAGACGTACTGGAAGCCAAAAAGAGCGAACAGAAACCGGGAGATCTTTACCGTAACATGCGCGCGGCAGCCGAGTCGGGTTGGGATTTCAGCAGCCGTTGGTTGGCCGATGGAAAGAACCTGTACACCATCCAAACTATCAACCTAATCCCTGTTGATTTAAATTGTTTGATGTATCACCTCGAAACCGTAATCGCCAAGTCGTACCAGTTAAAGGGTAATAAAAAGCTGGCATCATTGTACCTGGCTAAAGCTTATAAACGTAAAGCGGCTATTAATAAATACTGCTGGGACAATAGCACCAACTGTTATGTAGATTACAACTGGAAGCTAAAAACTCAATCACCGTTAATTAATATCTCCACTACGTTCCCGCTGTATTTCGAGATGGCAGATCAGCAGCAGGCACAAAAAGTTACCGATTTGGTAGAACATAAGTTCCTGCAATCAGGCGGTGTATCTACCACCCTGCTTAAAACCGGCCAGCAGTGGGACAGGCCAAACGGCTGGGCACCGTTGCAGTACATCACTATTATGGGGTTAAAAAATTACCATCAGGATAGTTTAGCTAAAGTAATAGCCTTGCGTTGGATCAAAGTAAACACCACAGGCTTTAAGCAAACAGGCAAGCTTTTAGAAAAATATGATTTAGAAAGCCACGGCGCTATCGCAGGCGGCGGCGAATATCCATTACAAGATGGTTTCGGCTGGACTAATGGGGTACTATTAAAATTGATAAATGATTATGGAATAGAAAATCCAAAGCGTTAATAGTTATTATTTATGCTTTACTTTAAAACATAAATACAAGCTACCATGCCTAAACTTAAAGCGCTATTATTTGATCTGGATGGAACACTGATTGATTCGGAATACTTTCATTATGAACTTTGGAATGAAATTCTGGCAGAATGGGGAGGTAAATTAACTTACGAAGAGTGGCTGAAAAACCATGCAGGTATTCCCTTACCGAAAAATGCACAGACGTTAATACACCGGTTTAACATCCCAATTCCTTTACAAGAATTAATTGAACGCCGCGAAGCTTTAACCTTGGAGCGCCTGAAAACAAAAGATGTTAACCTGATGCCTTATGTAACCGAGGTGATGGACTTCTTTGAATCGAAGGGCTTAACCATGGCCCTGGTAACATCAAGTCCGCGGAAAGATGTGGATGCCATTTTTGAGCGCAATGGTCTGGATAAATATTTCAAACTCATCATTACCCGTAGTGAGGTTACCAAAAGCAAACCCGACCCCGAGAGTTATAATGTTTGTGTTGAAAAGTTGGGTTTCACTAAAGATGAATGCATCGCTTTTGAAGATACTATCAACGGGTTAAAATCCGCCAAGGCAGCTGGGCTAACTTGTTTTGTTATTCAAAGCAATACAGAAGAGCATCCTAATTTGAATATTGCCGATCGGTTGTTTTTAGATTTTAGGGAGGTGAGGGATTATTTGGAGGATGAGGGGTTGGTGTAAGCCATACTATAAACCCGTCATGCCGAGGAACGAGGAATCTTCTTCACCCTGTATAGCCACTTGCAGATCGAAGAAGATTATTAATGAGGTGTTTGTTTTATCGGCATTAATGAGCTACTTACGGTCGGTTCTTCGCTGTCGTTCTGAATAACAAAAATAAAAAAGCCAGAATGTAACAAATTCTGGCAATTCATAAATTTTATAAATTCTGGTTCAAGAAAATTCTATTCTCACGTACCAAACTCTGGTGTGGTTACTTCACTTTCCTCAAACTCATAATCCGTTAACGGAGGGCATGAGCAGATTAAAGTACGATCGCCGTAGGTATCGTTTACACGGCCAACTGACGGCCAGAATTTGTATTGCGCCACATAAGGCAGAGGGAAGGCTGCTTTTTGGCGGGTATATGGATGCTCCCACTCATTGGCTGTAATTACAGCAGCGGTGTGAGGTGCATTTTTTAATGGATTATCTGTTTTATCAGAGATACCTTTTTCAACACTGTCAATCTCGTAACGGATGGCAATCATGGCATCACAAAAACGGTCAAGCTCGTGTTTAGGCTCAGATTCGGTTGGTTCAACCATTACCGTACCCGCAACCGGGAATGATACAGTTGGTGCGTGGAAACCATAATCCATTAAACGTTTAGCGATATCGGTAACCTCAACGCCAAAGTTTTTAAAGGAACGGCAATCTAAGATCATTTCGTGTGCACAGCGACCGTTAGAGCCGGTGTAAAGCACAGGATAATGAGCCTCCAGACGCGATTTAATATAGTTGGCGTTCAGGATAGCGTATTTAGTTGCGTTGGTTAAACCTTCGCTGCCCATCATGGCAATATAAGCGTGAGAGATGATCAGGATAGATGCAGAACCCCATGGCGCTGCAGAAACAGCCGGGATTGATTTTCCTTTATCAATATCAACCACCGCGTGGCCTGGTAAGTAAGGCACTAAGTGTGCTGCTACTCCAATTGGGCCCATGCCAGGGCCACCACCACCGTGAGGGATACAGAAGGTTTTGTGCAAGTTAAGGTGACAAACGTCGGCACCGATATTAGCAGGACTGGTTAGGCCTACCTGTGCGTTCATGTTGGCACCATCCATATAAACCTGGCCGCCATTAGCGTGGATAATTTCGCAGATCTCGATGATTGATTCTTCGAACACACCATGGGTTGATGGGTAAGTTACCATCAAACATGATAGTTCATTTTTATATTGCTCGGCGCGGGCTTTAAGGTCGGCTACGTCAATGTTACCCAGCTCGTCGCATTTAACAACCACGATCTTCATACCGGCCATAGCTGCCGAAGCCGGGTTAGTACCATGTGCAGATGAAGGGATCAGCGCAATATTACGGTGGTTATCGCCCCTATCGTTATGATAAGCACGGATCACCATTAAACCTGCGTACTCGCCTTGTGCACCGGCGTTTGGCTGTAAACTCATGGCTGCAAAGCCGGTGATTTCGCTTAACCAATCGTTCAGTTCGCTAAAGATCTGCATGTAACCACCCACCTGATCGGTTGGTGCAAAGGGGTGCATCTTGCTAAACTCGGCCCAGGTAACAGGTACCATTTCGGTCGTTGCGTTTAGTTTCATGGTACATGAACCTAAGGCGATCATCGAGTGGCAAAGTGAAAGATCTTTTGCCTCCAGCGATTTAATGTAACGCAGCATTTCATGTTCTGAATGATGCGAGTTGAAGATAGCGTGGGTTAAGATCTCACCTGCACGTTGTAGTTCAGCTGGGATAACGGTTTCGATACTACCTTTCAATTCTTCGAAAGCTACATCGTTAATTGTTTTACCTTTAACCTTGGCAAAGAAACGAACGATAGTTTCGATGTCCTGAACATTGGTAGTTTCATCTAAAGAGATGGTCGCTACCGAACCTTTGTAGTGCAGGTTCATTTCGTTGTTTAAAGCTTCGCCATGTAACGGGCCGGCTAATACACCCAGATCAAATTTAAGGGTATCGAAATAAGTATCATTTAACTGCTCGTAACCCAGTTGTTTTAATGACTCAGCAAGCAATACGCTTAAGCCGTGGATACGCTCTGCAATTAATTTAATGCCTTGCGGGCCATGATATACGGCATACATACCAGCCATAATAGCCAGTAATGCCTGCGCAGTACAAATATTTGAAGTTGCTTTATCGCGGCGGATGTGCTGCTCGCGGGTTTGCAATGCCATACGTAAGGCGTAGTTACCAGCGCTATCAATAGTTACACCGATAATACGGCCCGGGATAGAGCGTTTGTATTCTTCTTTAGTAGCAAAGAACGCAGCGTGCGGGCCACCAAAGCCCATCGGTACGCCAAAGCGTTGCGAAGTACCAACCACAATATCAGCACCCCATTGTCCCGGTGGCGTTAATAGTACCAGACTCATTAAGTCGGCTACTACGGTTAGTTTTATATTTTTCTGATGCGCTGCATTAGCGAAATCAGTGTAGTTGTAAACTTGTCCGTCGCCGGCAGGATATTGCACTATGGCGCCAAACATTTGATCGTTTAGTTCAACCGCGCGGTGATCACCAATTTGTAGCTGAATACCGTAAGGCTCAGAACGTGTTTTTAAAATATCGATAGTTTGCGGGAACACATCTTCAGAAACGAAGAAAATGTTGGCTGCAGAATTTTTACGCAAACTGTATTGCATAAACATGGCTTCAGCAGCGGCAGTACCTTCATCCAGTAAAGATGCATTGGCAATTTCCATTCCGGTTAAATCAATAACCATGGTTTGGAAGTTTAACAAGGCTTGTAAACGGCCCTGTGCAATCTCTGCCTGGTAAGGTGTGTATTGGGTGTACCATCCCGGGTTTTCCAAGATGTTGCGCTGGATAACGCCCGGTACAATTACATCATAATAACCCTGGCCGATATACGACTTAAACACCTTGTTTTTCGAAGCGGTTTGCTTCAGTGTGTTCAGGTAATCAAACTCGCTTTTGGCTGCAGGCAGGTTAAGCGGTTTCTTTAACCTGATTTTGGCAGGCACGGTTTGCTCGATGAGCTGGTCTAATGAATCGGCCTTTACAGTTTTCAGCATTTTAGCTGTGTCTGTTTCGTTAGGCGCAATATGTCTGGCTTGAAATTTTTCCTGGTAATTGATATTGATACTCATGTACAGAACCCCTCACGTTTTAATGCCGCAAAGGTAAGATTTTACTACCTGAGTAACAATTCGTAAAGCAATACTTACAATAGAATTAACATTATTACCAACCTTAAAAACGACCAATTTTATAGAGTATGGGCAGATTTAGCCCGAATTTTAGATTGTACCCACAGTACCTACCTCTTCCCCATCAGACGGGATGCTGGATAATCGTTGTAAATACATCTGTATCGTATTCTCTAAACCGAAATATAAGGCATCGCTAATAAGTGCGTGGCCAATACTTACCTCCAGCAAACCCGGTACATTTTCAGCGAAGTATTTGAGGTTATTCAGGTCCAAATCATGCCCTGCGTTTAGACCTAAGCCCACCTCTTGCGCTTTTTTAGCAGCAAGGATGTAAGGTGCAGCAGCAAATTCGTGCCCTTGCGCATAATGGATGGCATAGCCTTCGGTGTAAAGCTCTACCCTGTCGGTACCAGTTTCGGCGGCAGCTTCAACCATATCGGCAATGGGGTCAACAAATAAAGATACACGGATGCCCTGATCTTTAAAGCGTTTCACCATATCGGTCAAATAAACTTTATTAGTGATGGTGTCCCAGCCGTGGTTTGATGTTAACTGGCCTAAGGCATCGGGCACCAAAGTAACCTGATGCGGTTTACTGGCCAGTACAAGTTCAACAAATTTATCCTCGTCGCAATTGCCTTCAATATTAAACTCCGTAGTTAAGATCTGTTTCAAAGCGTAAACATCAGCATAGCGGATGTGGCGTTCGTCTGGTCTTGGATGTACGGTGATACCCTGCGCGCCAAAAGCTTCACAATCTTTGGCAACCTGTATCAGATCGGGATTATTGCCACCTCGTGAATTACGCAGTGTTGCTATTTTATTGATATTAACAGATAATCGGGTCATTGTTGTAATATTGAAGTACGAGGGTAAATATCATACAACAGTTTAACAACGCAAACATTTTTCTGATTATTTTATTTTGAAATACTGCTGAACCGCTAATATGAAATTGAAAATACTTACGCTTTTTTTATTGATATACACTTTGCAAGCTGGTGCACAAGCCCGCTACACGCAGATTAAAGATTATAAAGTTTATTTCGGCTGGGCGCACCATGCCCCGCAGGACTGGATGGTGATCCGCAAGTTTACAGATCGTAATAAAAGCTATTACCTATTGGTAAACCCGCAAACACTCGAGACCAAAATTGACGACAGCAGCTTTTATGCGGTAAAACCGATGACTGCCGATGAAGCCAAAACCTTCTTCAAAAACACGCCTTATCAGAAAGCATTACGCAAGGCCGAAAATTCATCAGTTATGATCCAGGATGCCGGGATAGAACGCGGTTTACCCAAAGAGACCGGCATTAGTTTAACAGCAGATCTATGCCCATCGCACAAACCATTAGACCGTCGCATTTTTACGGACATATTTAACGAGTTTAAAAAAGTTGAACAGCCCGTACCCGTTGCCCTCTCTGTAACCGGACTATGGATGAACACGCATCAGGCAGACCTGGCCTGGTTAAAAGAAATGCAGGCCAAGCACGAAATTTATATCACCTGGATTAACCACTCTTACAATCACCGCGTAAGCAAAAGCGCGCCGTTGAAGGAAAATTTCCTGTTAGAACCCGGCACTAACATTAACTACGAAGTTTTAGAAACTGAGAAAGATATGCTGGCGAATGGTTTATTACCGTCAGTATTTTTTCGGTTCCCGGGATTAGTATCTGATCAGAAATTGGTTTTCAGCATTACTGATTTCGGGTTGATCCCCATCGGCACCGATGCCTGGCTGGCTAAAGGCCAGAAACCACAGGCCGGAAGCATAGTACTGATCCATGGTAACGGCAACGAACCTGTTGGCGTGAATGACTTCATTAAACTGCTGCAATCGGAAACAAAATCTATAGCCAATAAACAGTGGTTGTTGTATGATTTAAGGGAAAGTGTTGATGAAGAGTTTGAGGGAGGGAATTAGAAAATACTACACCTTGACATTGCGAGGAACGAAGCAATCTCCTGACTATACCGATCGAATAACCACTAGCGACGAGATTGCCACGCTATCGCTCACAACGACAAGTTGAAGTAATAAGCCCACCAGCGGAAACTATACGGGACAAACATTCATAATCCTACAACCGTTAATCAGTAACAATTCGCCTCATTTTCAATCCAATCAATAAAAATCAATCATGGATCATTCATTAATAACAACCAGCACAAGTTTAGAAGGTTATAAAATCACCAAACATTTAGGCGTTGTTCGCGGTATCACCGTGCGCAGCCGCAGTGCGCTGGGCAATATTGCAGGTGGGTTCCAATCTTTATTTGGTGGCCGTTTATCTATCTATGTAGAACTTTGCGAAAACACCCGCGAAGAAGCATACCAGTTATTGATACAGCATGCCCAGGCTATTGGTGCTAATGCCATTATTAATATGCGTTACGATGCCAATGAAATAATGCAGGGCATTACCGAAGTACTTGCCTATGGTACAGCGGTAGTAGTTGAAAAAACAACATAATTATTACAATAGATTTTCTCAGAATAGATAAAGATTTGCCTAAATTAGTTTAAGCAAACCTTTATCTATGAAAACTTTTAAAAACTTCGCAGTATTTCTGCTTATTTTGGTTGCCAAACTTTCAACGGCACAAACAAACCCCACTACTGCAGACAATTATTTAAAATTTACTGACCTTAAAGACATGCCGGTTGACTTAGTATGGCCAGCTACAGTTACCGATGGCAAGTATATTTATGTAATTAACGGGCACGCACCTTCTAACGGCACTTTTAGCAGCGGTGTTGTAAGATACAACCCTGAGAATGAAAGCTGGGCTTTGGTAAGCAAAGCGGCTGGAGCTAAATTACAATCAACCGCGGCTTATGTACCTGCAGATGGCCATGCGTATGTATTCGGTGGCATGATGCCCAATGCAAGCACGTCGCGCGATGTAAAAAGTATTGACCTTAAAACCGGCGACGTAAAAACATTAAATGTTATTAATACAAATTCAGCAGCCTATTCATTCTCTGCCGAGTGGAATGGTAAAATTTATATTTGGGGAGGTACCCAATATGGCCATTTGGGTTCAGCGCCAAACCAAGGCCACGCAATTGCTTCACTTTATAGTTTCGACCCGAAATCTGAAACCTTTTCACAGCTTGCAGATATGCCGCAGCAAGGCGAGGTATCGGGCACAATTATAAATGGGGTTATTTACACCTTTGGCGGCTATGAAACTTTCTTAAACACGAAATATAAAACCATTAATGCTTATAACATTTCTACCAATGTTTGGACAACCGTTGCAAAACTGCCTATAGCCTTGTCTTCAAATACGGTAGCCGCAGTTGGCAATCTTATTTTTGTTGTTGGCGATTATGATAAGGGCACCTTTTTAGGTTATTACAATACTGTAACCAATAAGTTTACCCAATTAAAATCGAACATGAAAGCCCGCAGATCTGGCGGTGCAATGGTAATCGGCAACAAACTTTATGTATTTGGCGGTAAAGCAGGATACGATATGGCTGTAGGCGGCAGTACCAAATCTGTACAGGTAGCCGACATTTCGGGCATATTAAATGCAGCCAATACCAGCACGGCAAGCAATTAAAATTAATGCAACTTAATTGCAGCCTAACCATTGTTCCAATACAAATGTTTAGTATATTTAGACAACCAATAGCCTGAATATGAAAACTTTAAAAAACATAGCACTTAGCTTACTGCTTTTAACCTCCTGCATGGCAGTTGCTCAAAATACTACTAAGCCCCAGTTAACTTTTAAAACCCTGCACGATATGCCTTACCGTTTGGTATGGCCCGCTACAGTTACCGATGGCAGGTTTATTTATGCTATTAACGGCTTCGTTCCTTCGGGAGGGATTACCTCCAACACATTGAGGTACGATCCGCTAACAGACCAGTGGGTTACGTTTAACAACACTGCGGGTTACAAACTCCAGGTTGCTGCGGCTTACAACAATGGAAACACTTACCTATTTGGAGGCCGGTCTAACGGCAAAAAAATATTCAGAGGGGTACAAGCCATCAATATGAGCACAGGTAACACCACCACACTCGATATTAGTAACCCTATAGCCGCAACCTACGCCAGCGCCGTTACCTGGGGCGATAAGATCTATTTATTCGGCGGAACAGCATCTGGTAAACAAACTTTGTCTTTACTGTATCAATTTGATACGCAAACGCAGCAATTTACCCCATTGGCCGATATGCCCGAGCACCTGCAAGCAGCAGGCGCCATCGTTAACGGAACTTTATACACTTTTGGTGGTTATGATGAATTTTTGCACCGCGGCTCGCAAAGCATCAATGCTTACGATATAAAAACAAACACCTGGCATAAGGTTGGTAAATTACCGCAAACTATATCTGCCAATGCAGTTGTTGCCAGTGGCAATCTTATTTTTGTTGTAGGTAATTATGATGATGAAAGCTTTTTAGGCTACTTCGATGTTAATACCCAAAAGTTTACCCAGCTAAAATCGAACATGGAAGGCCGCCGGGCAGCCGGTGCGGCCATAGTTGACAACAAACTTTATGTATTTGGCGGCACTTCTAAATTCCACAACGAAGTGGGAGGCATGAAAAGCGTACAGGTTGCAGATATTAGTGCTTTAGTAAACACTTACTCAGCAAGCCGCTAAGCCAACGATTATTCATATAACAAAGGCCGCGATACAATCGCGGCCTTTGTTATTATACAGCACCTTTACTTAGATGCTATCTTATAGTATGGGTTCTAAAATAATTGTACGAATAAATCATCGGCACCAAAGCCAACACAGCAATAAAGTACATAAATACCTTCTCCCCCATTTCGCCGTGGATAATGAGCATGAGGCCGGTCAACACAATACCACCGCCAACCCAAAGCTTGCCAGCTAAACGGTGTGTGGCGCGCCAGTTATCCTCGCTCTCCAAAGTCCAGGGAATGCGGATACCTACAAAGTAATTAGGCTTTACATTGTACATCACATTACCCAAAAACACAAACATGAGGCTAATGATCACAAACTCCAGGTTATCGTACTTAAAGCCTTTATGTATTACGGCGTAAATAATAGTAAGCGAGATGAGCGATAAAAACGACACAATACCGAACGCAAACTTATTGAAATTGGCCTCGCCATATTTTACCTGCTTTTTAGGATCAATGGCCGGCAGATACTTCATTAAAAAATAAGCTACTGCCGATGCTCCATTTACAAAAGCCATCAGAAATATAATATCAGATTTGGGCCCATATCCATCTGGCTTACCGCCGATGCCAAAATGCACGGGGACAATTGCCGGCAATTGTGTATAAATAAGGGCTAAATAAATAAGAGGCAGCAGCCAAATAACTAAAAGAAGCAGATCGCTCAAATTGTACTTTTTCATGATGGTATAAGGTTATTTTTCAGTTTTAAATTGCAAAATCCACTTCAGCATTTCATCCATTACCGTGGTGTTTAACGAGTAATAAACAAACTGGCCTTCTTTAACAGACACCACCAGCCCGGCCTTGTCGGCTATTTCACCGGCAGTCAGGTCTTTCTCTTTCAGGTATTCCAGTATCTCCCGTCGGGTTTGGTCGTTTAATGCTTTAAAAAGTAGGTTCAATGCTTTGGTTGATTATATATTTAGACAAATATCTAAATACTTTTGTAAAATGCAAGGGTTAGATATCTATATTTTATTCACCAACAAAAAAGGCTCCCGATCATACGATCAGAAGCCTTTCAATTCCACTTCAGCCTTTCGACTAAAAAGAATTAATATCTGTAATACTCAGCTTTAAACGGACCTTCTACCGGTACACCGATATAGTCAGCCTGATCTTTGTCAAGTACTTCCAGTTCTACACCAATTTTAGCAAGGTGTAAACGGGCAACTTTTTCGTCCAGGTGCTTAGGTAAAGTATAAACTTTGTTTTCGTATTGCTCGGTATGTAACCAAAGCTCTAATTGCGCTAAGGTTTGGTTGGTGAACGAGTTCGACATTACAAAACTTGGGTGGCCTGTAGCACAACCTAAGTTAACCAAGCGGCCTTCTGCCAACACGATAACATCGCTGCCATCGATCGTGTATTTATCAACCTGTGGTTTAATTTCAATTTTAGAGCTGCCATAAGCGCCGTTTAACCATGCCATGTCAATCTCGTTATCGAAGTGACCGATGTTACAAACGATAGCTTTATCTTTTAAAGCACGGAAGTGCTCTTCGCGAACAATGTTACAGTTACCTGTAGCTGTTACCACGATATCGGCTTCTTTAATAGCAGTACCTAATTTTTTAACTTCAAAGCCTTCCATTGCAGCTTGTAAAGCACAAATAGGGTCAATTTCGGTAACGATAACACGTACACCTGCATTACGCAATGAATCTGCAGAACCTTTACCCACATCGCCATAACCACAAACAACAGCAACTTTACCAGCCATCATTACATCGGTAGCACGACGGATCGCATCTACCAATGATTCGCGGCAACCATATTTGTTATCAAATTTTGATTTGGTAACAGAGTCGTTAATGTTGATTGCAGGAATTGGCAAAGTACCGTTTTTCATGCGCTCATATAAACGGTGAACACCGGTAGTGGTTTCTTCTGATAAACCTTTGATGCCGGCAACCAGCTCTGGGTATTTATCAAATACCATGTTGGTTAAATCGCCACCATCATCCAAAATCATGTTTAATGGTTTGCGGTCTTCGCCAAAGAACAAAGTTTGCTCAATACACCAGTTAAACTCTTCTTCATTTAAACCTTTCCAGGCATAAACAGAAGTACCTGCAGCAGCAATAGCAGCAGCAGCGTGATCTTGAGTTGAGAAGATATTACATGACGACCAGGTAACTTCTGCACCAAGCTCAATCAGCGTTTCAATTAAAACCGCAGTTTGGATAGTCATGTGCAGGCAACCTGCAATACGCGCACCTGCTAATGGCTTAGATGCGCCAAACTCCGCACGAAGCGACATTAAGCCCGGCATTTCTGCTTCGGCCAATTCTATTTCTTTACGTCCCCATGCAGCTAATGATGGGTCTTTTACTTTGTTTTTTACGTACGCAGTCTCTACTGATGACATAGTGTTTGTTTTTTTTAGACTACAAAATTAACTAATAAGTATATGAAAATGAAATGAATTGGGGTTAGATATGAGATTTGAGATATTAGATATGAGAAATAGAATCAAGAATCGAGAGACAAGAATCAAGACAGGAAAACCTACGCTCATCCATAAACCCGATGGGCGCGGTACGGAGTAAAGCAAACAGCGGGGCCACAGGTGCCGAAGCATGACTAAATGTTCGTTTTCAAATACTAGTTAACAAATTTGCGCGCGTTTGCAACGCGTAATTCAGCGCGATTTGTATACAATATTCGAGCCCATCAACTTGCGCGCGTTTGCAACGCGTGCTTAATGCTTCCGGGGATTTGTAATCCCCTACGGCTATGTTAAACTAAACAATATTTATATCCAACAAAAAGCCCCGCATTGCTTTTAACAATGCAGGGCTCAAGATATTTATTAGCGGAAATTTTCGCCTATTGATTCAATGTTAAATACTGTACCGGATTAACTGGTTTGCCATTTCTACGCACTTCGTAATGCAAATGTGGGCCGGTTGAACGGCCTGTTGAACCTACCTTACCAATAACATCGCCCACGGTTACACGCTGGCCTTCGTGCACATTAATGCGCGATAGGTGCCCGTACCAGGTTTCGATATTGCCCAGATGCTGTATACGTACGCAGTTACCGTAACCACCTGCTTTGCCTGTAAAAATTACTTTACCGCTGGCGGTGCATTTAACCGGGTCGCCTATTTTACCTTTAAAATCAAGCCCAGGGTGAAACTCGTTACGGCCGCCAAAATCGAACGGGTTACCACGGTAACCGAAAAATGATGTAAAGTTGGCAGCCCGCGGATAACCCATAGGCACCATGGCTACATTGTTAACCAGCTGCTCCAAATAACTATTGTATTTAGAATACAATTGCAAGTTGCTTATTTTTTTATCGCTGCCGGTTTTAATGCCTCTGAAAGAAACCGCTCTTAAACCGCGTTTACCCAGGTAATCATTAATTTTTTTCAAGCTGGTTTGTATACCATCTATATAGCTTAGCGCTTTAGTGTTGCTGCTATCGCTCGATGCGGTAATAGCTTCGAGCTTGGTCGAACTTTCGTCAACCTGACTTCTCAGGGCCGAGATCTGCGATATTAGTTTTGCATTTTCCTGCGCTTTTTGTTCGCTGGCATCATGCAATTGCTTAACTGTGTAGGTTAATATTGTGGCTAAGCAAACAGCTGCAACTGCTGTAAACTTTAATCTTTTAAAATGCTTTTCTTTAACCTGTAATACTTTTGGCTGATAATCGCGCTCCATCAATACCTCGTCCACACCTAAATCCATTTGTTTTAAGTTCATACAATAGTTTAAATTTTTAATCAGGGTTCGGCGCCTTATACGGATGCCGGCATAAAAAGTAACGTCAACGCAATGTTATTATTTTGTTATGCAAAATTATTTCAGTGCTTAATCGTTATTTTTGTAATCCAAATATATAAGAAAATGATGTATCCAGAATATTTAGTGGCTCCAATGCGGGCTGATTTAACAAACGCGGGCTTCGAAGAGCTGCTAGATGCCGATGCGGTAAAAGGCGCTGTTGAAAGCGAAGGTACCGTATTAGTAATGGTAAACTCTGTTTGCGGTTGCGCTGCTGCCAATGCACGCCCTGCTGCTAAAGTTGCTGCCGGTTACGAAAAACGCCCGGATAGGTTAGTAACCGTATTTGCAGGCATGGAAAAAGATGCTGTTGATACTGCACGTAACTATATGTTGCCTTACCCTCCATCATCGCCATCAATGGCTTTGTTTAAAGATGGTAAATTGGTACACATGATAGAGCGCCACCAAATTGAAGGCCGCAATGCCCAAATGATTGCCGATAACCTGATCCACGCTTTTGATCAGTACTGCTAATCAGCATATAATTAAACGGAAAAAGCCGCAGATTATAATCTGCGGCTTTTTCCGTTTAATGTAACCTCTCTTTCAGGCCACGTGTTTATTATGATGCTTATTATAGGCAAGCCTTATCAATCTAACTGAAGCAATACCTAATGTTACCATTATCCCACTTTCGATGGAGTGAAGTACAATGGTTTTAAAAATCAGCCTGTGGCTATCAAAGCTGTAGTGAAATATAAACACAACAACCGTAACGGTAACAAAGGCCAGTAATAACTCTTTAAGAAAATTCATACCTATATAATTATGTATAATGATATACGATATTATATAACTAAGTTACTAAAAATCAAGCATTAAATATAACAATAAAGGCCTCAAAATTGAGACCTTTATTGTTATACTGAAGTTCCGTTTTTAATTTTTCGGTAAGCGGTTGCCGCAAGTACAAACAGCAGAAAGGCCACACTACATATCAATAATAAAATATCGATGTGCCTGTAAAAAAACATATAACCCTTAGTCGAGTTTGCGGCAATGCCTATTATAAATATAATTGCCAATGATAAAACTATTCTAAACGAATTCATACTGTCCTCCTTTTTCTATCTGTTCAACACTACAGAGGTAATTCAATTAAGGTGCCAGTATAAGCAGTGGTACAACCAACAAGTAAATTATTTGCACACTGCTAATTGCTAAAAGTTCATATATTGAAGCTTAACTAACTTACCGCAAGAAACTCAATCAAAAAAGCACCATGAAAAAACTTTTACCCTTGTTATTAATTGCCGCTACCCAGCTGGCTGTTGCCCAAAAAACGTATATCCACTGTGGAAAATTAATAGACGGTGTGGCAAATTCGCCCCAAAGTGAGGTAACTATTGTAGTAGAAGGCAATAAAATTTCCGGTATAGAAAAAGGGTATACCACAGGCACATCAGCCGATCAAGTGATTGAACTGAAAAATAAAACCGTAATGCCCGGCTTGATCGACTGCCATGTGCACCTCGAAGATGAGTTCACCAAAAGTTCGGCGTTGGATCATTTTCGCTTTACAGATGCAGATATTGCTTACCATGCCGCCGTTCACGCCAAAACTACACTGATGGCCGGTTTTACTACCGTGCGCGATCTGGGTGGTTCTGGTGTAAATATTAGCCTGCGCAAAGCTGTTGCCCAGGGTTTGGTTGATGGCCCGCGGATTTATACTGCCGGCCGTGCAATTTCTGCCAGCGGCGGCCATATGGATAGTTCTGATGGTTTTAGGGATGATGCATTCGCTCACCCGCAAGGGCCGGATGATGGTATTGCCGATGGCAAAGATGAACTGATTAAAGCCGTTCGTTTGCAATTCAAACGGGGATCAAATCTGATCAAAATAGCCTCCACCGGTGGTGTGCTGGATTTAAGCGAAGACGGTTCGGGTGCACAATTCAGCATTGAAGAAATTAAGGCTGTGGTAGAAACTGCTAAAGATTACGGGATGAAGGTAGCCTGTCATGCCCACGGCGCAGAAGGCATCAGACGCGCCATTTTAGGCGGCGTAACCTCGATAGAGCACGGCACATTTATGGATGCAGAAGACATGGACCTGGCTAAAAAGAATGGCGTTTATTTGGTGCCAACCATTATTGCAGGCCGCTCGGTAATGGATTCGGCTAAGATTAAAGGTTACTTTCCGCCGGTAATTGCGCGCAAGGCTTTAGAGGTTGGCCCGGTGATCCAAAATACTTTTGGTAAAGCTTACAAGGCAGGTGTAAAAATTGCTTTCGGTACCGATGCGGGCGTTTACCCGCATGGTAAAAACTGGATGGAATTTGGCTATATGGTTGAAGCCGGCATGCCGCCAATGGAAGCAATTAAAGCTGCAACCACCAGCGCTGCTGACTTATTAGGCATAACGGCAATAACCGGTAGCATTACTAAAGGTAAATTTGCGGATATTGTGGCCGTTGACGGAGATCCGCTGCAAGATATCAAAGCAATGGGCAACATGGCCTTTGTGATGAAAGAAGGAAAGATTTACAAGAACCAATAATTATTATGCATTTAAAATACCCCGCTTTAGCGATAGCGGCCATATTCACCGTATCGCTTAAAACATCGGAAGCACAGGCACAAACGGAGAGTAATGCCGACCCGATGAGCATTTACCGCGAAACTACTACTAAGATTAACGATCTGGTACATACCAAACTGGATGTAAGGTTTGATTATAAAAAACGCTACCTGTACGGTAAAGAGTGGGTTACTTTAAAGCCGCACATGTATGCTACCGATTCGCTAAGGCTGGATGCCAAGGGGATGGACATTCATAATATATCGGTTGTTAAAAACGGAAAGAATACTCCGCTGAAGTATACTTACGATGAACGGTCGATTAATATTAACCTCGATAAAAAATATACAAATACCGAGAGCTATACCATTTATATCGACTATACATCAAAACCTAATGAATTGAAAGCCGGTGGTAGCGCTGCTATTAACTCAGATAAGGGATTGTTTTTTATCAACCCCGACAGTACCGAGAAAGGCAAACCGGTACAGATCTGGACGCAGGGCGAATCTGAAAGTTCGTCGGCCTGGTTCCCTACTATTGATAAGCCGAACCAGAAGACTACTGACGAGATCAGCATGACGGTGCCGGGCAAATATGTAACCCTATCAAACGGCCGTTTAGCTTCACAGAAAAAGAATGCTGATGGTACCCGTACTGATACCTGGAAACAAGATTTGCCGCATGCACCTTACCTGTTTATGATGGCGGTGGGTAACTTCAAAATTTACCGCGACCAATGGCGAGGCAAAGAAGTGAGCTATTACCTCGAACCTAAATATGCACCATACGCTAAAGATATTTTCGGTTTTACGCCAGAAGTGATGGAGTTTTACTCAAAAACTTTAGGAGTTGATTACCCATGGAATAAATATGCCCAGATTGTAGTGCGCGATTATGTAAGCGGCGCAATGGAAAATACATCTGCAACCCTACACGGTGAGCAGGTACAACACACCCGCCGCGAACTGATTGATGGCGGCGATGAAAGCCGAATTGACATTGTACACGAATTGTTCCACCAGTGGTTTGGCGATTATGTTACTGCCGAAAGCTGGAGCAATTTAACCGTTAATGAATCATTCGCCGATTTTAGCGAAACCATGTGGATGGAGCATAAAAACGGCATGGATGCAGGTAATGAGTACAACTATAAAGCGATGCAGAAATACCTGTCATCACCAAAAGCTTATACCGAACCTTTGGTACGTTTCCATTATGACGACAAGGAAGATGTTTTCGACGTAGTAACTTATGAAAAAGGTGGCCGCATTTTAAACATGCTTCGTCATTATTTAGGTAACGAAGCTTTTTATAAAGGCCTCAACATCTATCTAAAAACCAACGCCTTTAAAACCGGCGAAGCCCAGCAGGTGCGTTTAGCCATGGAAGAAGCCAGCGGAAAGGATTTAAATTGGTTCTTTAACCAATGGTATTACGGAGCAGGCCACCCGGTGTTAAACATTAGCTACCAGTGGGATGAGGATACCAAAACGCAAAAGGTTTTCCTACAACAAACTCAGGATGGTGATGCTTTTATCTTGCCGTTGAATGTTGACATTTACAACAACAGCAATAAAGAACGCAAGCAAGTTTGGATGCGCAGCAAAGCTGATACTTTAACTTTCCATTTAGGTGCTAAACCCAACTTAGTAAATGTGGATGCCGATAAAGTTTTATTAGCCCTAAAAGTCGACAATAAAACCCCTGCCGAATTTGCTTACCAATATTTTAACGGCCCGCTTTACCTCGACAGGCACGAGGCTCTCGAAGCCCTTGCCCCTCACCAGGATAATGAAGGTGCCCGTAAAGTACTAATTGCTGCCCTGCAGGATAAATATGCCCCTTTACAAATTGAAGCCATACAGGGCCTCAACCTAAACAATGCCGACGTACGCAATGCAGCATTACCAGTTTTGGCTACTGTAGCACAAAGCAGCAAAAACACATTGGTACAAGCAGCTGCATTGAATGTACTGGCCAAACAAAAATCTCAAGGTTATTATAACTTGTTTAAACAAGGTATCGGCAGCGAATCGTATGCAGTACAAGCCGCGGCATTAAACGGCATTTACCAGATTAACCCTGCCGAAGGCTTAACCTATGCCAACAAACTAAAAGCGGATAGTGAAGGCCCGTTAAAACTGCGCGTGGTTTACATTTTAGCAGCCAGCGGCGAGGACAAAGAATGGCCATTTGTTTACGACCAGTTCAAAACCTCACGCCGCGCCGAACGCGTTGAATTGATGGAAAACTTTGCCACCATGACGGCACATGTAAAATCGCCAGCCTACGCACAGCAAGGTATTGCCGAATTGTTGAAAACTGGCAAAATGGTTAGAAATGCAGGTTTTGTATCTGCGATAGTTGATCATCTGAACAACATTCGCGATGCACGTTTAAAAATGAATGATGATGCATCCGCTAAAGTTGCAGAGGATGCTATAAAGGGGTTGAAGTAACTCAAAAAGTTTCATTGCGAGGAGGTACGACGAGCAAACTCGTAGCCAATACTCTCCACCACGTCATTGCGAAGTACGAAGCAATCGCGAACTTTACAGAGCCACTCTGTAGATCGGGGATTACTTCATACCTCGCAATGACGTTATAAGGTTCGGCCGCCTTCTCTTTTTACTCTTTTATTCATCAATATCTTGTAACTTGCTTCTTATTAACCAACAGAAAACATTGAATCGCATGAGCAAAATCTTAAAAAAATCATTCCTGCTGTCATTATTCAGCATGTTAATGACCTTAACCATTATGGCACAAGATAAACCAGCCCCGGCAAGCCCTGCCGAAACAGCAACTGGGAGCATCAAAGGTGCCACTGTGACTATTAACTACAGCAGCCCTGCAGTTAAAGGCCGCCAAATTTGGGGAGGCTTGGTACCATATGATAAAGTATGGCGCGCAGGTGCTAACCAGGCAACCATTTTTACAACAGATAAAGCATTAACCATTCAAGGTAAAACCCTTCCGGCAGGAAAATATAGCTTGTATGCTATTCCTGGCGAAAAAGAATGGAAAATCATTTTCAATTCACAAACTGGTCAATGGGGTATTAACCGCGATGGCTCTACTACTGATGATGCATCTAAAGATGTATTAGTAGTAACCACTAAACCGGTAAAATCATCAGAAACGAAAGAACGTTTGGTTTACCAGATTTCTGATAAAGGTTTCGCTCTGGCCTGGGAAAATTTGATTGTTCCAGTGTGGGTTAAGTAATCAGTTCTATAAAAAACAAAGCAGGCGATTAATGATCGCCTGCTTTGTTTTAATCCATCTCTGCGTAACCTGGCTTTAAGTTTTCCCCGACGAAATTTAGCTCCGATTATCAATTATTATTGTCCGGGTACAAGTGGCCTGTCGAAACCATCTAAGCCTTTTTCAAGTCTTTCCTTATTCTTTTCGTAATCTTCTTTTTCTTCCGGGCCTAATAAAGTTTTGTCGGCACCTGATAAACTTTCATATCGTTTTATCTTATCTATAAGGCTTTTTTTCATCTGGCTTTTTACCGGAAACACGACGTGGAATTCGGTCTCTAACCTGTGTTTTAACTTAGCCATCTCATCAAGCAGGCCTTTATTTAACCGGTGCTCATCCAAATCTTTTTGCAACAAATAAGCAAGATAATTACCCTGGTAGTTCACCTGTAATGGATTTGCACCTTTGTCGAGAAAATAATTTACATAATCAAACTTAAACATCTGATAAGCCGAGATCAATGGTGTATCACCAGCGACATAATCTTTGTGATTGATATCGGCGCCTTTGTTCAGTAACAGATCAACTTCACTTTTATCAACGTTACCAATTAACAACCCTTCTATAGGTGAACCATCAAGCGGCGGGTTTAAATTAACGTGATATTTAAGTAGCAGATTAATCATCTCTTTATTCTTATTATCGCAAGCAATACTAATATTTGAACGCAGCGCTAAATTTTTTTGCATCGAAGTTGAGTTAACATCAGCCCCAAGCAGTAACAACGTTTCTGCTGATTTCACTTCATCTACCAGAACAGCATAACCTAAATAAGTGTACTTGGGATTTTCACCTCTCCCATTCACATTATACCCACCTGTTTTAATAAGATTCTCTATTTGGTGTATGTTCCCTGCATAAATAGCTTCAGCCATCTTTAAATCTCTTCCGCTAAAATATTCTTTAGGTGGGCAATTCTTTTTCGATTTACTTTCGGATACATTCATGCACGAGGTCGCGATAAATACACCAGTAAATAGAAAAATCAGCCCCTTCATACAATCATCTATTTACCCGAATCAAAAGAATTACCGAATACATCAACACCTTTAGCCAATAACTCTTTGTCCTCTTTATAATTTTGAAGTCCATCCGGACCAAGTAGTTCTTTATCCCGCTCTGATAAACTTTCGTATCGTTTCACACTTTCTTCCAAACCCTTTTTACGTTCTTTTTTAACAGGAAACTTTACATGGAATTCGCTCTCGAGCCTATTTTTTAATCTCTTATAATCCTCAACACTAATTCTGTTTTCCCTGATGCCCTCTTGGGTTAAAAAAGCAACAGA
>CAHJXH010000018.1 GCA_903644075.1 Sphingobacteriaceae bacterium | reverse complement strand
TCTTTTTTCCGCAAAAAGAAAGTCACCAAAGAAAAACTCGTGGCTGCTCAATTTTCTATTAAAGTCAGCATTGTGGCCAATGTTGTGCTATCCTAAAATTAAGATGCCACATGAAAAAGGTTATTTATGGTCTGTTGTTTATCTCATTACGGATACTAAATAATCCTGCATTCGATATAATTTATAGCCAAGCGATTGCATTTCTTGATGAACATTCTCAAGGTCTATATATTGATAATCTGGTTGACTCATTAAATCTAAAGCTCCATTGATAATAGAAATTTGCTCATGTAGATTTTTAATATAATGTTTCTTCCCTTAGTTCAATTGCTAATTGTGATTGTGCCAAAACAGAATCTGCATTCCGGTAAAATTCCTTCAATTTGGCATATAGTTCTTCTTCCATTGTCACAGTATTTCTGCCTAAAATAACTATTTATGCTTTACTGTGAATGTAACAGTGTTTTCTTTGGTGTTGTATCCCATTATCATTTTCTTGTCGTTTACAATGCCGCTGTCAATAAATGCAGTATTGGGATCGGCTTTTATAGCCGCCAAAAACAATTTCGTAAAGTTATCGCCCTGAATTTTGCATAATAATTTTCCTATTTTATTAATGATATTGAACCCATAATACGTTTTATTGTTATAATATGCGTCTGGCCGATATGTAAAGTTAACTTCTTTAATATGCTTTCTTGATCCTATTACTTGTAAATCGCACCCATATTTATCATTTCCGCTAAAGGTATCGTCTAATTTATCTGAGTTTTCAGCATAATTTCCGCTAAAATCAGCAGTGGGGTCAATCCTCTTGAGCATTCTTATCAATTCGCTTCGATTGGTGTATATATCTCCCTGATTACGATATTCAGCCTCATAATCGGGCTCTTTAGTTGGTTCTGTTGTCGACGGTTGATATGTTATAGCTTCTTTGTGCTTTTGAGCAGTCGGATCAGCATTGCAATTTGAAAGCATTAATACCGAAAATAGCGCAACTACGTTTCTTGTGATGTGGGTTAGTTTCATTTATGTATATTTTGAATGAATCATTCAAAGTGTATAACCATTTTAAGATGGGGCCTAATAAATTAAATAAATCCGAAATCGAACATCCGAATCACAATAACCCTTCATCAGCAAAGCTTAGAAACCCATCGTCTGTAATAATCAAATGGTCGAATACATTAATATCGAGAATTTTGCCGGCCTGGTAAAGTTTTTTAGTCAAATCAATATCCTGTTGACTGGGCTTTAGATTCCCCGAAGGATGATTATGCGCCAATATGATAGACGACGCCTGGTGTTGCAATGCGATACTGAAAATAATTTTTGGATCAGCCACTGTACCCGATAAACCACCTTTGCTGATCAATTCTTTAGCGATCACTTTGTTGCTCCGACTTAATAGTAGAATCCAAAATTCTTCGTGATTCAGATCGACCAGATGCCTGCGAAGGATTTGCCAGGCGGTACTACTGCTCGTTATGATATCGGCAACCTTGGTTTCGGTATCGCTACGGCGGCGGCCTAGCTCGAGGGCGGCGATGATGGAGATGGCTTTGGCTTCGCCGATACCTTTAAAGCGTGAAAGTTCGTTTACCGAAACCTTACCCAATTTGTTAAGATCGTTGCCGTAATGGTGTAAAATACGCTTGCTGAGTTCTACTGCCGATTCATCCCGGTTGCCCGAGCCAATGAGGATGGCAATGAGTTCGGCATCGCTTAAGGCGCGGCGGCCCTGTGCATTCAGCTTTTCGCGGGGTCGGTCTTCTTCAGCCCAGGCTTTAATACTGATCTTGGTTTCGTATGGTTCCACGACGTTAAGTTATTAAAAATCGTGGCAATAAAAAAAGGGACAATGCTCGCGCAATATCCCTTTGTATATTTTTGTTAATTTAGCTTATGCTAAAGTGTTAACAAATTTAGTAAGCTTTGATTTATTGTTCGAAGCTTTGTTTTTGTGGATCACGTTTTTCTTAGCTAAACGATCAAGCATAGAGATAACCTTGCTTAAAAGCGGAGTTGCATCTGCTTTAGTAGTAGAACCTCTTAATTTTTTAATAGCGGTTCTTGTAGTTTTAGCCTGATATCTGTTGCGTAAACGCTTAGTAGCGTTAGCTCTGATCCTTTTAATTGATGATTTATGATTTGCCATTTTAGCTAAGTATTCTTTTTATTTTTCGGACTGCAAATATATGGTGAATATTTTAAACTTCAAAGAGCTTTTTAAATATTTTTCCACACTAAGTGCTTCTGTTTCTTTAACATCACAAAGATAAATAAATTTATTTAAAGCTCCGCACTTTCGGACAAGCTTGAATGAGGTTGTTATATTTGAGCAATGAAACCTGCCTTACGGTTACTCGTAGCCCTTATCATATTGCTATCCTTCTCCTAGTGGGGATTTTTTGCACATTATCGAATACACCACCTCGCCGTATTTACTTTGCCTGAAGGCATGGCCAATTTTTACAGAAGCAATATCGATTATATTACTGAGCACGCCGTAACAGCCGACAAACGCCGCTATACTGACAGTACCGAAGCTCCTCATCATTTTCTGGATGCCGACTACTACGGCAAAACGCCTTTTAAAACCATCCCCCATAAATGGAACGATGCGATTGCTTGTTATAGCAAAGACACCGTCATTAAATATGGCACAGTACCCTGGAGTATTCAATACGAATATTACCGCCTGGTGCGCGCCTTTAAAGCGCACGACACGACAGACATCCTGCACACTTCTGCCGATTTAGGTCATTACGTATCAGACGCCTGCGTGCCGCTGCACACCACCATGAATTACGACGGCCAGCTCACCAACCAGAAAGGCCTGCACGCGTTATGGGAAAGCCGCCTGCCCGAGCAATTTGCAGATCAATATCATTTATATATTGGCAAAGCCCGATATATCGAAAATCCGTTATCTGAAGCTTTTATCCTTTGCCGAAGTTCTTTCAAAGGAGTTGATTCTGTAATCCGTTTTGAGCAGACGTTGAACAAAACTTTCCCTGCCGATAAAAAATATACCAAACAAAAACGTGGCACCCGCAAGGTTACTGATTACTCGCCCGAATACTGCGCAGCCTACAACAAACTGATGCACGGCATGGTAGAACGCCGCATGCGCACCGCTATACTCGCTGTAGGCAGCTATTGGTACTCGGCCTGGGTTGATGCCGGCCAGCCCGATTTAAATAAGCTGATAGCGGTTAAAATGAGTAATGAGGAGAGCGTGAAGTTAGATAAAGAAGAGGTTGCGTTTAAAGGAGTTATTATCAATAAACGGAAGAAGTGATAGATTGAACTTTGCAATGTTGTACTATCCGTTTTCCATTAGGAAGGGTAGTCTGTTTTATGATCGTCAGTGGATGTCACTTTTTCTTTCCGCGAGAAAAAGTAACTAAGCCCCTGCTGCTATGAGCAGACTGAAGATCATAAATGCACAACCAATTCATGATAACTTCTGCGATATATGAGCCAGTGCTAATCGGTCTGAGATTGCTTCGTACCTCGCAATGATGTACTTCACGGAGCTCAGTCCTGATTCTTGACTTTCGATTCCCGATTCTATTTTGCTTCTCTTCTTCCTTTAATAATTCCGAAAATAATCGGCACCACAGAAATCAGGATAATAGCAATAGTAACTACAGAGAAATGCGTTTTAAAGAAAGGCAGGTTACCAAACATATAACCAGCAAACAGGAATAGCAGAATCCATGCAGTACCGCCGATGATGTTGTAGATGCTGTATCGCAGGAACGACATACGCCCTACTCCGGCCACAAATGGGGCGATGGTACGGATGATGGGAATAAAGCGACTTAATATTACCGCTATAGGCCCGTGCTTATCAAAAAAAGCCTGGGTTTTGGTATAGTATTCGAGCTTGAGTACTTTGTTTTCGGGTTTAAATACTTTTACACCAAGATAGTTACCCAGAAAATAATTCAATGTATTACCTGTAAATGCAGCGATAATCAATATCAGCGCCAGCAAATAAATATTTAACCCTGTATCACCTGCGGCAATCAGTGCGCCTGCTGCAAAAAGCAATGAGTCGCCGGGAAGAAATGGGGTAACCACAAAGCCGGTTTCGGCAAATATGATAACGAAAAGGATAAGGTATGTCCATCCCTGGTACTGGCTTATAACCGGGCTCAGGTGCTTATCAATATGCAGAACAAAATCTATGAGGCTTTTTATTACTTCCAAAACGTGCGGTATTTGGCACAAAAATAAAAATATAGCTCAATATCAGCCTACTTATTATTTATTAGTAATAACTCCTGAAGAAAAAGCCGCGCTGTCTGTGCGGCCCACTATACCATAGGTATAAATAGTGTAGAGCTTACCATCACCCACAGTTTGCTTAAATGAATTTAAAACAGTACTAACGTCGCCATTGGCGTATATCTGAAAATTATAGTCGCCTACGGGCACATCTATAAATTTTGTACAGCTATCAACCTTTATATTTTTAAAGGCCAGCGTACCATTAGCATAAATATCAAACGGACTAGAGCGTGGAGAGGCATTAATAAAACGCACTTTGCCACGACCCACCGCAGGCAAAGTTGATGTATCTACAACAAATATAGTTTTAAGGGGGCCATCAGCTACTATCCCGGTAATAAACAAGGTATACTTAGCATTTCTGTTAGGCACGCTATCTGTGGTAACCAAGGTAGACTTGGTTCCACCATTAGCCCTTATTTGCATTTTATAACCAATGGTATTAAGGTAAAAATAAGAACCTAACAATGGATAACGATATGGCGAAGTACCGTTTTGGATATTGTTATTAACATATAAATCAACAGCGCCAACATCCTGGCTTAAATTGGCCACTATTATTTGCGAATTATCAGTATTAACTGTACCATCTGAACTTTTACCGCATGATGCCATAAGCGGAATAATTATTACAGCTAATAGTAATACCATTAAAAAATTAAATAGATACCGGTCTCTTTTCTCTACCATTTTATTGACTATTTACAAACACACCAACCGTAAGCGCTGCTTTGCCAACCCCATCGGGCACACCTTTAACATATAAGGTATAAGAGGTTGCGGCTAACAAAGTTATTTTTTGCGTATACTTTGGCGTTGTACTACCTGCCAGGTAAACTGTTACCACTTTGTTTGATCCGGGAACCTGGGCTTTAAAATGGCTCGCGCTGCCATAGCTTTGATTTTTAAAACTGATATCGCCAATAGACAAATCAAGAGCTGGTGACTTAATCGCTGAATGGACGAAGCGTACAGTTGCACTATCGGTATTAACAGTTATGGTATCGAGTTTCAAAAAGGTTTTATCGGCGCCCTCGTCATTTATAAAAAGAGAATACCCTCTTATCCTTGAAGTTATTGTTGTTGTACCACCAGTGGTAGCATTTTTTAGTATTACCGTATCAGCATACTGTGTATGGATAGTATCCAGCGTTAAGGGTAAGCTAAACAACACACTGCTGTTCCCGTTTTTCTTGAACTGATAATTTTGCTGTTTGGATTGCACAGACAAATAACCGCTCGATCCATTACTATAAATGCTCGACTGGCTGTTTTGCCTTGTACCGTTAAGGTAATAGTTGAGCGTATCGTTGGTGGTGTTAATTACATTAAGCACGGTGGCGGGTGTGGTAGCAACAGGTGCATCACTTGCTTTACTGCAGCCGTAAATGCTGGCAATAATGCTTAATAATATGATTATCGGTCTAAATTTCATGTAATTTCTGCCTGCATTATAACAGTTGCAAACAGGTTTTAGTATCACTCAACAAAAAAGTCCGGCGTTTGACGTCCGGACTTGTTAAATATTTTCAAATTAGCTTATGCGTAGCTGTTCAGCATAACCGGCATAACCAGCATTAAAACGTCTTCGTTCTCATCACCGCCTACTGGCAATAATAAGCCTGCACGGTTAGGGGTCGACATTTCCAGGTTCACTTCTTCGCAAGCCAGGTTCTTCAGCATCTCGATCAGGAAACGGGCGTTAAAGCCAATCTCCAGATCTTCACCTTCGTACTGGCAGGTTAAACGCTCGTGAGCTTCGTTAGCAAAATCAATATCCTCTGATGAAATATTCAACTCGCTACCGCTGATTTTTAACCTTACCTGGTGGGTGGTTTTATTAGCGTAGATAGCCACACGGCTTAATGAACCTAAGAACGATAAACGATCGATAGTAAGTTTATTGGTATTATTCTGCGGAATAACGGCTTCGTAATCCGGGTAACGCTCGTCAATTAAACGGCACACCAGGTTAATGTGGCCGAATTTGAAGAAAGCACTGGTGTTGTTATATTCTATCGATACGTTAACATCATCAGATGGTAGTGATGATTTTAACAGGTTTAAAGCTTTTTTAGGCAGGATGAAAGACGTGGTACTTTCGGCCTTGGCATCTTTACGGCGGTAACGTACCAGCTTGTGGGCATCGGTAGCTACAAAGGTAAAATACTGGGTTGATAGTTGTGCGTAAACACCAGTCATTGCCGGGCGAAGCTCATCATTACTAACCGCAAAAATGGTTTTGTTAATAGCCTCTGCCAACACAGATGCAGGCAGGTTTACCGAAGTAGCATTTTCTACAACCGGGATTTTAGGAAAATCCTCACCGTTCTCACCGCTCAGTTTGTATTTACCGTCGCCTGCGTTAATCTCGATAGCGAAGGTTTTATCATCAACAGAAAAAGCCACCGGCTGCTCTGGCAATGATTTAAGGGTATCCAATAATATGCGCGACGGGATAGCGATACGTCCGTTCTCCTTGGCCTCTACAGTCAGCGATGTGGTCATGCTGGTTTGCAGGTCGGTTGCAGATATGGTAAGGTTGCCGTCTTTTATCTCAAATAAAAAGTTTTCCAGTATGGGCAATACGGTACTGTTGCTTAACGCGCCGCTTACCGACTGTAGTTGCTTTAGTAAAGTTGATGTAGAAACAATAAATCTCATTCCTGATGGTTTAATCAATCAAAAGTAAAAAAATTAATGCGCATACTTTCGTTTGCGGACATAATGTTGAAAAATAGCAAATATTAACACTAACGCCGGCGGGATTATATTATTGACCAGCTGCCAATATAATTTCTCGTTCCGTACGCGTGCTTTATTCAGCAGCCTGATCTTGATTTCTTTGGCCCGGAGGGCTATTAATCTGGTATCGCCGGTAAGATAATCAACAATATTCAATAACAGTGTTTTATTGCCAGATGTTTGTTGCGTATAATGATCGTAACCCAGTGGATAAGGCGAACCATCTGCCGCCAGCTGGTTCCTGAACACATCGCCGTCGCTAATAACGATCATTTTGGCGGGCTCGCTTTTTTGCAGCACTTGCACCTGTTCGGTAAAACCTTCGGGCACCGGGCGGTTCATAAAGTCTGACTTGAAATTACCTTCCAGCAAAACCCCAACCGTTTTAGGTGCGCTTTGAAATGCTTTCGGATCGGGCTGTTGCTCAATAGCTGCCAGCGACAACATGTGCGGTGCCGTAATTTTATTATTATATGGCGAAGTAGTTAACAGGATGGTTTTCTTCACCCCTTTCACCGCCAGCGTATCTATGGTACTGATAAATTGCGTGGTAATACCATCCACATTCTTCACAATCGGGTTGCGCGATACCGGCACCAGTATTGGATTGAATAACCACGGCACCATTTGGATTTGCGGCTGCCCGCCGACACTACCCGTAGCTACAGGGATTTGCGAACTATTTAAATCAGCGATCAGATCGTAATTAATACGTACACCGTAGGTGAACAATTGGTCGTCGAGGTTCAATTGTTTGTTGAAGGCCAGTTCTTCACCACCGTGGCCGCGCAGGCTATCCAGTTCGGCGCTTACCTGGTCAATGGTCCATAGTATCCGGCCGCCGTGCATCAGATATTGGTCTACCTTAAATTTTTCTATCTCGGTAAAAGGAGTTTCGGGTTTGGCTATAACCACCAATTTCACTTTAAGCAAATCCGCCAGGGAAATCTTTTTCAGATCAACCCTACCCACCATAAAACCATTTGATAATGTGTTGATGGCATCATGCATCTGCACATCATCTAATTCATGATGGCCTTCTATAATACCTATTTGCTGGTTACCGCCTGTGATAACTTTCTTAATAGATGAGGCAAAAGCATACTCTAAGTTTTGGATCGAGTTATTCAATACTTCATCATCTTCTAAACCGATACGGCGCTGCAATAAGTTAACCGGCACTTGCTTATCGCCCGAAGTAATTACAGCGGCAGGAACGATCAGTTTCTGGATCAAGCCGTCATCTGTTTTAACCGATAGATTGGTTGGTTCAATCCCTCCAGCCATCATATTTTTAATGGTGCTATCCTGCTCGCTCTGGCTTTGCCCTTTCAGCGGATCAACAAATTCGAACTGTAGCTTACGATGACTATAGGCTTGCATGTCGCTCAGCATATCACGTGTGGCACGCTGTAAACGTTTAAAGCCTCCGGGTAAATTCTCACCCTGCAAATACACGGTAACCTTAACCGGGGTGGTGAGGCTATCCATCATATGCTGGCTCACCGGCGAAAGCGTAAAACGTTTTTCCCTGGTAAAATCGATACGCGTAAAACCGAATTGAGCTATTACTATGGCAGCCACAAATACACCTGCATAAACGTAAACATCGGTTTGTAATAGTTTACGCTGCATTTGTAATTTCAAAGCACCAAGAGCCAATAGAATGAACAATGAAGTTAGGGCGATGAAATAAAACAGATCGCGCGTATCCAATACACCGCGACTTACCGAGCTGTAATGCGAACTAATGCCCAATTGATCAATCCCTGTATTCTGTAAGCTCAATAATCCACTCAGCGAATCAAATCCACTATAAACAAAAAACGACAAGAACACCGCAATGGTAAAAGCAATGATCTGGTTTTTGGTAATGGCCGAAGCAAATATCCCGATAGCTACAAATGAAGCACCTAGTAAAAACAGACCGATATATGAGCCAATCACAGCCCCGGCATCAATATTATTTTGCGGGTTACCCAATACCGTAACCGAGTAGTAATAAACATAAGTTGGCAGCAAGGCAAACAACACCAGCAGCACACAGGCAAAGTACTTGCCCATAATAATTTGCCCAAAGGTAACCGGCCGCGTAGCCAATAACTCAAAGGTTCCTTCCCTCCGCTCCTCAGCCAGCGAGCGCATGGTAATAGCCGGAATGAGGAACATAAACAGGTATGGCACCGTATTAAAAAGGCTCTCTAAACTGGCATACCCATAATCGAGTATACTAGTATCCGGAAACACCCATAAAAATAGCCCCAGTACAATTAAAAAAACGCCAATGGTAATGTAAGCCACCATTGAGCTGAGGTATAAAACGATTTCCTTTTTTAGTATTGTGAACATTAATATGTTTTTGTCTTTTATTTAACCTCACCCACCCCTCTCCAGAGGGCTTAAGATCAATTTATTTATCTACCTTTAAACACCACGTCATTGCGAGGTACGAAGCAATCTCAGACCTACAACGCACCAACGTAAATAACTTACTGAACCAAAAACTCATCATATAGATCCTTCCATTCAGGATTCATCGCATTAATGAGCGCTTCTTTACTTTTTCTATTGCCGCCTTTCATTGCTTTTTCCGCAGCAATTGCTTCTTCAATGTGCGGGTAAAAACAATAGTAAACCAAGATGCCACAATTGTATCTATCTGTAAAGCTTCCGGAATGAGCTCTATTCTTATGCTCCCAGATTCTTGCAACAATATCGGATGTTACACCTATATACAAAACGCTTTGACGTTTATTAGTCATGATGTAAACACAACCGCCTCGTTCCATTGCGCTAAAATAGTAAAAAGGTTGTGCTTTAATTTCAGTCAGTGCTAATAGGTCTGAGATTGCTTCGTTCCTCGCAATGACGTGGTGTATGAACGCTACTCCTCTTCTTTATTGCTCACCTCATTCCGCAATGGTTTTCTGCTGAAGATTATCTTGATGCCCGACTCTCGATTCTTGATTCTCTCTTCATCACCATCCAAACCTATACGCCGCCCTCAATCCCGTTTCCCTTAACACATTCTTCGACCAGCTTTCGTATCTAAACCCAACATCAATACCGGTTTTACCATGGTTAACCGGTATAATAAAACCCGGGCCAATTGAATAGGCAAACAGGTTTTGTTTAAAATGCTCGGTTTCTATCACATTGCCCAGCTCCCCTTCAAAGTAAAAACCCTGACTGGCGTAATATTTCACCCCGCCTTTTAATGGCACAAACGTATCGCTGCCGGGCGTGCCTAATTCGTGTACGGCACCGTTTTTATAATCAACACTGGTGATGCCTCCTGTTGCGGTGAGGCTGAAATGATGTGCAATGGGTACTTCTGCTTTTAACGATCCGCCTAAACCAATGCTGTAGATACTTTGGTTAGGGATACCCAACTCAAAGCCTGCACTGATGGCGAAGCGGTTACGATCATCATCTTGCGCCTTAGCCAGCTGAAAAAAGCAGATAGTAAATAACAGGATTAAGGGGTATTTCATGTACAGATGTTTAGGCTGATACGCTTTTAACAGCAAAATAGTATCAGTCCTAATTAATTGTTGGTGAGTTTGATAAAAATACTTTCGAGGGATTTACCACCATTCTCGGCACGTAGCTGCTCCAGTGTATTATCAGATACAATATTTCCTTTATTAATGATGATTACCTGGTTACAAACGGCCTCTACCTCCTGCATAATGTGGGTAGAAAGGATGATGGTTTTGGTTTTCCCTAACTCGGTAATCAACTGGCGGATACCTACGAGCTGATTAGGATCCAGGCCGGATGTTGGTTCATCCAGCACCAAAACTTCAGGGTTGTGGATAATAGCTTGTGCCAGCCCTACCCTTTGGCGATAACCTTTAGATAGCTGTCCAACTTTTTTATGCTGCTCGGGGCCAAGTCCGGTTTGCTCAATTACTTCGGCAATACGTGCTTCGGGCGAGGCAATATTGTGTATGCCTGCAATAAAGGCCAGTGACTCTTTCACATACATATCCAGGTAAAGCGGGTTGCTCTCGGGCAGGTAGCCAATGTTTTTACGAACATCCAGCGATTGCGTACTCACATCGAAACCCGACACGGTAGCCCTACCCGATGTTTGCGGAATAAAGCCCGTCAGGATTTTCATCGTGGTTGATTTCCCAGCACCGTTAGGCCCCAGGAAACCGGTTACACCTTTGCCTGCACTAAAGCTGATACCATCTACCGCCCTTTGCGTACCATAAATTTTGGTTAATGCTTCAACCCGGATACTCATGGCGTAAAAGTAGCAATTAGTCCGGAAGTCGGGAAGTCCGTGAGTCCGAAAGATTACTTCAAATCTTAGATGATTTCCCGCCTTAATGTCTTTCGGACTTCCGGACTCACTAACATTCGGACTTTTCCGAATTTCGGACTTCCCGACTTCCCCAAAAAACTTATCTTTACGCCCGTTATGAGCAAAAACACCGACGAACTATTTAAAAATGTAATTGCACATGCCAAAGAGTATGGCTTTGTATTTCCTTCCAGTGAGATATATGATGGTTTAAGCGCCGTTTATGATTACGGTCAGAACGGGGCGGAATTGAAAAACAATATCAAAACCTACTGGTGGAAAGCCATGGTGCAAATGAACCAGAACATCGTTGGTATTGATTCGGCTATTTTTATGCATCCTAAAATCTGGGAAGCCAGCGGCCACGTAGGCGGCTTCAGCGACCCGATGATCGATAATAAGGATTCGAAAAAACGCTACCGTGCCGACCAGCTATTAGAAGATAAAATTGCCCGTTACGATAAAGACGGCAAAACAGATAAAGCAGAGCTTTTACAAAAAGACCTGGACGATGCCATGAAGGCTGATGACCTGACCCGCCTGCGCGACCTGATCATTGAGCACGAAATTGCAGACCCAATCAGCGGTACCCGCAACTGGACAGATGTTCGCCAGTTTAACCTGATGTTTAGTACCCAGATGGGCGCTATTGCTGATGATGCCGATAAAGTTTACCTGCGCCCAGAAACCGCACAAGGTATTTTTGTGAATTACCTGAATGTGCAGAAATCGGGCAGGATGAAAATCCCGTTTGGTATTGCGCAAATTGGTAAGGCTTTCCGTAACGAGGTTATTGCCCGTCAGTTCATTATCCGCATGCGCGAGTTTGAGCAAATGGAAATGCAATTCTTTGTACGCCCCGGCACGCAGAAAGAATGGTTTGAGCAATGGAAAGCAGCACGTTTAAAATGGCATTTAGCCTTAGGTACTGATGCTGCCAAATATCGCTACCACGAGCACACTAAGCTTGCTCATTATGCTGATGCTGCTTATGATATCGAGTTCGAATTTCCATTCGGCTTTAAAGAGGTGGAAGGTATCCACAGCCGTACCGATTTTGATCTGAGCCAGCACCAGAAATTCTCTGGTAAGAAATTACAATACTTCGACCCTGAACTGGACGAAGCCGGTAAGCCTTATGGTAACTACATCCCTTACGTAATCGAAACCTCAATAGGCTTGGACCGTATGTTCCTGCTGACCATGATCAATGCTTACGAAGAGGAAGACCTGAGCACCGAAGAAAAACAAGATAGCCGCACCGTACTACGCTTACACCCTTGCCTGGCACCGGTTAAAGCCGCTATTTTCCCGCTTACTAAGAAAGACGGCCTGCCCGAGAAAGCACGCGAAATTATGGAAACGCTGGAACTTGATTTCAACCTGCAATACGAGGAGAAGGATGCCATTGGTAAACGCTATCGTCGCCAGGATGCTATCGGTACCCCTTTCTGTATCACGGTAGATCACCAGACGCTAGAGGATAACACAGTTACCCTGCGCCACCGTGACAGCATGCAACAAGAGCGCGTGCCTGCAGATCAGTTAGATAAGATCATCGGCGACTTTGTAAGCTGGAAAAATTTATTGAAGAAATAATTAAACCGTCATGCTGACTTGTTTCAGCATCCCACGGGATAGGTCGCAGACTTTACATTTGCAGACTTAGCAAGTGGGATCCCGAAACAAGTTCGGGACGACGGATGGATATAAAAGCGAAAGGTTCTGCATTTGATGCAGGACCTTTTTTGTTTCAGGGGTGTTCCGTTTTTGTGAAGCGGAACACTTTGGAACACCCGGAACACCTTGCAAAACTGGAAAAATCGCCGCTAATACTAATTAAAACACCGTTTTGAGGTAAAATTGAAAAATGACTTAAAAGTCCGGAACACCCTTTCTAAGGGCGTGAATTATTCTGAGCTGCGCCGAAGAATAAGCGTCGGTTCTTTGCACCATGCTTCGATGGAGCTATCATGCGTCCACACCATTTTGTCATTCTAAACGATAGTGAAGAATCTTCTGCGCGATACTTATCTTATTGAAGAAGATTCTTCATTACATTCAGAATGACAATTAATTAGTTATCAACCCCAAACATATTCTCCATTTTTTCATTCCCTATTATACTACCCCAAATCCTAAATATGGCCGTTAAAGAATACCCATTTTATTTAAAAACAACTGTAATCCTATTCGGACTAATATTGCTGGTTTATATGCTCGCGGCACTGGGCGATATTTTGGTACCACTGGCCTTTGCCATGCTGCTTGCTATATTACTTAACCCTTTGGCCAGTTGGCTGCAGCGGCATAAAATACCGAAGGTACCGTCCATATTAATCTCCCTATTTACCACACTGCTATTAATGGGTGCAATGATGTATTTCCTGTCATCGCAAATTATGGCGTTTGGAGATTCGTTACCTGCCTTGAAAGAAAAATTCGGGCACATTATTACCGACATTGAAGCCTGGGTGTATACCCATTTTGGAATAGACACTCAAAAACAGGTGGCCTTTATTAAAAATACATTAAACAGCAGCAAGGCATTGGTTGGCCGCACGCTCGATACCGTACTGGGCACACTCAGCGTTGTTTTCCTGATCCCGGTTTACACCTTTATGCTGCTATTTTACAAGCAGCTCATTTTAAACTTTTTGTATGAAGTATTCTCTGAAGAAAACTCAGCACGCGTAGCCGAAATATTAAAGGAAACCAAATCGGCCGTACAAAGCTATATTGTTGGTTTACTGGTTGAGATGGTAATTGTTGCTGCCATGAACTCGGCTGCCTTATTAATCCTTGGTGTTAAGTATGCCATATTATTGGGCGTTATCGGGGCTATATTAAACATGCTCCCCTACATCGGCGGTATTATTGCTATTGCCTTGCCTGTGCTAATGGCAACCGTAACTAAAGACGGGTACTCTACACAATTAGGTGTAATTATAGCTTATCTCATCATCCAGTTTATTGATAATAACGTGGTGTTCCCGCGGGTGGTATCATTTAAGGTGCAAATCAACGCCTTAATCTCTATCGTAATTGTATTATTGGGTAACGCACTCTGGGGCATCTCAGGTATGTTTTTATCAGTACCGTTTGTCGCAGTGCTCAAAATTATCTTCGACCGTATTGACGGACTAAAACCATGGGGCAAACTACTGGGCGATAACGTACCCACCCGGCACATCGGTGAGATCTGGCATCGAAGGCAAAACAAAAAGTCGCTCGCTGAAAAAATTGTTGAGCCCAAACAGAAATAAAACAGGCGCCATAAAAGGCGCCTATTTTATTGATATACTTTTTAGCATTAATGGCTAACCGGGTTATCGGCCCCCATTGTACCGTTGGTATACAGCAACGGGTTAACCTTTTTGGTATCGCCCTGGTAAACCCAAACAATATTGCCAATGTATTTTCGGAAAGCATCGTTCACCTCGCCAGGGGTCAATTTCTTAACATCATCGGCCAGGGTTAATGAGCGTTTCCAGTTATCATGGATCACTTCGTTCGATACGATTGAACTCGCCTGGGCACTATTGGTTTCCTGCTTGTAATAGAAACTGGTGAGGTAAGTGGTTTTCATATTCTTTACCTCATCGGCAGTAAAACCATCGCTTTTAATTTTGGCTACCAGTTTATCAAACACAGCAATGTATTTATCGGGCTGGGTGGTTGATACCGAGAACTTGGCAAATGAGGTACTGCCATTGCTAAACTGCGCTCCCGGCGCGTAAGAAAGGCCGTTGTTGGTACGCACATCTAAAAAGTGGCGATCGTAAAAAATACGCATCGCTACCTGGAAAGCATTATAATCTGGCGTACCGGGCAGCGGGCCACTGGTAATACCTACCACATAATTGGTAGCCAGTTCGCGCGGCTGCGATGCAAATTGGTTTTTGTACACCCTGAAAAATGATTTCTTTAGCTGAAAAGGCGAACCCGGCTTAACACCGGCCAGCAAACCTCTTACTTTGGTTTCAATCTCTTCCTTGCTTAAATCGGCCACAATTACGATGGTTAGGTGCGATTTCACAAATACCGATTTGTAATAAGCCTTAACCTCATCCGGCGTAAAAGTTTGCATAATATCTACCGTGCCCGATGGATTTTTGGCGTAATCTCGGTTAGCAAATGCTACCTGGTTGGCATAATTATTAATAGCCACATCCGGGCGCGAATCGGCATCTTTTAAACCATTAATCTGATCCTGTTTAACACGGGCAAATTCTTTGGCATCAAATGCAGGCTCTTTTAAAGCCTCTACATATAGCGGCCAAACGGTTTCAAAATCGGTTTTAATACAGTTCATCCGCAGTACCGAATAATCTTTGTAAGTACCGCTGTATACATTGGCGCTTACCTTATCCAGCTGGTTTTTAAAGCTATTTTTATCGTGCTTTAAGGTACCACACTCGGTTAGGGCATTCATTGCAATAGCCTCTATGCCTTGTTTGGTTGCCGGGTAATTTTGCACTCCGCCTTTTATTACGGTTTGTATCTCTACAATATCATTACCGCTGGGCTGCACTATTACTTTTACACCATCAATGGTGGTTTCATAGGCCCCGCTTTGCGCCAGTACAGGCTTTATGTTATATAAGGTTGCCGCTATAAGCAGCACAAAAATTCTTTTTTTCATAACGATCAAAATTATTTAGCTGCAAAAAAGGCTGCTGCGTTAGTTTCTTTACTCAGTTCGGGTTTAATAATCATACCGGCCACCATAGGTTTACCCGCAATATATTTTTGTACGTAACGGGCAATATCATCGCGGGTTATTTTCTGATAATTACTGTCGTTATCGGTAAAATAATCCAGCGAAGTACTGCACCACTGGTAACTTAACTGGCTTGCCAATGATGATGGTTTCTCTTTATTACGCACCGCATTACGCAGTAAAATAGCCTTGGCGTCTTTCAACTGGTCATCAGTATAATAATCTGGTTTTATCAGCAGGCTTAATTGGTTTAGTACCTCATCATAACACGCTTTAAGCTTGGTAGGGTTAGGTAATACATACATATCAATCTCTCCTGTATAGTGGGTGGTACTATAACCTACCTGTACAGCAGTAGCTAAACCTTTATCAACCAATGCCTGCTGTATTTTCGACGAATTAAGCCCCAGGATGGTATTAAATACATCGGCTGCCAAAGTACCGGCAGAATCGGCCGCGAAACCTGGCCCCTGCCATGAGAACAGCATATATGGCGTTTGTGCTATAGATGATTCTTTAATGTAATACGCTGTTTTATCAAGCGGCTTAAATGGCGGGATAGGATATTTTACCTGCGGGTTTTCGCCGCTGCTTTCCCAGTTGCCAAAGATCTTTTCGGCCATTGCAAAGGCATCATCATGTTTTACATCGCCGCAAATGGTAAGCAAGCTGTTATTAGGCACATAGTATTTGCCTTTAATTACCATCATCTTTTCGGGTGTAGCCGTGTTGATGATTTCGTGAATACCGATTGGATTTTTGCGGGTGATCAAGTCTCCCCAAAGGTGCTTCTGTGTTTCGTACCAGATCTGGAAACCCGGGTCGCTTTCGGCACGCTGAAACTCGCCATCAACCACCGGGCGTTCTTTCTTCATATCCTCTTCGCGGTAAATAGGGAAACGGATAGCCGCGTTCATAAACCGCAAACCGGCATTCAGGCTGTCTTTATCGAAAGTGAAGAAGTAGTTTACACGCTCAACGTCCGTAGTACCGTTCCAGATGGCACCCAGCTCCTGCGTACGTTTTAAAAACGAAGCCTGATCGGGGTAATCTTTATTGGCTTTAAAAAACATGTGTTCGAACAAGTGCGAAAGTCCGCTAAACTCGGGGCCTTCAGTATAAGCGCCGTTTTTAACAGCAATTTCGATAGTAGTTAGCGGGACTTTATTGTTCTCGATAACAACTACCTCTAATCCGTTCGGCAATTTTTTCCAGAAATAGCCCTGCGGAAGCCGGGGTTGGGCATGTACCATTAACAGGCACAATACACCTGCAGCCGACAAGCCCAGGCGTTTGATAAGGTTTTGGGTCATATTTTTCACAGCATTTTAAGTTAATGCCCTAATATAATACTTCCCCATATAATTGTAACCATCTTGATACTTAATATTTTCTGAAAACTAATTTCTTAGGAAGAGGGTCGGCATTTAGTATTTACTGAAGATATGATCGCTATCATATAGCCCTTATCGTATACTAACCATTTTATATACTGCTTCCTTTCCCCTATTAAAGTAGCGGTATTACTTTCCCTTCAAAACTACCGTGTGCCCACAAGTTTGATTAGCCTAAATTATACCCCTTATAAATGTTTTGCAAGTTTCAGTGACAGTAGTTTTCCCCTTAAAAGGGGAATGCAACGACATTGCTAACATCACTAACTTTAATAAGGGGTAGACTCTCAAAGATGTGGGCACACGCTGCCGGTATTTCTTCTAAAAAGGCTAATAAGGGATAATTTATACCGATAAGATTTGTTGATACACACTCACTCCTAACCACTAAATAAAATAATTTCCTAAATGCAGAGTTATATCTGTCGATGCTACAAATAGTAAAAAACTTTACAAGCGGCTGCATGGCCAATTTTTCTATTTTTGCTTCAAATTCCAAACTTTACAAATTAGGATAGACTATGAAACTAAAACTATTACTGGCTCTGGCAGCGGTTAGCCTTGCTATGCAGGTGCGGGCGCAAACGCAGGAGTTTTCGGGCTGGGGAGCCTGGTTCCACACGCAAAAATTTTCGGAACACTGGGGGATGATGTTCGACGCGCAATTCCGTTCTGCTGATGATTGGGAATATCTCAAAAACCCACTAATCCGCCCGGGAGTAAGCTATTATATTAAGAAAAACAAGATTGCCACTGTTGGCTATCTGTACACCGGCACCCATAAGGTTACCGACACGGAGAATAGTTTCCGCCGTGAACAGCGCATCTGGGAGCAGTATATTTACACGCACAAAATACAGCGTACAAGTGTAATGCACCGCTTTAGGCTGGAGCAGCGCTTTGTGGATAGCCAGGGTGCTAAAGAAGATTTCTTCGCCCAGCGGATGCGCTACTTTATACGCGGGGTAATACCTACCACCAAAGTGAATGAGTTTACGCAAGGCACTTTCGTAGCCCTGCAAAACGAGGTATTTGCCAACATACAAAATAAGGATGCCACCAACGGCAGCGTGTTCGATCAAAACCGCGCTTATGTAGCCTTCGGTTACCGTTTTAGCAAATTTTTTGATATGGAAGCCGGTTACCTAAACCAGTACATTAACCAGATAGAAACACAGGCTAATACCATGAACCACGTAGCGCAAGTTGCGTTGTATACGAGGTTTTAAGAAGCCTCAAACCTCACCCGTGAATGCGGGTGTAAAGTAAAATGATAGTGCTGCCCTCTCCTGAAGGAGAGGGCTTTTTTGTGGGTGGTGGGTTAAGATTTTCTCACGCGCATGCAAGATGATTAATTATTCCTTTTTTTGAAATACTTATCAAATTCTTTGTTTTCATCTAACCGAATTTGCCATGCGCGATTATTTGACGGCATCCATTTATCAATATTTATAAGCTCCTCATCAGTAGGGTTATAAAATTCGAAAAATGATCGTCCTTTCGCCCCCAATAGTCCTAAATATTTAAGCCTGGATGATAAACTATTACCGGCGTAATCGTACGGGCTTAAAATTGTTTGGTCAATGTGATTGATCCGGACTGAAACTAATCGGATTGTATCATCGAATTGAGTATATACTGTACCTGTATCTTTTAGAGAACTATCTCTAATAATTTCCATAAAATACCATCCGCTTTTATTAGGATTTAGTTTAATATTTACCGTCTTATTATTAGGATAGAACATGCACGCGCTACAAAACATGACTGCGAATAGTAGTAGTAATTTCATGTAATGGTACTTAGCGTTAATCACAGTCATTCAAAATTATTTCTTCAATAAAGATCTAATGTGGGCACGAGCGGCACGCTCGCGCCAGCTATGGGGGTTTACTTTTTATGAGTTATTAGTATTGTACTGCTTGCCGGGATTTTAATTTGGATCAGGTATTTTTCATTTGCTTTAAAAACATATTCAGCCCGGCTTACCTTATTTGCGTAATTATAAACTTTCAGAATCGTATATTCTTCATTAAGCCACCCTTTGGGAATCTCTTTTTCATAGTCATTTTGTATATACTGCGGCCGAAATTCTGTATACCTAAATTTAACTGATACTCTATAATTAGGAGCTGACACGAAGAGTTTTTTATAATCAGAAGCAGTCATTACCAAACCGCCGACATGGTAGTCAAAAGGTATTGTATCCTTTATTGCATCACTATTGTCCTTCAGTAAAAACACACCGTTTGTTATCCCTTTGGTTGGCAACTGCTTATCTATAAATAGAATAAATGTCAGGCGTTTGCTTTGTTCTTATGCAAATAAACTTGAACTGAACAACGTAAGAAATAAATACAAGAGTAATTTCTTCACTTCTATTAAGTTTTAACTATTTCTAATACCTCAGCCCGCCAATTTACTTAAACCTAATCACCACCACTTTACCCGATACATTTTCCAACATCGGCTTAAATATTAACTGCGCATTATCCTGTGCTTTGCCCACAATATTCATATCATTGGCGTTATCCAGCAGGCGTATTTCGGCAACTTTGTAAATATCCTCTACCATATTTTTGGCATTGCCGGGGAAGATGGCGCCGGTAATATCGTAGACCTTTGATTTTTGGTGATCGAGCTTTACGTAACATATCTCGGCTTTGGGTAGCAGTACAGTTACGGTATCGTGATTGGCGGTTTGGGTAATGTCGGCTTTTTTAATTTTGGTGAGGTCGATACAGGCGGTTACCTCCCCTACGGCCAGGAAAAGCACTTTTTCATCGGGCCAAAAGGTGTGAATCTCTTTTTTCTCGATCACGTCCTTCATCGAGTATTTTACCAGTTCGAGCTTGCCCATGCTGGTTATCTTTTGCACCATCACATCTTCGTTCACCTCGGTACGCACCGCGGTAAACTGATGTTTAAGGTAGAAGAACAGGAAAACAAGGAAGCCAACGATCACCAGTGATACGATGAGGCTATAGGATACGCGCGAACGGGAGGTAAAGGCCATAATGTTTTAAATAAACCTCTCCCCAACCCTCTCCAAAGGAGAGGGGGTAAAAGGTAGTTAAAGCCCCCCTTCGGGGAGGGTTGGGAGGAGTTTACGCTCCGTAAGTTACACTCAAAGTAATTGGCACGCTCAGTGCTTTCGATACAATACAACCAGCTTTAGCGCCTTCGGCAACTTGTTTAAATTGATCTTCAGATACGCCATCAATTGCTGATGCTTTAAGCTCCAGGTGGATGCCTTTAATTTCTAAAGCAACCATATCAAGGTCTAAAATAGCATCGGTGGTCAGGTCGCCAGGGGTGATGCCTTGCTGGGTAAGCGCAGCACCTACAGCCATGGTGAAGCAACCTGCGTGTGCAGCTGCAATCAGCTCTTCGGGGTTGGTACCAATACCATCCTCAAAACGGGTTTTGAAAGAGTATTGCGTTTTGTTAAGCGTGGTGCTTTGCGTAGTAATTTCACCTTTACCTTCTTTTAATGTGCCATTCCAATGTGCATTTGCTGTACGTTTCATGATAATTTATTTATGTGATTTTAATTTGTTGATTAGTTAATTCGAAAATGTGCCAATGTCGGACTCACGGACTTACCGACTTCCGGACTCCTAATCTTCCGGCCTCCGACTATTTATGAAATTTCGCCCGTTCGTATTGTACCGGCCATTTAACCTCTGTCTCAAGTTCAAACGCTGCGCGGAGCGGGAAGTTAGGATCGCGTAGTTCTTCGCGGGCAAGGAAAACCAGATCGGCCTGGCCGCTGCTGATTATTTCATCGGCTTGGTCACTTTTTACAATTAAGCCTACAGCACCGGTTAATATATCTGCTTCGCGTTTTACCTTTTCGGCAAACTCAACCTGGTAACCTAATTTAATTGGTATTTGCTGTAATGGTGAGTTACCACCGGTAGAGCAGTCGATCAGGTCCACACCTTTTGTTTTGAGGATTTTGGCAAGTGCTACAGAATCATCTGCATCCCAACCGCCATCAACCCATTCTGTAGCCGAGATCCGTACGAACAACAGCTTTTCTGCAGGCCAAACATCACGCACTGCGTCGATAATTTCTAATAAGAAACGAATACGGTTATCGAACGAGCCACCATATTCATCAGTGCGTTTGTTGCTTAAAGGCGATAGAAACTGGTTGATCAGGTAACCATGCGCACCGTGTAACTCAATTAAGTCGAAACCTGCTTTATCAGCACGGATGGCTGCTGCTTTAAAATCGGCTATTACTTTTTCAATGCCTGCTTTATCTAATGCTACCGGAGCTTCTTCGGTATCAGTAAAAGGTAAGTCGCTTGCCGATACAGATTTCCAGCCATTAGGCTGATCGAACGGTATTTGCTTGCCACCACCTAACCAAGGTTTCTCATGACTGGCTTTACGACCGGCATGCGCCAACTGTGTGCCGATGTAAGCTCCTTGCTCATGAACAAAATCGGTGATCTCTTTCAGCTTTTCGATGTGCTCATCTTTCCAGATGCCCAGATCTGCATACGTGATGCGGCCTTCGGGCGATACTGCGTTGGCTTCGGTAATCAATAATGCTGCGCCGCCTACTGCCCTTGCACCTAAATGCACCAGGTGCCAGTTGTTAGCAAAACCGTCAATACTTGAATATTCGCACATGGGCGATACCACGATACGGTTTTTAAGCTCTATATTTTTTATTGTAATTGGGGAAAATAAGTTTGCCATAGTACTATCAAATGTACAGGAATGAAAGGTTCTTCAGTACCTCACATTTGTAAAAATTAAATGAAATTAATGTGAATTTTCTGCGCAGAAAAATACCATTTTCAGCAATTAGTATTGAACAGAAAAGGCAGACAAAATTTGCCTGCCCTTTCTATTTATTAATTACTTATTTAAGGTATTCGCCATCGTTTTTTGGATAACCTTCTTCGTCAAGGTCGTCCCGGTCATCTTCGGGTGTGCGGGCCAGCTCTTCGTCGAGCGGGCTCAGCTCGGCAATCTTACCGTCGTCGATATGCATGCCCAATGAATCAACGTCGGTTTCTACCGAACGGTTCTTGTCGTACTCGCCGCGGGTATCGTAAGGGTTGGCTTCATCATAGTCCGAATTGGCATCGCTGCCGCCCGGTGCTGCGGTATCAAACAATGCAGGCGGGTCGTAGTCCGGGTCATCGCTTTCTACTTCAATTTCGTAGCTGTCGGTTTCGGGATCGTATTTCAGATCCTGTGCTGCCGATTCTTCGCCCAGATCGTCTTTTAATGTTTTATCTCTGTCCAGGTTTTCATCGTTAAACTCTGGATCAAGTGGTTGGTTGCTCATGGTAGTATTTTTAAATTTAACTTAAACCTGTCCCTGTAAAACGCACGGAACTTTGATTTTGTGTTAGCAAGTTAGGGAAATTTTTACTGAGCGATGGAGTGAATGATAGAATGAGTGAATAGGAAAAGAGAAGCAAGAATCGAGAATCAAGAGTCAAGACGCTTAACATGCGTTAGGGATTGAAGCCGATACCGGCCCCGCGCGTAATGCCTGCAGGCGTATGAGCGGAAAGCCCGGGCCGGAGGCAACGCCCAGGAAGAGAAGCATGAACCGAGAGCCAGGAATCAAGACTTATAGTTCCCTCTCCTTTGGAGAGGGTTGAGCTGAGGTTTAAACAACCAACGGCTGTTCTGCACTTACATAAGGGATGGTAAAGAAAAACGTAGAACCTACTTTTTCTTCGCTTTCTACCCAAATTTTACCGCCGTGGTCGGTAACTATTTTAGATGTGATGTACAAACCCATACCTAAACCCGAATGTGTTTTGATGACATCCTTATCCCGATAAAATTTATCGAAGATAGATTGGATGCTATCGGGCGACATACCAATACCTTCATCGGATATGGCAACTTTAATAAAGTTACCTTCAGAAACCGAACAGTTGATTTGGATGGTGGTGCCTTTGCCTGAATATTTAGCCGCATTCCCTACCAGGTTAGAAAACACCTGCTCCATTCTTAGCTTATCAATCTTCACCAAAACATTACTGCTTACATTGGTTGTTACTGTATGATTTGGAAGTATGTTGCGCATTACGGCAACTATATTTAGCAGGTACGTATTTAATTCAACAGGCTCTATCTCATATTGCAGGTGCCCGTTCTCCATTTTAGAAATATCCAATAGTTGCTGCACCAGCGTTAACAGCTTTGACGATTGCCCGTCAATTTTATCCAGAATAGCTTTTACCTGGTCGCTGCATTGATCTTTAAGGCCTTTGGCTATTTGGGTGTAAGCTTTAATAATAGTTATAGGCGTTTTTATTTCGTGGCTGGCAACAGATATAAACTCCGTTTTTTTCTCATCCACAATTTTCGAGCGGCGAAGTTCTTCTTCCTGCTCTTCGGCCAGTTTGTTTAACGTAAAATTGCGCTGCTTAATTTCTTCGTAAGCATTAAGCGGGGCTTCTTCTGCAAAAGATCTTTTAAGGGCAGTTATTTTTCCCGGGTCGAGTTTTAGTGACCTGGGCAAGCCGATCTTCATCTCGATGGTGTTACCGGCTTTACTTTCTGTAAGGTAAAACTCGGGGACTAATTTCTGCGCGTAATAAAAGCCGGCATCGTCATTGGTAAAACGCACATCGCTGTCATAAACAACATTGGCTTTTAGGGCATATCGTTGCTTATTTTGCTCCAGGCCAATGGTAAGCTCGCCGCTATCGGTATGCTCAATTACGGCGCGGGCAATTTCAGATACGGCGGTGGCAAAAGTGGTTTGTGTAGACGTTGTGAGCCCTAACCTTTCGGCAACTTTCATAGACCGTTTGTGCGCAAGCACCAGATCCATTTCATTTTCGAGCGAGATTGTGACAACGTTTATCATTTAATTCAATTTTGCCAGCACTACAGACATATCATCATTCCGGCGGGCGTGGTCTTTATATATTGCGGCTGCTAATATAGTCTGATCGTACTTGTACATCAAGGGGTATTTGGCAAAGTCTATCCGGGTTTTAATACCGTCAGAACATAGCAACACCTGGTTGTACAGATCGGCAGCATATTTCTGATCGTTCATGGTATTAGGAATGTTATGGCCCACAATGCCGTTGTACGACATGTGGTTTCTGAAAGCCCCGGCAGGCCCCATCATGCGCACTGCTATATTACCTACCCCAACTGATGCCCATTCTTTTTGTTCAAAATCATATCCAATGATACTGATCACAGCTCCACGGGTTTTCTTTATCGAAGTATGGATAAAGCGGATAGTCTCGGTAGGGCTATAATCAGGAAATACTTTGAATGCCGCGGCAGCCTCATTAATGGCCTTATTCGCTTCGGGGCCATGCCCCAGGCCATCGGCCAGCATCATCTTAATATACTTATCCGTTTTTTTATACACAAAGCCGTCGCCGCTTGTAGTTTCGCCCGGTTTAAAAACCACAATAGGGCGCATAATAACTTTGCTTTTCGGTTTAAACCTTTCGGGCTCATTATAAACACGGCTTAGTACAATAGTACCCCAGCCTATTTGCGAGTAAAGTTCGAAAGTATCCGAAAGCCTTTTCATACTGCCCAGTCCGTGCCCTAAGGTATTGGAGGTTGATACACCATCCTGCATCATGCGGGTAGGGTTTACCATCCCGGGGCCGTTATCAATACTAATCAGTTCTATATAAGGCGATCCGCCATTGTTAAATACGCCTAATAAAATCTCCCCATCATCACTGTATTTAAACAGGTTCGAGGTCATCTCAGCAACAATCAGGTCAAGCTCATTGGTTCTTGCAGCGCTAAGGCCGGCTTCTGTTGCAATACGGTGAATTTCTTTTTTAATGAGCGAAAAGTAGCTCCTGTCGTTAGCCGCAAAGCTTATATGTGTAGCATCAGCCATTGGCCCATTTTATTATTGTCACTATTGTCCCTTCTCCTACTTTGCTTTTAATATCAAACTCGTTTACCAGGCGTTTTGTGCCGGGTAAACCTAAGCCTAAACTTTTCCCGGTCGAGAAACCGTCTTTCATGGCCATGGCAATATCGGGTATACCGGGGCCTTTATCTGTAAATGTTAAGCGGATGCCACTATTGCGGCCGGCAGTAACCACTTCAATCATGCATTTGCCGCCATTGGCATAGCGCATCATGTTTCTCAGCAGTTCACTGGCAGCAGTTATCAAACGGGTTTGGTTAACCAGGCCCATTTTTATTTTAACGGCCGATTCCTTAATCCGGTTTTTGGCAAAAACAACGTCCTGCTCCTTTATTACCTCTATCGTATCTTTATTCAGCGATAAGGTCATCTTCTGTCAGGTCTTCATCGTCTTCAGTAAAGTCGATCATAGTTTTAAGCAAATTCATGCCTTTTTCCACATCAAGCGCAGTATGTACGCCTTTCAATGGCAGACCCAATTCTATTAATGTGATAGCTACAGCCGGCTGCATACCTACCACAACCGTTTCGGCATCCAGAATTTTAGACATACTGGCAATATTGCCAATAATACGCCCCATGAATGAATCGACGATAGAAACAGCCGAAATATCTATTAGTACACCTTTTGCACTTGTTTTTTGAACCATTTGAACCAAGTCGGCCTCTAATGTTAAAGCCAGCCTGTCATACAAATCCACTTGTATAGTTACAAGCAAAAAGGCTCCCATCCTAAGAATAGGAATTTTATCCATTGCAGTATCTGATTATTTTTGAATAGTACTTACTTTTCTCACTTCTAAACGCATTACTTTAAATGCATAAGCTAAAGCGCTTGCCAAACTGGATTTGGTAATAATATTGGAAAGATCGATACCCAAATGCACAACGGTTTGAGCAATCTCTGGCCTGATACCACTAATTATACACTCAGCACCCATTAAACGGGTTGCGCTAACTGTTTTTATTAAGTGCTGGGCTACTAATGAATCAACCGCAGGTACACCCGAAATATCTAAAATGGCAATACTAGAACGTGTTTCTACAATTTCCTGTAACAGGTTTTCCATTACAATTTGGGTACGTGCGCTATCTAAGGTACCAATGATGGGTAAAGCTAATATACCATCCCAAACACGGATAACCGGGGTAGAGATTTCAGTGATCTCATCTGTTTGGCGTAAAATTACTTCTTCGCGGCCTTTAATAAAGGTTTCGAAAGTAACCACGCTCAGGTTATCCATAATGCGGTTAATCTTCAAACTTTCTGCAAATAATTGCTTTGAGTCGGTAATTTCTTCCTGCAAAACTTCCAGCAATGCCTCCTTTAAAGAAAACACAAAATTGCCGGTTTCGCGTGGGCTAAAGCCCTGGCGTGCACGTGTAATGGCTATACCACCCAAAATTTCAATTACCGGGCTCCACTCATCAGAGTTAAGATCGCTAAAATTATCAGATGATAAATTCCCTACTAATGAGGTAACTAACTCTTCAGACTGGCTTCTCAGCTCTTCGTTACTGATCAGGTCTTCACGTAAGCCTTCATCAGCCAGTTGATTTTTCATCCAAAGTTCAAGGATGTTCTTTTTCTTTTTTTGTAGCAATTGATAAGTATTAATAGACATGAGTGAAGTACAGTAGAATTAAACCATAATTTCAAACTTGAATAAGTTGAATTTAGAGAGGAAAGGTAATGATGATCTATGAGATTATGAAATGTTATTTTGTGCAAAGATGCGATAAATTAAATCAATACGATTTATTATTTCTTAGTTAGAAATGTTTCCTGTGGCGAAACTTTTAGTTGAACTGTAGAAACTGCTTTCCGGGCTGTGCAATGCTTGTTAGCCAGTTCAAAAATCGAAAATCAGGAATCAAGATCATCTCACAGCCTCTATATCATTATGTGTACAGGTCTTGTTTCTTGCCTCTCTCTTAAATGTATAAATGTATTTACAATGTCACACATTTTGGTTTTAATTAATGTTGATAAATTCAATTTTATATATTTGACACCACTAACCGAAAAAGTTATCAAAAATGTCAAAAATTAAAGTAGAAAATCCGGTTGTAGAACTGGACGGCGATGAAATGACCCGCATTATATGGAAGTTTATAAAAGATAAACTAATCCTGCCTTATCTTGATCTGGATATTAAATACTATGATCTGGGCATTGAATACCGCGACGAAACTAACGACCAGGTAACCATTGACGCGGCTAACGCCATAAGACAATATGGTGTTGGTATTAAATGTGCTACCATTACACCGGATGAAGCCCGTGTAGAAGAGTTTGGTTTGAAACAAATGTGGAAATCGCCAAACGGAACTATCCGTAACATTTTGGATGGTACCGTATTCCGTGAACCTATTTTGATGAACAATGTACCTCGTTTGGTACCAAACTGGACTGCCCCTATCTGCATCGGCCGTCACGCTTTTGGCGATCAGTATCGTGCTACTGATTTTGTAACTAAAGGTAAAGGTAAGCTGACTATTAAATTTACTCCTGAAGATGGCGGCGAAGAGCAATCATTCGAGGTATATAACTTTAAAGGTGATGGCGTTGCGCTGGCAATGTACAATACTGATGAGTCTATTAAAGGATTTGCCCATGCTTGCTTTAACCAGGCATTGATGAAAGGCTGGCCTTTATACTTATCAACCAAAAACACCATTCTTAAAAAATACGATGGCCGCTTTAAAGATATCTTTGAAGAGATCTACCAAAACGATTACAAACAAAAATTTGCTGACGCAGGAATTGTATACGAGCACCGTTTAATTGATGACATGGTTGCTTCTGCCTTGAAATGGAACGGTAACTTTGTTTGGGCTTGTAAAAACTATGATGGCGACGTACAGTCTGACACTGTTGCTCAAGGTTTCGGTTCATTAGGTTTAATGACATCTACCCTGGTTACCCCAGATGGTACTGTTATGGAAGCTGAAGCTGCACACGGTACAGTTACCCGCCACTTCCGCGAGTACCAGGCCGGGCGCAAAACCTCAACCAACCCAATTGCATCTATTTTTGCATGGACCCGTGGTTTAGAGTTCCGTGGTATTTTAGATAACAACCAGGAATTGGTTGACTTCTGTAAAGCATTAGAAGAAGTTTGTATCGAAACTGTAGAAAGTGGTAAAATGACCAAAGATTTGGCCATCACCATTAAACCTAAAGTTGAACACGGTACTGATTATTTATATACTGAAGAGTTTTTAGAAGCTATTAACGAAAACTTAAAAGCTAAATTAGCTAAGTAATTAGCTAACCCCATATTAGAAGCCCTGCCTTGTGCGGGGCTTTTTTTGTTTATAGGTGTATCATAACCCAATGTGGTTACGTAATAATAGTTGCATGAATAAACTATTACATCCCGTTACCTTATTTGTAATCATAGTGATATGCCTGTTTATTGCCTGTATGAAAGCAGGCGACAAAATGGCTAATGACAAGTGTGATATGATGGCCATCCAGCAATCGAACAGTGCGAGGGTTACTATAGCCAACGGCGTTTGGGGAACCGTCTCATTAAAACAAGGCGATTGCATGCCCACTACCAGTAAAACATCAACCTGTTCGGCATGCCCGGTAGAACGGGAAGTAAGAATTTATAGTTATACCACCCTACAAGATATTGAACCGGCCACGGATAACCCATCTTTAGCCAAAAGCTTTAAAACTCAGTTAATCAAAACCGTAATGGCCGACGATCAGGGATTTTACCAGGCCGATCTGCCCGCCGGGAAATACAGTGTAGTTATTGTTGAAGATGGCAACCTTTACTTAAATGTACTGGATAATGAGGGCGGTATCTCGCCCGTAACAATTGCACAAGGCAGGGTTAACCTTAATCTGGTGGTTGATCATGCAGTTTATTAATAAGCCTATCGTACCTAATATTTACAAAGCCTGCTTAACATTAAGCAGGCTTTGTTGTTTAATACTTATATTTGTTTTATGACTTACCTGGAAAGCATACAGTCTACCTTAAAAGAAATTAAGCCCGATCTTTCAACCAGATATGGTGTAAGTACTTTAGGCTTATTTGGTTCCATTGTACGCGATGATTTTACCGAAGAAAGCGATATTGATATTGTGGTTTCGTTCAGTAGACCGATAGGGATCGAATTTGTTACGCTGGCTGATGAAATTGAAGATAAGCTTCAGCGAAAAGTAGATTTAGTTTCACGAAACGGGATTAAACCAAAGTATTGGGAGTTTATTGAACCTGAAGTGATATATGTCTAAACGTTCACCATCGGCATTGATGGAAGACATACTTCTATGCGCCGATAAAGTAATAAGCTATACGAAAGACATATCCTATGATGAATTTGTATCTAACAGTATGGTTATTGATGCTGTTATCAGAAACATCGAAATAATTGGAGAGGCTAGTAATCGTTTACCAGACGAATATAAAGACCAATGCCCTCAAATAGATTGGCATAAAATAAGAGGCTTAAGAAACCGAATTGTTCATGACTATTTTGGTATTGACTACGCCATTATTTGGTTAGTAAAAGAAACATTTTTACCAGAATTAGTTAAGGAAATAAACATCATCCTTAAAAACATATAAAACACAACACATTTTACCATGTCATCATTATATCCATTAAAATTTAAGACCATTTACAAAGACAAAATCTGGGGCGGCCACAAGATTGAAACTTACCTGCATAAAGATTTTGGCGACCTGCCTAATTGCGGCGAAACATGGGAAATTTCGGGCGTTAAAAGCGATGTTTCTGTGGTTGACGGCGGCGCGCTTGACGGCCAGTCATTAGCCGATTTGTTAGAGCAATACAAAGACGAACTGGTAGGTAAGAAAGTTTACGATCACTTTGGCAATATTTTTCCTTTACTGGTTAAGTTTATCGATGCCAATGACGACCTTTCTATCCAGGTACACCCTAATGATGAGCTGGCTAAAAAGCGCCACAACTCGTTCGGTAAAACAGAAATGTGGTATGTGATAGAAGCCGATCCGGGTTCGTCATTAATTACCGGTTTTAACCAGGAAGTTAACGAGCAGATCTATTTAGAAAAATTCAACAGCGGCCACCTGATGGATATCCTGAACCGTGAGCAGGTTACAGCGGGCGATGTATTCTTTTTACCGGCAGGCCGCGTGCACACCATTGGTAAAGGTTTACTGATTGCCGAAATTCAGCAAACATCAGACATCACTTACCGTATCTACGATTTCGACCGTGTGGATGCCAACGGCAACAAACGCGAATTGCATACTGAAGAGGCTTTAGCCGCCATCGACTATAAGTTCTACGACGAGTACAAAACCAAATACACGCCACAGAAAAATCAGGATGTACACCTGGTAACCTGCCCTTACTTTACCACCAACGTAATGGACTTTACCGAAAGCACTGCCAAAGATTACAGCAACTTGGATTCATTCGTAATCCACGTTTGTGTTGAAGGCGCTTACGAGTTAACTTATGCAGACCAAAGCTACCACGTAAAAATGGGCGATTGTATTTTGCTGCCTAAAACCACTGATAAGGTTGAGTTGGTTACCGAGACCGGATTTAAAATTTTGGAGAGTTATATAGAATAATACTTCTTTTCCTTTTCTATCCCAATGCGTCATGCTGAACTTGTTTCAGCACCCCACAGAACAGGTGTACAACCTGCATAATTTGCTTAGCAAGTGGGGTGCCGAAACAAGTTCGGCATGACGCTTTTTTATATCACTGATACTTCCAATTTCTCGATTTCCCCTCACTAATCCATTCCACGGCCTGATTCATGCGCTTTAACCGGGTGGCCTCTGTTTTGGCATCGGCAAACCAATCGAGGTATTCTTTACGTTTCGAATAACTAAATGAGTCGAAGATTTCTTTAGTTGCTGCATTAGTATCTAACAGATTTTCAAAATCATCAGGGACAGATAATGCTGGTTTAACTACTGCTGCTTTGGGGGCTTTAGATGGTTTAATGCCTGCCTTGTTGTTATCAACAGCATGGCGCATATACCACAACAGTATTTCATCAGCAGGCAAGTCACCTAGATTACATAACTTGGTTAATGGTCCGCTATCATCGCCGTGGCTTCTTAATAAACCTTCCGGGTCGGGCAGCAGGCTGCTATGCCAAAACCCAAAGCGGCAATGCTTTTTAAAAGCGGCCATATAACATACCGGGCTTTTGAGGTCGAAATGTACGTGTCCCCATTTCATGGTTTCTTTAATTTCGGGTTCGGCTTCATAAATAAGCTTACGGATGTGCTGCAAAATAGGCTTGGCAAAGTCTGCAGCTTTTTCAATATAAGCGTCGACGCGTGTATCGGTATGTCCCATAATAGTAGTATTTAACCGGTTAATCTGAAATCAAACTCAAGTTAACAAAAACCCTATAAATGCAAAAACCCGCGATACGCGGGCTATTGCATTCTGCGATGATGTAGAAGAGGGCTCTTCTAATGGTTTTGTGATAAGGTTTAGGTGTATTAAACAAATATGATATAAAGAGACACAAAATGAACAAAATGCGCAATCCGTATAATCACTCAATATTTAGGGTTAAAACACCCTTTTTTATTTCAATTAGCTATAAAAAAGCCGGGACTCGCGTCCCGGCTCCAACCTTTTTACGGGTTTTCTACTAATCACAAATTTCCTCTCAGCTCCTGTTCTCGTTCAATAGCCTCGAACAAAGCTTTAAAGTTACCGGCGCCAAATGAGCGGGCGCCTTTCCGCTGTATAATTTCGAAGAATACCGTTGGCCTGTCTTCTACCGGTTTGGTGAAAATCTGCAACAAGTATCCTTCGTCGTCCCGGTCAACTAAAATGCCCAGCTTTTTCAGGGGCTCCAAATCCTCATCGATGTGGCCTACACGATCGAGCAGGTCATCGTAATAAGTGGTAGGCACAGTTAAAAATTCAACCCCGCGGTTCTTTAAAGCGGTTACTGTTTCTACAATATTATGTGTGGCAAGCGCCATGTGCTGCACGCCCTCGCCTTCGTAAAACTCAAGGTATTCTTCAATCTGTGATTTTCTTTTACCCTCGGCCGGCTCATTGATCGGGAATTTCACATAGCCGTTGCCATTGCTCATTACCTTGCTCATCAGTGCCGAGTATTCGGTCGAGATCATCTTATCATCAAACGTCAGGATGTTGCGGAAGCCCATTGTGTCTTCATAAAAGTTAACCCAGTCGTTCATTTTATGCCAGCCCACGTTGCCCACGCAATGGTCTACATACAGCAAACCTGTTGGCTCGGGGTTATAGTCCGATTTCCATTCTTTAAAACCCGGTAAAAAAGCACCATGATAGTTTTTACGTTCGATGAACAGGTGTACCGTTTCGCCATACAAAGCAATGCCGCTTGTACGCACTTCGCCATGCTCATCGGTTAGGGTTTGTGGTTGTTGGCAAGCTACTGCACCACGTTTGGTGGTTTGCTCAAAAGCGTCATAAGCATCATCAACCCAAAGAGCCAATGTTTTCACTCCATCTCCATGCTTTTTAATATGCTCGGCAATCGGGTGGTCTGAGTGCAGCGGTGTGGTCAGCATAATCCTGATCTTATCTTGCTTCAATACATATGACACCCTATCCCGCATCCCAGTCTCCGGACCAGCATACGCCAGGCTTTGAAACCCAAACGCCGTTTTATAAAAGTGAGCCGCCTGTTTGGCATTACCCACATAAAATTCGATGTAATCCGTACCGTTCAGCGGCAGAAAATCTGTAGTTTTTACTGGTTGTTCTATTGTTAGTGTTTCCATGACCTCTCCCCAACCCCTCTCCGGGGGAGAGGGGCTTTTGATTTGATGTGTTTATATTTTTCTTTTTATCAATTTTCAATTCTTGAA
>CAHJXH010000017.1 GCA_903644075.1 Sphingobacteriaceae bacterium | reverse complement strand
TGCTGATACCGAATACCCTGCCGTGGTTAACGACAGCACGGTGATCTATGTAAAAAGCTCGTATAAAAAGATCCCGGCCTTTATAATCCGTACCGGGAATGTAGAGAAGAAGATCAGGGTAAAGGATTTGTCGCTGGACAGGTATTTCAATTACCGCAATGGCAAAATTGTTTATACCTCATATCGGCCCGATCTGCGCTGGGGATACCGCAACTACAATGAGTTAAGGGTGATTGACGTGGCTACCGGGCAGGAAAGAAAACTGACTTCAAGATCTAAATATTTTTCGCCTGCCTTTAGTGATGATGGCAAAAGTATTGTAGCCGTTCAAGTTGACCCCTCAGGTAAAAGCAAGCTGCATATTTTGGATGCGGAGAGTGGTAAATTGGTTGCCGAGGTTCCTGCAAAACCGGGAATATTCTATACTTATCCTAAATTCTACGGAGCAGATAAGATCATCTCCGGCATCAGAAATCCGCAGGGAAAAATGACAGTTGCCGCTATTGATATTAAAACGGGTAGCATCGATAATTTACTGGCTTATGATATTGCCCCGGTAGGTTTTACTGCCGTGCAAAAGGATACAGTTTATTTTACAGCAACGACCGGTATGAATGATCGCCTGTACGCGATATCAATCCCTGATAAAAAACTGTATCAACTGCAAAGCGATACGCTGAAATACGGCATAGGTAATTACGAGCCATCTGTAGCGGGTAATAAACTGGCCTGGGTAAGTTTTAGCGCTTACGGGTACCAATTGCACCAGGCAGATAAACAAGCCTTGCAATGGCAGCCGGTTGATGAGGCATCCACGAAGCGCATCCTTCCTGAATATAATATTACAGCGTTAAAGAAAGATTCTGCTGCCGATTTATTGGCAAAAGTAGAGACACAACCCTTCAAAGTAAGCAAATACAGCAAGCTGCATAACCTGTTTAATTTTCATAGCCTGCTGCCCGATTTTGAAGATCCTAACTATACGCTTTCCTTATCAGGAGAGAATGTGCTGAATACTTTCCAATCGGCCTTATCCGGTACCTATAACCGTAACGAGGGTTACAAGCAGATCGGTTATGATGCTGTTTATGGAGCCTGGTTTCCCTACGTTTCTGCGGGTGCTGATTATACCTTCGATCGTAAAGGGTATTACCGCGGCGAAAGCATTTACTGGAACGAAGCGCAAATCCACGCCGGCGCATCTGTGCCGTTTAATTTTAGTTCGGGGCAGCACAGTACTTATTTAAGTATCGGTAGCTCGGCTTATTATAATACGGTGAATTTCCAATCGGCTTACCGTGATCGGTTTGCAGATCAATCATTTGTATACCTCAACAACAGCATTACCTTCAGCAATAGTATGCAGCAGGCTGTGCAGCAAATTTACCCGCACCTGGCGCAGTCTGTAACCCTGAATTTTAAAAAGGGAATCATTAACGCCGATACCTACCAGTTTTTGGCAAGTGGTAATTTTTACTTCCCCGGATTATTCAATAGCCATAACTTCGTAGTAGCGCTGGCCCACCAGCAAAGAAGTCAGAATACAGTGATCGATTTCTCGAACGATTTCCCATTCTCTCGTGGGTACACCGTTTATAACCTGTACAAAATGGATAAGGTAGGAGTGAATTATCATTTCCCGATAGCTTACCCGGATGCAGGAATAGCCAACTTCATTTACTTTTTAAGGATACGCGGTAATGCGTTCTTCGATTATACCAAGGGTCAGGATTTTTATACTGATGGTTCACCTTATAAAGGCAATTTCCGGTCTACGGGTATGGAGGTGTTTTTTGATACGCAATGGTTTAACCAGGCGCCTATTACGTTTGGTTTAAGATATACCCATTTGTTGGATGAAGATTTGGGCAGCCACGGGCCGAATAGGATTGAGTTGGTAGTGCCGCTGACGATATTTTAAAAAGTACTTAATTATATACCCCTTATGGGCGTTTTTGCAAATTGCACAGACAGTAGTTTTTCCCTTAAAAGGGGAATGCAACGATATTGCTAATACCAACAACTTTAATAAGGGGTAGAAACTGAACTGGTTTTAAAAGATGTGGCTACACAATAGCTATAATAGGGAAAAGCAGTATCTCTGCTAATACTTCTTGCTTAATAAGGGGTAAAGAAGTTAAGAAACGGAAGAATGCCCGTTTGCTTTTGCCAATATCGCTTTTACCCGTTCAGGGTCTGTACTTTCAAAGGTATACAGATCATGGTAGCGGTTGCCCATCATAATGTGTTCGTTATGATAATCCATCCGGCTTTGGTTACGTACTTTGGCCGAGGTGTGGATCTCGGTAATGCCGGTAAATCGAACCAGGTCACCTACATTATTCTCATTAACACCACTACCGGCCATAATATTGATACGTCCTGCGGCTTTCTCCACCAGATGAGCAATAGTGCCTGCGCCCTCCATTGCAGTTGTTTTACCGCCTGAAGTAAGTATACGCTCACAGCCAATGTCAATAATATCTTCCAGGGCCTGATAATAATCAGAGCAAATATCGAATGCCCGGTGGAAGGTAACACCAAGGCCATGTTTGCGGGCCAAGTCTGCTAAAATGCCACTGCGTTCCTTATCTATACTTCCGTCTTTTTTCAGCATGCCAATTACCACACCGTCGCAGCCTGCATTAATGCAGTTGTTAATATCGGCCAGCATAATTTCAAACTCGTAATCGGTATATAAAAAATCACCTCCACGTGGGCGGATGAGGGTATAGATCTTAATTTCTAAAAGCTTGCGAGTTAAAATTATTTGTCCGTATGATGGGGTGGTACCGGCTTCGTTGAGGTTCTCACATAATTCTATTCTGGCGGCGCCACCTTGCTGGGCGGCAATTGCAGACGTGACAGAGTTAGCGCATACTTCGAGCGTTACTGGTTGGTACATAGGGCGGATCGGACTAAATAGTTGTGCTAATATACACAGCTTATTTGTAAAAACTTTCGCCCTTAATCAGGGTGTCTTGTTTTTCGGCATTACAAACCGCGTACGAGAAACCTTCCTGAATGGCAAAAGCTCCGTATTCGCCTTTTTTGTTGATGGCTAAAAAGCCAACCTGTATCTGTTTGGCAGTTTCGGGTTTCTTTTTAATGATACGTTTCACGGCTTCCTCACAGGCTTGTTGTGGCGAATGGCCCTGTCGCATCAATTCAACCACTAAAAAGCTCCCAACATTACGGATCACCTCTTCGCCCACGCCGGTTGATGTGGCACCGCCAACTTCGTTATCTACATACAAACCTGCGCCAATAATTGGGCTGTCGCCTACGCGGCCATGCAGTTTCCAGGCCATGCCGCTAGTGGTACAGGCACCAGAGATGTTGCCTTTGCTATCCAGCGCCAGCATACCAATAGTATCGTGGTTATATTTATTACCTAATTTATAATCTTTGTTTTCGCTGTTAATTACCGGTGCATATTTGGCTGTTTTTAACCATTCTTTCCAGGCTTTTTCAGATTCGGGAGTTAACAAAGTTTCTTTTGTAAAACCGTGTTCCACAGCAAATTGAGTAGCGCCATCACCTGCCAGCATTACGTGCGGGGTTTTTTCCATCACCATACGGGCTACAGAAATAGGGTGAGCTATGTTTTCCATCGCAGCCACCGATCCGCAATTGCCCTGCTCATCCATAATGCAGGCATCAAGCGTTACATGTCCATCACGGTCAGGGTATCCGGCACGGCCAACACTGTGGTTTTTCATGTCGGCTTCCGGGATGCGGGCACCCGCTTCAACCGCATCTAAAGCGCGACCGCCGTTTTTAAGCACCCCCCAGGCAGCCTGGTTGGCAGCCACACCAAAATCCCAGGTAGAAATTACTACCGGTAAGGTAGACTTTAATGGTTCTGTTGTTTGGGCTAAAACTTTATCAGCGAGGGTAGTAAGATAAGCGCTTGCTGCAGTAAGCGTTATAAACTTGCGGCGATTTAACATATGACCACTAAGTTATAATTTATGGTTATAACTTAAAACTGTATCACAATAAAGATACGTTTAGACAAAAATTATTGCCTGAAATTTAAGCGCGAACCCGAGCCAACTTCAACCAATTGCCCGTTCTGATAAGCTATCTTACCAGACACAATGGTATGTGCAATTTTTGATTTAAAAGTGGTGCCTTCAAACGGGCTCCAATTACATTTGTACAGTATGTTGTCTTTAGTAACAGCCCAGGGGTTATTCAGGTTTACCAATGCCATATCAGCCCAGTAACCTTCACGGATGAAGCCACGTTTTTCAATTCTAAACAGGGTAGCCACATTATGCGCCATTTTTTCGGCAATCTGCTCTAAAGTAATTTTGCCCTGATGATAAAGCTCTAACATAGCTGGCAACGCATGCTGCACCAGCGGACCGCCAGATGGAGCCTGCATGTAAGGTTGTGCTTTTTCTTCAGCAGTATGCGGCGCGTGGTCGGTTGCAATAACATCGATACGGCCATCTAAAACAGCTTTCAGGACGCCTGCACGGTCTTCAGCATTTTTAACGGCAGGGTTCCATTTAATGAGGTTGCCTTTGGTTTCGTAATCTTCTTTGCTAAACCACAAGTGATGGATACAAGCTTCGGCAGTAATCCTTTTTTCACTCAATGGAATAGCATTGCTAAATAAGTGTGTTTCTTTTTCGGTAGAAATATGGAGGATATGCAAGCGCGTATTATGCTTCTTAGCCAGCTCAACCGCCATTGATGATGATAGGTAACAAGCCTCTTCACTACGGATCTTAGGATGAAATTTAACCGTCAGGTTTTGCTCACCAATGAGTTGTTTGTAATGCTCGAGGTTGGCTTTAATCGTTGCCTCATCTTCGCAATGTGTGGCAATCAGCATAGGCGATTGGGCAAATAGATGCTCCAAAGTTTTAGGGTTATCAACCAACATATTACCTGTTGACGAACCCATGAAAACTTTAATACCGCAAACCTGGCTGGCATCGGTTTTTAATACTTCGTCGAGGTTATCGTTAGATGCACCCATAAAAAACGAGTAGTTAGCCAATGATTTTTGCGCCGCAATCTGGTATTTCTGCTCCAGTAATTCCTGCGTTAAAGTATTGGGTACGGTATTTGGCATCTCCATAAAAGAGGTAATACCACCTGCTACAGCCGCTCGCGATTCGGTATAAATTTCACCCTTATGGGTTAATCCCGGCTCGCGGAAATGCACCTGATCATCGATACAACCCGGGAATAAATGCAGGCCTTCCGCATTAATTTCCTGATCAGCTTTTATATCAATTTGCCCGTCAATACGTTCAATCAGGCCGTCTTTGATTAAAAGATCAGCAGTAAATTGTTTGTTCTCGTTTACGATTGTTGCGGATTTGATGAGGATCGATGACATAAAGCAAAGATAGTTTTAAGAGAGGCAAGAGCCAAGAACAAGAGATAAGATTTTGCCACCCGGCTAAAAATTAATGTAATTATTTGGCTTCCGGTTTAATTATAAATACAGATTAGGTGGCTAACACAGTTATAGCCTGTTTTATGAATTATAAGCATTGATTGGATTTAATAAAAGATAGCCAGCGCTGCCTTGATTTTTAAACCCAAGATGTGCACCGCCAAAACCCGTTACTGAAGAAGATATGAATTCTCCTTCGTTATAGCCCGGTAGTGCGCCTCCTTCAACGTTACAGGCAGCTATGATAATAACCTCTGGTTTAAACCAGGTTTTTTTAACTGTAATATGGGTTGTGTTTTTCATTTTTATTGAGAAGATTGTTTAGGTGTGGGGATAATACAAGCAATTAAATTAAGAAAGGCCCTTATACTTTAAAAGAGCGAATTGGCCTGCTTTAGGAATAATAAGCATTTTTGGTATGGTTTGCTACAACATTACCGCCGCTCGTATTGAATAATATAAAGTGCCCACTGCCCGTTACTACGCTATTTGTGACCTGTCCCTCATGAATGCCCGGTGCTCCGCCGCCCTCGATATCGCAGGTAGTGATTATAATTACCCCGGGTATAGACCAGGTTTTTTTTATGAAAGGACCGGCTATGTTTTTCATTTTACAGGAAATATAGTTTAGATATTTGGCTGAATAGGTGTAAGGTAATCAAATTAATTTAAGGTGCTGTTTTAGAAAGTTTTAAGTGATTTGACGCAATTTTATTGTGGTTCTAAACTCCCGATTCTTGACTCCCTCGAAAAACCTTATCTTTGCCGAATGGCTGTAGTTTTTGAAGATTTTGATTTTAACCGGCAGATATTGAATGCAATTGCCGATGCCGGTTACACCGAGGCTACGCCTATACAAGAGAAAGCTATCCCGCCCTTATTAAACGGTCAGGATGTTTTGGGTATAGCGCAAACCGGTACGGGTAAAACCGCGGCTTATGTGCTGCCCATTATCATGAAGCTTAAATATGCACAGGGCGAGCACGCACGGGCACTAATTATTGCACCGACGCGTGAGCTGGCTATGCAGATAGAAGAGAATGTAAAGGCGTACGCCAAATACACCGACCTGCGTACGGTGATTTTATACGGAGGCCTTGGCCCCAAACCGCAGATAGAAGCGCTGAAGAAAGGGGTAGATATTATCGTAGCCACGCCAGGCCGATTTATGGATCTGTATTTAGCAGGCCATATCGTTACCGCAGGTTTCAAATTTTTGGTGTTGGATGAAGCCGATAAGATGATGGATATGGGCTTTATGCCGCAGATCAATCGGATATTGGAAGTGGTACCTCGCAAGCGGCAAAACCTGTTGTTTTCGGCTACCATGTCTGATCGTATTCAGGTTTTGGCCGGTAACTTTCTGGAATTTCCGACAGTTATCGAAGTTACTCCACAAGCCACAGCTGCAACCACGGTAGCGCAAAGTATCTACATGGTGCCGGGGATGAAAACCAAGATCAACCTGTTAAGGTACATGCTTGATCATACCGAGAACATCCAGAAAATGATCATCTTCTGTAAAACCCGTGTTTCGGCCGAGGATGTATATAAGTTTTTGGTACGCAAGTTCAGCGAAAAAGAGGTAAAAGTACTGCACGCTAACAAGGGGCAAAATACCCGCATCAACTCTATCAACGCGTTTAAAAACGACGAGGTAAAAATATTGGTAGCTACTGATGTGGCTGCCCGTGGTATTGATGTAAGTAATGTGAGCCACGTGATCAATTTCGATGTGCCGGTGGTTATCGAAGATTATGTGCACCGCATTGGCCGTACCGGTCGTGCTTATAATTTGGGCGAGGCTATTACCTTCTGTATGCCGTCTGAAGATTATTACATGAAGAAGGTGCAGCGCCTCATCAAACAAACAATTTTGATTAACGAGTTGCCTGCCGATGTATTTGTAGAGCAACCGGGTTATGACGAGCGCCAGGCACAGGCCAAAGAAATAGATATGCAGAAACGTAAGGACGACCCTAATTTCAAAGGGGCTTTCCACGAGAAAAAGCTATCGAACACCAAAGAAGGCGCAGATGCTAAAAAGGCGTACATCAAAAAATTGAAGGACGCCGGCAAAAAGAAATATTATAAGCCAAAAAGAAAATAAGTAAATGAAACTGAGACTTACGCCGTTAAACTTTTGTACGGCATTTTTTATCCTGCTGGCAGGTTATGTTTTTATATACGGCGGCGGCAAGGTTACCGGCGGTGTTTATGCCCACTTTACCAATACAATTGCCCTCATATTTTTGCTATTTGCCTTTGTTGTGTCATTTCTGGATATAATTTTCCGCAATTTCTTCCCGCAGACCAAAAAATTGTGGATTGTGGAACTAAGCTTTATAACTTTGACCACAATATTATTTTTAATACTTAAGAAGTAAAATACTTTAATGAAGACTGCTGAAATTAAACTGACTATCCAATTAGACGACCACAACGTTCCGGAAAATATTCTTTGGGAATCAACCGATTCTGAGAACAAAGAAGCCTTACCTGTAAAATCAATGATGCTGGCTCTTTGGGACAATAGCTATAAAAATACTTTACGTATTGACCTATGGACTAAAGATATGCCGGTTGATGAAATGAAACGCTTTTTCTACGAAACCCTGCAAACCATGGGTGATAGCTTTTTACGCGCAACAGGCGAAACCAACATTGTAGAAGACCTGCGCGACTACTGTGCCCACTTTGCCGAAAAAATGGAAATCATTAAATAATTAAGATGTTACCCCGCTCTTTTTTATCATTTGCCGGCTTTGTAGCCATTATTGCCGGTACATTTTGCCCGCTGTTACGCCCGCTCCACTTATTTAACTGGAATATTTACGATTTGAACAAACCCTATGGCATCATCGTACTGGTGATAGCTATTGCCGGTTTAATTGCGCTGATAGCCAAGGCAAACGGTATAGTTAAAGCAACAGCCTGGACATCGTTAGTATTAATGGTGCTGCTGCTAATTGCTGCCATTATGAAAGTACACACCGCTTTTAGCTTTATACCATTTAAAGGCATTTCGGCCAGCTTAAGCAGGCTCATTAAATTTAAATGGGGCTGGTGGGTGTTGTTTGCGGGCGCTGCTGCTGCTGTAATTGGCAGCAAAGGCCGTGATAAAAATGTTCAGTACCAAAAGTTGTAATAGCCCTTTTACTCAATGTAGTAATTATGTAGTTAGTAACACTTTGCTATATTAGTACTTTATTACATCCTCACTTAATCAATGATTAAACTATCCTTTCGCCAGCAGGTATTCATCGGCTTTGGCTTATCCATATTCTTGGTTCTGTTCGTTGGTTTGTTTTCTTACAAAAGCATTAAGCAATTGCAGGAAAACCAGGCCGCAATGGAGTCCAGCCAAAAGCTGATCAATACTTCAGACCATATCCTCCAGTTATTAATCGATGCCGAAACCGGTATGAGAGGTTTTGTGGCTACAGACAGGCCCGTTTTTCTTGATCCTTACAATGCAGCTTTACCGCGCCTCACTGCCGATCTAAGCAACCTCAAAGAACTGGAAGCAACTAACAGAGGGCAGGTTAAGGATCTCGAATTGTTAGCCACCTTAACTTATCGCCAGCTTGATTTGCTCAAATCAAACGTAGATAATCGTGATAAGGTAGGACTGGAAGAAATGATTAAGCGCGATATGCTGCTTAATGGCAAGCAGGTGATGGATAGCATCCGTAATACCATTGTCCGTATTAACGATCGTGAACAATTGGCGCTTGATAGCCGTAAGGCATCGACTGAAAGCGCTGTACAGCTTACTATAATTACCATTATTGGCGGTTCGGGAATTTTCTTCCTGATCCTGATGGTAATGTTATATTACATCCTGGGTACGTTTAGAAAACAAAAACTGATTGAGGATGAGATCAAAGAATCGAACAACGAACTCGAAAAAGTATTAGGCGAAAACAGGGCTAAAAACTGGCAGTTAACCGGTTCCGGCATCCTAAACGAGAAAATGCAAGGTCAGCAAACCGAACTGGAGCTTACTCAAAATGTATTGGCCGAAGTTTGTAACTATACCAAAGCGATAACAGGTACACTGTATCTGTTTGATGATAAAGAGAACGTATTAAAACTGAATGCCTGGTATGCTTTCCATGATCTGAGTGTGATTAAGAAAACCATCAAGCTATCAGAAAGCTGGTTAGGCCAGGTTGCTAAGGATGAAAAAGCGGCAACCATTAAAGGCTGCCTGAATCAAAAACTAGAGCTCGAAACATCAATTATTAGTCAGGAACTGGCCGAGATCTTTATCGTACCATTATTCTTCGATAAACGCTTGATCGGTGTAATGGAGATTGCTTATCAGGATACCATTCATGAAGCTGTTAAAGACTATATATTATCAGTAGCAAATGATATTGGCGTGGCCGTAAACACCGCCCGTGCCCGTACCATTATGCAGGATCTCTTTGAGGAAACCCAGCAGCAAGCCGAAGAACTGGAAGCACAGCAGGAAGAAATGCGTGTGACCAATGAAGAGTTGCTGAGTAAAACCGAAATGCTGCAGGCATCAGAAGAAGAGCTTCGCGTACAGCAGGAAGAACTCCGTACCATCAACGCCGAGCTGGAAGAGAAAGCCAGCTTATTGGAAGAAAAGAACCAGGCGGTTGAAGAGGCTCGTAAAGACATCAGCGATAAAGTGCATCAGCTGGAAACCACTGGTCGTTATAAATCTGAGTTTTTGGCCAATATGAGCCACGAGCTGCGCACACCATTAAATAGTATTTTGGTGCTGGCGCGGATACTGAAAGATAACAAGGCAGATAATCTGTCGGACGATCAGATTAAATATGCCAGCGTAATATTCAACGCGGGAAATGATCTGCTGACGCTGATTAACGACATTCTTGATCTGGCTAAAATTGAATCAGGCAAAATAGAAATTCAGAATGAACGCACTTCTGTAGAAGGCATAGTTGGCGATATGCAAATGCTGTTTGCCGAGGTAGCCGGAAACAAAAAGATAAACTTTACTACCGAAATAGGCGACGTGCCCGACTTTATTGTAGCCGATAAGGTAAGGGTAGAGCAAGTGCTCAAAAACCTGCTCTCTAATGCGTTTAAATTTACGCCTGAAAATGGTAATATCAGCATAAAAGCTATGCCTGGTGCCATAGCCGATACTATTGCTTTGAGTATTAAAGATTCGGGTATTGGCATCCAACCAGATAAACAAAAACTGATTTTCGAAGCTTTTCAGCAAGAGGATGGTTCAACCAGCCGTAAATATGGTGGTACAGGTTTAGGTCTTTCAATCAGCCGCGAGCTGGCTGCTATATTAGGCGGTTCAATAACCTTGTATAGTGAACCCGGTAATGGCAGTGAGTTTACTTTTAACCTGCCCGTAAACGGCGTGATAACGCAACATGTTGATGTTGAAGATGAAGTACCAACCGTACAAAGCTTTACCGCAACTGCCGAAATGCCAAAACTGGCTAAAGTGCTTTTTGATGATCCTGATCGCCAGCCTTTGGTAGTAATTGTAGAGGATGACCGGAACTTTGCAGAAATACTGCAAAACTACGCGGCCGATTATGGTTATAAAGCTGTATTAATAAATGAAGGCACCCGTGCTGCCGAAATTATTGCCGAAAATAAACCTGATGCCATATTACTGGATATTATGCTGCCGGGTAAAGATGGCTGGGAAATATTAAAGGAATTAAAGGCAAGCCCCGAGACTAAAAATATCCCTGTACACATGATGTCGGCAGGTGAGGCCGCAGCCAAACGCGTAAAAAGCGAGGGCGCAATCAGCTTCATGAAAAAGCCTGTAAATACCGAGGCGTTAAATAAACTGTTTAGCGATATTATTGAGCAAAGCAGTACTGGTGTAAGGCAAATATTATTGGTTGAAGACCAGGAAGCACAAAGCGATGCCCTGCGCGACTTAATGCAAAAACAAGGTATTGCTGTAGCACAAGCCTATACAGGCGAACAGGCATTTAAAATGTTGGAAGAGAATGAATACCAATGCGTTGTGTTGGATTTAAACCTGCCCGATATTTCTGGTTTAGACCTGTTGGATAAGATTAAGGCCTTAGAGCGTTTTGCTTCGCTGCCGGTAATTATCAACACGGCTATGGAACTGGATAAAAACTCCGTGAGCCGTTTGATGCAGTACGCTAATGCCATGGTGGTAAAAACCAGCAAATCATCAGATAGGTTGATTGATGAGGTGAACCTGTTTTTGCATAAACTGAACGCTGCTACCCCGCAGGCACCAGCTGCTAAACCGCGCCAGGTAACCGGCAGTAAAGCCATGTTGAAAGGCCGCAAAGTATTGTTGGTTGATGATGATATGCGTAACATATTTGCGTTAAGCAGTGCCCTGCAATCGTACGAGTTGGAGGTTGAGATAGCTAATGATGGGGAAGAAGCCCTTAAAAAGCTGGAAGAACTACCGCAGGTTGATATTGTGCTAATGGACATTATGATGCCGGTAATGGATGGTTACGAAGCCATGCGCCAAATAAGAAAGCAGAACAAATGGGCCAAGCTACCCGTAATAGCGCTTACTGCAAAAGCAATGAAAGACGACCGCGATAAATGCATCGCAGCCGGGGCTAACGACTATATTACTAAACCGGTTGATGTGGACAGGCTTATTTCATTGATGCAGCTTTGGTTAGAGAGCTAAGAAATGAGTACCCCTTTTGCGGATAGTATAAGCACGGCCCAGATCAATGAACTTGTTGACCTGGTAAAGAAAATTCATGGGTTCGATTTCTCCCAATACTCTAAAGCTTCATTTAAGCGCCGCGTTGTGCGCATTATGCAACTTAAAAAGCTCGATTATGTTGATCTGAAGCAAGCTTTGGTGAACGATGAGGATTTCTTTTACGAATTTTTAAAAGAGATTACCGTAAACGTTACCGAGATGTTTCGCGACCCGCTGTTTTATAAATCGTTGTATACAGATGTGGTACCTTATTTATCGTCCTATCAACATATTAAATTGTGGAGTGCCGGCTGCTCAACCGGGGAGGAAGTGTACTCGCTGGCTATTTTGTTGCAGGAGGCCGGTTTAAGAAATAAATACTTCATTTACGGTACCGATGTTAATGCCGATGTATTGAATGTAGCGCGTAAGGGAATTTACACCCTGCGTAAAATAAAAGGTTTTGCAGAAAGCTACCAGCTTACCGGTTTGCCGGGTTCGGTTACAGATCATTTTACGATGATGTATGATGCGGCCAGTATCCGCACGGAGTTGAAGCAAAATACCCTGTTTTCGCTGCATAACTTAATTTCAGACCAGGTTTTTAACGAGTTTCAATTAATAAGCTGTCGTAACGTTTTTATCTATTTTGAGCAGGAATTACAGGAGCGGATACTCGATTTATTTTACAGGAGTTTATGCCCTTATGGCTTTTTATGTTTAGGTAGTAAAGAAACTATCAGATCTGATATTTTTAAACGTAAATTTAAAGTCATTAATAAAAAGGAAAATATTTATCAGAAGGTGGGCGTTTAAAATAAACAGCTTGATGTTTTTTTATAATTTAAAAATCCAGGATTGATAAAATATCGTATATAGAATCGTATATTAAACAAATATTTAATAATCAGGCAGTTATGTTAATAAAATGGCAATTGTGGAATACTGCAAAAAGCCAATAATTCTTGCGGTAACATTGATTGCTTTATTTGGCCCCTTTCAACTTTAGAATGTCTTTAATCAATATACTGATCGTTGATGATAGTGAAGAAAATATTGTTGCACTCGAAGCATTGCTTCAGCGCGATGATATACAATTATTTACGACCACTTCGCCAAACGAAGCCCTGAAACTGGCTTGGGATAATCAAATATCCATAGCGCTTGTTGATGTGCAAATGCCCGAGATGGACGGTTTTGAACTGGTTGAGATGTTAAAATCGAACCCACGTACCCGCGATATTTTGGTATTATTTGTAACGGCTATTTCTAAAGAAACCAAATATGCAGTTAAAGGCCTTGGAGCAGGCGCTATTGATTATTTATTTAAACCGCTCGATCCCTATATTACATCGGCCAAGGTTGATTCATTTATACAACTGGCACGCAGCCAGGCCGAGCTAAAAAGGAAAAACGAAGAACTACAGAACTACGCCATCGTAGTTAAAAACTCTGCCGATATTATATGTACCGTTAATTCGGATACGCTCAAAATAAATTCGATGAACCCTGCTGTCGAAAAAATAACAGGGCATATCCCGGCTTCGTTAATCGGCAAAAATATTACCTCGCTTGTTTCTGATGCAGATCGTCCATTATTCAGGGATCATCTTGTTAACGTAATTGCCGACCGTACCGCTTATGGTGTTTTTGAATGCAAATTTGAAACGGTTGACAAAGTACTTAAATGGGTAGAATGCCGGGTGAGTTACCGCAGCCAGATGTTGTTTATTAACATCAGTGATATTACCAATCAGAAAAATTACCAGTCGGAGCTTATCAAATCAAAAGAAGCTGCTGAATACGGCCGTAAGGTTAAAGAGAATTTCCTGGCCAATATGAGCCACGAATTACGCACGCCTGTAAATGGTATTATCGGCTTATCTGATATGCTGCGTAAAACCGAAATGAATGACCAGCAAATGGGGATGATCAGTTTGCTCGAAACTACCTCACAATCGTTATTGGGGGTTATTAATGACGTACTTGATATTTCTAAAATTGAGGCCGGTAAATTCAGCATCGTTCGTGCAGCCAATGATGTGCATAGTATTATCAAATCGGTATACGATCTGTTGAAATATAAAGCCGATGAGCGCAACATTGAGTTTATACTGGAGATAGAGCCATCGGTACCACATTATATTATGGTTGATTCGTTACGCCTCAACCAGATTTTAATGAACCTGCTGAGCAATGCCATTAAGTTTACCGAAAGTGGTTTTGTGAAATTGAATGTTAAAGTACTGCAAACGCATGTAGATAAATCTAAACTACAGTTTAGTATTGAAGATAGTGGTATCGGCATTTCGGAAGATCGCATAGCACGCATTTTTGATTCATTTGAACAGGCAGAAGATGATACCGCCGCTAAGTATGGTGGCACAGGTTTAGGCCTGGCTATTGTTAAAAAGCTGATTGAGTTAAAAGGTGGCGAGCTTAATGTAAGCAGCGTGCCGGCTAAAGGCAGTATATTTAGTTTTACTAATTGGTACAGCCTGGCTTCGAGGCCAAATGAAGTTAAACCAACCAAAAACAGCGTTAAAGATTTGCAGCCATTTAATAATGTACGCGTTTTAGTGGCCGAAGATAACTTGGTAAACCAGTTTATGCTTTCTAAAATATTGAAAGACTGGAAGGTTGAAATTGAAATGGTTGACAACGGCCGCAAGGCAATTGATAAGCTGGCAGAGAACGATTACGACCTGATATTAATGGACACTCACATGCCCGAAATGGATGGTTATCAGGCTACCCGCCATATTCGCAGCGAATTGTCGGAGGCTAAACGTAGTATTCCTATTATCTCATTATCAGCCGCTTCGTTTGATCATGAGCAGGAAGAAGCTTTGGCCTCGGGGATGAACGATGTTTTGGCAAAGCCTTTTCAGCCATATCAGCTGCACGAAAAAATGCGCAAGCTTTTAAAAGTTATCGAACTGGAGAATTAAAACTCCAGTTTAGTTTGGCCCTGGCCGCTCACATGGGCTTCGTGCTCTAATAACCATTGCTTGCGCCACAGGCCGCCTGCATACCCGGTAAGGCTCCCGTCGGATCCGATTACGCGGTGACAGGGTACAATAATCCAAAGTTTATTTTTGCCATTGGCCGCAGCAATAGCCCGTATAGCCAGCGGATTTTTCATTTCTTTAGATAGCTGCGCATAACTCATGGTTTTGCCGTAGCTTATCCGCAATAATTCCTGCCATACATCCTGCTGAAAAGGTGTTCCTACCTGTTGTAAAGGCAGATCAAAGTCGATGCGCTCGCCCGCGAAATATTCGTCCAATTGCTTAATAGCGAGTTTTAATAGGGGCTGATCTCCGGTGGGCTCATAAATAGTTTTAGGTTCAATGGTTACCGAAGTTACAAACTCATCGTCGGCAGTAATTTGCACTTTTCCTAAAGGAGTAAGATGATGAGTAATGTACATATGGCTAAGATAGCTTTTAATAGATCAATTTGAGAGAGACAAGAGACAAGAGCCAGAAATAGGAGAATCCCTAAAATAAATCCGAAATCGGACATCCGACCTCCGAAATCAAAACAATATCTTTGCCCCATGCAAGTCCTCAGTCAAACCAAACATTTGCTTAAAAAGGAAATCCTGCTCGAGTGGCGGTCTAAGTATGCGTTTAACGGTGTGCTGCTGTATATTGTATCAACCGTTTTTGTCTGCTATATCGCCTTTAACCTCAGCGCGGGTTTTACCCATAGCCAGGGCTATCCTGTGGTTTGGAATGTGCTGTTCTGGATTATTATGCTGTTTGCGGCGGTTAATGCCATGTCTAAAAGCTTTCTGCAGGAGAGCAAAAGCCGTTTGTTGTATTACTATTCAATAGCCAGTCCGCAGGCCATTATTCTATCTAAAATTATCTACAATATATTACTGATGAGCCTGCTGAGCGTTTTGGCTTTATTGGTTTATATGCTGTTCTTTACTAATACATTGGGCGATCCTTTTTATTATTTCCTGGTAGTGTTATTGGGTAGTATCAGCTTTGCTACAGTTTTCACCATGATTTCGGCCATCGCTGCCAAAGCAGGTAATGGTGGCACGCTGATGGCTATCCTGAGTTTCCCCGTAATTATACCTGTGATATTATTATTGATCCGCACCAGTAAAGTGGCTATGGATGGTTTAGAGCGGGGGAGTACTTACGGAAATATCGGTATTTTGTGCGCCATTAATGTAATTGTAGTAGGGGCTTCGCTCATATTGTTCCCATACCTTTGGCAGGATTAATCCTTTTATATATCTTAGGTTCACCAAGGCTTCATTTTCAATAGCTATACTTGTCGTAAATTCCGGTTAATACTATGCGTTCAATACTACTGTTGTTTGTGGGTTTGTTTATGATTGTAAACTGCCAGGCCCAAAACGGAACCATTACAGGTAAGGTTACCATTAAGAGCAGCCATGCGCCATTGGCCAAAGCCAGCGTATTTTTAAGCAATGCTACATTTGGTACAGTTACCAGTGAGGATGGTACGTTTACCCTTAGCGGTGTACGCCCCGGTCAGTATGAACTGGTAGTAACCACCGTAGGCTACGAAGATTTTATGCAAACTATAATGGTGGGCGCCAAGCCGGTAAATGTTGAAGCCGAAATGACGTCCAAGGTTACCGAACTGCGTGAAGTTGTAATTACCAGCGGCGGCAGCTGGAAAAGAAATTACGAAGCCTTTGTTAAAGATTTTTTAGGCACATCTGAAGATGCCAAAAAATGTAAAATTCTGAACCCTACAGATCTTAACCTGCTTAACCATAAAACCAAGCGTTACCTAGAAGGATACTCGTATGATTTTTTGAATATCGATAATTATGCCCTTGGTTATAAGGTGAAAATCCTGCTGAAATCATTTAAAACTGATTACCTTAACCATGTGATATCATGGACAGGCAAGGTGCTATACCAGGAACTACCGGGTTCTGCAGAGCAGAAAAAGAAATGGGCAGCGCGCAGGGAAGAGCTTTATTATGGTTCGGCGATGCATTTTTACCGCTCACTGGCTAATAATACGATGGATAAGGATGGCTTTGTGATCAGGATATTGCAGCGTAAGATAAATACCAAGCGCCCAAGTGAAGAATTGATTCAGGCGAAGATTGATAAATTCAGAATGACTAATCGCGATTCGGCCCAATATTGGTTTAATATGGCTGAGCTGCCTAAATATGACGAGTTTCTAATTCGCCAACCTCTTAACGTTGCCGATGTAATGCACGCAACCAATGATCCGGGTGTACATGCCATCGCTTTTCCAAAATATCTGTACGTGGTTTACACCAAACGCCGTGAAACAGTTTATTTCAAAGACCTGTTTCGCCCGTTGGATATGGAAAACTTCGAAACCAGTATCATTAACCTTTATGGCGATTATGCATTTTTTGATAACAATGGTATTGTACTTTCGCCCGGTAGTACACTGTTGGAAGGAGCGTGGTCATTATCGAAAGTGGCCGAGATGTTACCGGTAGATTATGTGCCTGGTGATACTAAAAACTAAGTTTTATTAAAACTTATACAGCCGCAGGCAATTAACAATATTACAATTGTAAATCTTCTATGCACGCATAGTAAAGCTATTTATTTGCTTAACTTTGCTCCGTTTTTCAAAGTAAATGAAGTTTATTTATCAAACCTGGTGGAAAGTACTAACCGTACTTGTAATCCTATACACACTCTTTGCAGGCCTGCTTTTGGGAGTACCCAGACTGCCTATCATGCACGAAACCATCCGAAACGTTTATTTCCACGTACCTATGTGGATGGCTATGTTCACTGTGTTTACCATATCTGTAGTTTACAGCATCAAATATTTGATTAGCGGCAAACCTGAACACGATTTGGTTGCGGTTGAATGCGCCAATACAGGTGTGTTCTTCTTTGTGGTGGGTTTGGTTACCGGTATGATGTGGGCCAAATATACCTGGGGCGAATATTGGAGTAACGACCCTAAGCAAAACAGTGCGGCTATTGCGTTCCTGCTTTATTGTGCTTATTTAGTGTTGCGTAACTCTATCGATGAAGAACAAAAACGCGCCAAAATTTCGGCAGTGTATAACATCTTTGCCTTCCCGGTGATGGTAGTGCTGATTATGATCCTGCCACGAATGACGGATTCGCTGCATCCCGGTAACGGTGGTAACCCTGCCTTCGGTAAGCTGGACCTGGATAACCGCATGCGTGTGGTACTTTATCCTGCTTTTATTGCCTGGTGCTTTATGGGCGTTTGGATAGCATCTATCCGTTACCGCATCAGCCTTATTGAATACAAAAAAAATGCAATTGATTAATATGAAGAAACTTGCCCTGATATTAGTTCTGCTCATCAGCTTCATCCCTGTATTTGCCCAGCCGGGTGCGGATGTAGAGATGGCAGATACCCTGCGCAGCAATGGTAGAATATATGTTGTAGTAGCCACTATCGCTATTGTTTTTATAGGATTGGCTATCTATTTATTCATGATTGACAGGCGTTTGAAAAAACTTGAAAACGATAAGTAGTTTTCATTGTATTTAAACCAATTATATACTCAATATTTTAATTATGGCTACTAATAACAATGCCGCATACGGGGACACCCATTTCTTTGGAGACGTATGTAAAAATTTCGATTACGCCGCACAATTCACCAGTCACGATGCTGGTCTGTTAGATCAGATCCGGTCGTGTAACAGCGTTTACCGCTTCCGTTTCCCTATCCGTAAAGGAAATGGTTTTGAGGTAATTGATGCCTGGCGTGTAGAGCACTCGCACCACCAATCGCCAACCAAAGGCGGTATCCGCTACAGCGAAATGGTGAACGAGGACGAAGTTATGGCCCTTGCTGCCCTGATGACCTATAAATGTGCCATTGTGAATGTGCCATTTGGTGGTGCTAAAGGCGGTATCAAAATCAACCCTAAAAACTATACTGTACAGGAGCTGGAAAACATTACCCGCCGTTATACAGTAGAGCTGATTAAAAAGAATTTCATTGGCCCAAGCATCGACGTACCCGCTCCGGATTACGGATCGGGCGAACGCGAGATGAGCTGGATTGCCGATACTTATGCTACCATGAACCCAGGCCAGCTGGATGCATTAGGTTGCGTTACCGGTAAACCAATTGCCTTACACGGTATTGCCGGTAGAAGAGAAGCTACCGGCCGTGGTGTGGCTATTGCCATCCGCGAGTGTGTAAGTGTGGGCGAAGACATGCAAAAAATTGGCCTTACTGCAGGTATTGCCGGCAAAAGGGTAATTGTACAAGGTTTGGGTAACGTAGGTTTCTATTCTGCAAAATTCTTAGCTGAGTTTGGAGCCATCATCGTAGGCCTTTGCGAATTTGAAGGCGCTATTTATAATGAAGATGGTTTAGATGTAGACGCGGTATTTAATCACCGTAAAGAAACAGGATCTATCTTGGGTTACCCGGGCGCAAAAGAATTCAGAAACTCTGGCGAAGGTTTGGAGCAACCATGCGATATCCTGGTACCAGCTGCATTAGAAAACCAGATCACTGCCGAAAACGTTGGCCGCCTGCAAACCAAAATTATTGCAGAAGGTGCCAACGGACCAACCAGCCCGGAAGCAGAAGCTGCATTTTACGAAATGGGAGGTATGATTATCCCCGATATGTATGCTAATGCCGGTGGTGTTACCGTATCATATTTCGAATGGTTAAAAAACCTTTCGCACGTAGCATTTGGCCGTATGAACCGCCGCTTCGAAGAAAACTCGAACCTTAACCTGGTTAACATGGTTGAAGGTATTACCGGTACTTCATTAACCCCGCTGCAACGCACAACAATCATTAAAGGTGCGTCAGAATTAGAGTTAGTAAACTCTGGTTTGGAAGATACCATGATCCGCTCGTACCATGAGATCCGCGAGATATTTAAAAGCGATAGCCGTATCGATACCCTGCGTACCGCAGCATTGGTAGGTTCTATCAATAAAATTGCGGTGTCATACCAAAACCTTGGTGTTTGGCCGTGATCTTTTAAGAGAATCAAGAATCAAGATAGGAAAGTCGCTCTGCATTGCAGAGCGACTTTTTTTTATGGTTTAATTCCTATTTGTCATTGCCACGCTATCGCAGCAATGACAAAATTTGTGTTGTCGTTTTGATGGAAGTCTGTCTCGATTCCTGATTCTCGTATCTTTCTTCTCTTTCCAAGAACGATTCTAAATAAGATATATGTGTTGTAATAAACATTATTAACTACACGTTTTGTATTTTTGCAGTTCAGTTTTCAGGAAACCATATATATTCATGAAAAAAAGTTCAATCATCGGCATTATTGTTATTGCTGTGGCAATAGCGGTTATTATTAGCACATATTCAAGCTCAAGCACTTATGGCTCATTTAATGATGCCAGTAAAACTACGAGCTCGTTACAAGTTGTTGGTCATTTAGTTAAAGACAAGCAACTGTATTATGATGCGCATAAAGATGCCAATTACTTCTCTTTTTATATGACCGATAACAAAGGTCAGGAGTGTAAAGTTGTGTTTACAGGTACCAAACCGCAGGATTTTGAGCGTTCGGAGCAAATCGTTTTGACCGGACAAATGCAGGGAAGTGAATTCCATGCCTCAAAAATTTTGATGAAATGCCCATCTAAATACACTCAGGATAAAGTAGAGATCACAGAAACCAAAGCCAAAACGGCTAATATTTAATTTGAATGGATACAGCTTTTAAAGGCGAACACCTTTTACCCGGCCAGTTAGGTCAGTTCTTTGTTATTTTAGCATTTGGTTCTGCGCTTTTATCGGCCATTAGTTACTATTTTGCCGCTACTAATACCAATAAGCTCGATAAATCATGGCAATGGCTGGGCCGCTTAGCCTTTTTTATCAACAGCATTTCTGTAGTCAGTATTGCGGCTTGCCTTTTCTATATTATTTTTAATCACCTTTTCGAATATCATTACGCCTGGGCGCACTCATCACGTACGCTCCCGGTTTACTATATCATCTCTTGTTTCTGGGAAGGGCAGGAGGGTAGTTTCTGGCTGTTTGCTTTCTGGCAGGCGGTATTAGGAAACATTGTATTGTGGCGCGCAAAGAGCTGGGAAAACCCGGTAATGAGCGTTATCGCACTTGCACAAACGCTGATAGCATCCATGTTATTGGGTGTAGAAGTGTTTGGCTCCCGTATTGGCAGTTCGCCGTTTATTTTATTACGCCAGGCAATTGAAGGACCAATCTTTAGTCGCCCCGATTATCTGACTTTTATAAAAGACGGTAACGGCCTTAACCCGCTTCTGCAAAACTACTGGATGGTTATCCACCCGCCAACTTTGTTTTTGGGTTTTGCATCAATGGTGGTTCCGTTTGCTTATGCTATTGCCGGTTTATGGCAACGCAGGTATAAAGAGTGGGTTCAGCCGGCTTTATCATATTCGCTTTTTGCCTGTATGATTTTGGGTACCGGTGTTATCATGGGTTCTTTCTGGGCTTATGAATCCTTAAACTTTGGTGGTTTTTGGGCCTGGGACCCGGTAGAGAACGCATCTATGCTTCCATGGATTACCATGATTGGTGCAGTACACGTATTAATTGTGTACAGAAATACCGGGCACTCTTATTTTACAGCTACATTTTTGGTGCTCATCAGTTTTATACTGGTACTGTACGCATCTTTCCTTAGCCGTAGCGGTATTTTGGGCGAAACCTCGGTACACTCTTTTACAGATGCAGGTTTAAAATGGCATTTGGTAATTGATGTATTGATTTTCCTTTTCCTTTCTATAGCACTGGTAGCAATGCGCTGGAAAGAATTGCCTATCACTAAGAAAGACGAAGAAACCTATTCGCGCGAGTTTTGGATGTTTGTAGGTGCTATATTCCTGGCATTAGCTTGTTTCCACCTGGTATTAGTTACCTCAATCCCGGTATGGAACTGGATCTTCGGCACCAAAATGGCCCCCCCTACAGAGCCTGTGAAACATTATAATGTAATACAATCTTCATTTGCAGTGGTTATAACCTTGCTTATGGGTTTTACACAGTTTTTGAAATATAAAACAACCGATGCTACCCGCTTTTTTATTACTACGTTAGTTTACCTGGTGTTTTCGGCCTTAATTGGCGGGCTGGTTGTGTATGTAACCGGTGTTTACAAGCTGCATTATATCTTCTCGTTTGTAATGATCGGTTCTATATATACTGTGATGGCTAATGCCAAAGTACTTGCCGATGTATTTAAAGGCAAGATAAAATTGGCGGGCTCGGCAATTGCGCACATTGGTTTTGGATTGATATTGGTAGGTGCGGTTATTGCTGCAGGTACTAGTAGTGTGGTATCGCAAAATAACAGCGGTATTGGTTATGGCGATGAGTTTGCCAAAACCTCAAACCCGAAAGAAAACATTATGCTGTATAAAAACCAACCTGTACAAATGGGCGGTTATACAGTAACTTATTTCGGTGATTCGATAGTAGCACCTAACCATTACTTTAAGGTTGATTACAAAAAGATAAATGCATCGGGTAAAGTAACTGAGGAGTTTGTGCTGAAGCCCAATTCGCAGGCTAATAATAAAATGGGTTTGGTTTCATCTCCGGACACCAAACACTACCTGTTTCATGACTTGTACACCCACGTTACCATGGCGCCAATTAAAGGCGACTTAGATGGCGAAGATGGTGGCCACAGCGAAACTGATGATGATAAAAACTACGATGCACCTGTTGAGCATACCGTAGGGGTAGGCGATACAATCCGTTTCCGCGAAGGCTTTATGGTTTTAAAAAGCCTGAACAAGGAAACCCACGTAGAAAACATCCCGCTTAAAGGTACGGATGTTGCTGTTGGTGCAGCTTTCGAAGTTACCTCGCATGAGAAGACTTACAAAGCTGAACCGATATTTATGATTAAAGATGGCAACGCTTTCGACTTTGCAAAAAAAGTTGACGATGCCGGCTTGAAACTACGTTTCTCGAAAATTATCCCTGAGCAAAATAAGGTACAGGTACAGGTTTTTCAACAACCAGAGAGCAAGAAGCCATATATTGTAATGAAGGCTATTAATTTCCCTTATATCAACTTCTTCTGGTCGGGTACCATTATTATGGTTATTGGCTTCCTGATGTCAATCTTCCGCAGAAATAAAGAGTTGAAAATTTCAACAGCTAACGCTGAACTGAAAGAAGGAAAGCAAGCTAAACTGCAAAAAGCATAGAAGAAGAAAATATCCATTAACAAGACAGCCGGATTAAAAAATTGATCGGGCTTTCTTGTTTTATCATACTAAAGCTTACTGCTTCAGAAACGACGCAATCTTCGCATTAACAGTATCCGCTTTCTCAATCGATGGTAAATGCGCTGCATCTGCCACTGGGAAAAAATTAGTTTTCAATACATTGCGTATCGAGTCGCTGTACTTGAAAGGCACAGTATGGTCTTCTTCGCCCCAAATCAGTAATACAGGTTTGTTTTTGCTATTGAGGCAGGCACTGCTTTCCAGTCCATCATAATGATAGTTGTATTCTGTTGATGCAAGAGCCCATCTGAAGTTTTTATAGCCCATTTGTACTTTATACTTGCCTACCCATTCCGGGTGGTTCTGCGGGTATTTAAAATCGCTTAACTGGCCCATTGCGCGGTCGTCAGGTGTAATTGCTTCTTCAAATATTGTTGCAAACTGAGGCGCTTTTGGCCTTTTCTCTTTATACGCTGGGTCTATCAATATAACTTTATCAACAAGTTCGGGGTGCAGGCAGGCAAAATCGGTAGTTATGGCACCGCCAAATGAAATACCCGCTATACTAACGGGTGTATGTAGTTTTAATTTAGAGATCAGTTCTTTCAGCTGATCCATGTATACATCTTTACTATAAGTAATGTACGGACGGTCGGAGAATCCACGGCCGTACATGTCATAACGGATAACCCTGAAACCCTGATTAGCGAGATACTCAAAAGTTCCGTCCCAAATGTAATAGGGTACACTAAAGCCATGAATGAGTACAATGGTTTTACCTGTATCGGGGCCTGCTATTTGGTAGTGTGTGTAACCCTTACTCAACTGAATATATTCGCCGCCGGCCTTTTTGCGGTCGGCATCGGTGAGCTCTTTCTTTTCTTTGTCTTTGAAAATATATAAGGCACCAATCAAGATGCTGACGCTGACCAGCAGGAACAAAATGGTAACGGCAATTACTTTAAATATCTTCATGTAATAAAAATTATAGGTTGAACCTAAGATAGGGTTTTTTAAAAGCTAATTTTGATTTTTAATATTGTAACAAAAATATATGCGAATTACAATGATAGGCTCGGGCAACGTAAGTACGCACTTAGCTGCCGCTTTAAAAAATGCCGGGCATCGTATTATACAAGTATTTAGCCCCAATATTGGGCATGCATCGCTTTTAGCTTATCATGTGGGTGCCGAAGCAACAGATGATATCAGCACAATTAACGCCGAAACTGATCTGTTTATTATAGCAGTTAAGGATGATGCTATTGCAGCTATTGCAAAGCAACTGGCAGTGCATCAAAAGCTTATGGTACATACATCTGGCGCTACATCTTTGGATACACTATCTCTAATAACACCTAATGCCGGTGTGTTTTATCCACTGCAAACATTTAGTAAAGAGAAGGAACTTGATTTCAGGGCGGTACCTTTATGTATAGAAGGGGCGAATGGGGCGATTACTAAAGATTTAATTGAGTTGGGGCAAACTATCAGCAATAATATTTACCGGGTAGATAGCGCTCAACGAAAGATATTGCATCTATCGGCCGTATTCGCCTGTAATTTCCCCAACTATTTATATCATGTGGCGCAAAACTTATTGGCTAAACATGAGCTTGATTTTAACCTGCTGAGGCCATTAATTATGGAAACAGCAGAGAAGGTACAGCAGCAGTTCCCGGCAGTTGTACAGACGGGGCCAGCGGTTCGTAATGATATGCAAACCATGGCAGCGCATGAGCAATTGTTAGAAGGTGATGTTTTTTTACAAAACCTTTACCATTTACTGAGTGAAGGTGTGATGAAAATGGAGAAAAACTGAACATCAGCCTGAGTAATTTTGTTACTTTTGCCACAATGAATGTTTACAACATCAAAATAAATTTTGAAGAGAAGGATCACGAGTCGGTGGTGCTGCCAATAGCCGAGGGTGAATCGGTTTTGGATGTTTGTTTAGAGAATGGAATTGAGCTTCAACATAACTGTGGTGGTGTTTGCGGCTGTAGTACCTGCCATATTTATGTGAATAAAGGGATGGATAGCGTGCAGGAGATTTCTGATAAGGAAGAAGACTTTATTGATCGTGCTATTAACCCGCGTATTACCTCGAGACTGGGTTGCCAGTGTGTAATGATTGATGGCGACATCGAAGTTACCTTGCCAGACCAATCGCAGTTTATGGGCCACTAAAGGTTGTACGTAAGACGTTTTACGTTTTACGTATCGACAAGCTTAGTTTTAACTAATTAGATAAATAACGTAAAACGTACAACGTTAAACGTATAACTAAAAAATATGCAAGATAAATTTGCCCTGCCAATCCATTGGAATGATCATGAAGATATTGCCATGGGGCTTTACGAAAAATTTGGCGACGACTTTGATGAGTCGAAAATATACCGCATCCGCTTTACTGATCTGTTAGAGTGGGTTTTGTCTCTTCCCGATTTTAAAGGTACACGCGAAGAAAGTACAGAAGGCCACCTGGAGCAAATTCAAAGCGCCTGGGTTTATGAATGGCGTGATAATCAATAATACGTTTAAGTTTATTTATATAATGCTCGACAAACTTAAAGATATAACCACTTTTATATTTGATGTGGATGGCGTGCTTACCGATGGTTCTGTTTATGTAACAGATTCGGGCGAGCAGGGCCGCCAGTTTAATATTAAAGATGGTTATGCCATTCAGCTGGCTGTAAAATGTGGTTATAATGTTTGTGCCATATCGGGCAGTCGCTCTAAAATTGCATTGCACCGTTTAAATAGCCTGGGTGTGCAGGATGTGCATATAGGTGCGCATACCAAAACACTCAACTTTAAAAGCTACATCGAAGAAAAAGGTGTTAACCCGCAAAATGTATTGTACATGGGCGATGACATCCCCGACCTGGAAGTAATGAAACTGGTTGGCTTACCCGTTTGCCCTGCCGATGCTGCCGAAGAAATTAAGGCTGTAAGTGCCTATGTATCGCCCATTGCAGGTGGTAAAGGTTGCGTACGCGATGTGATTGAAAAAGTGCTCAAGATCCAACAAAAATGGATGGGCGAGCAGGCCTATAGTTGGTAAATTCAGTTGTGAGTTGTCAGTTACGAGTTGTGAGTAAAGCTCCAACGCCAAATGACTAAATCAAATTATGAGATCAATACACCATCTTCCCCAAATCATATTAGCGTCTAAATCGCCGCGCAGGCAGGAATTGCTGCGATTGCTGGATGTTGACTTTAAAGTTGTGCTAAAAGAGGTTGATGAATCATACCCAGACGATTTAAAACCTGAAGAAGTTGCTGTTTATATAGCTGAGAAAAAAGCGAGAGCTTATGACGAAGCTTTGGGCGATGAAATTGTGCTTACTGCCGATACTATTGTTTGTATTGACGATCTGATTTTAGGCAAACCCGAGTCTCCGGAGCACGCCGTTGAAATGCTGAAACTGCTTTCGGGCCGTGTTCATAGGGTTATAACCGGTGTATGTATTTTATATAAACACGAGTACAATAAGTTTTTCGATGTATCTGAGGTATTCTTTCGCAAACTTACAGATGCAGAGATCCAAACTTATGTAGATCAATACAAACCATTAGACAAAGCCGGTGCCTACGGTATTCAGGAGTGGATAGGTTTAACCGGTATTGAAAAGATTAATGGATCGTATACTAACGTGGTAGGTTTACCGACGGAAAAATTGTATCAGCAGTTAATAAAGATCATTAAGTAGGCGAAGGATAATAGACTTTTGGCAAAAGACTCTTCAAAGTATAAAAGAAAAAGGATCGATAATATATCGATCCTTTTTCTTTTATACTTCATTTGTCATTCAGAGCGATAGCGAAGAATCTTCTTCGATCTGTATGGTCGCTGTGATTAGAGCAGAAGATTCTTCACTGCGTTACCCATGACAACATTATTTAAGCAGGCACCAATTCCATATTCAGTTCAAGAGCAAGTTTTTCTAATCGTCTTTTTTTCTGCTGCTTAAGGATGTTTTCATAAGCCTCCATTCCTTTTTCAACGAAATCGCTTCCTTTGACGATCAGGCGCCAATATTGGGCTGCCATTTTTCTGGCGGTAGCTTTTATGGCTATTGCCGGGCCTTTGCGCCCTCTTAATCGCCTTGCAAACGCACCCCATCCGATGTATTTACTGTTTAATAAACCATGGGCCATCTGTTTGAAGATCTGCCCTACAGTTGGTTTGCCTTTACTCTTACTTTTATTCTTCTTTCCTGAGCTGTCCTGCCCCGGTGATAAGCCAAGCCAGCTGGTAAAGTGTTTTTCAGTTGGCCATTTACTCAGATCAGACCCTACTTCTGCATATAACTGCAACCAGTTGTAGTCTGTAATGCCGGGAAGTTTGGTGGCATCCCTGCCACCAAAAATCTTTAACAGATGATCGCCAAGGCCCTCAATATTAGGCTTATTGTGACGGATCGCTTTTCGCTTTCCTCCCTCTGTTCCCGGTGGGAGGTGCTTATCCCTGTTAATCCTTTGCAAAACTCCATCGATCTGACGATCGCATTCCAAGATCTGGTCCTGATAGAACTGATAGGCCTTCAAAGCCTGATTCAAAGCGAAAAGACCCTGCGCTGTATAATGCCCTTCCAATGCTTTTAAAAGTTCTTCTTCTTTGCGCTCACGGACGCTTTTATGACACAGTGAAACCAACTTCCCGGTGTCCCGCTCTCCCGCCAGTATCGCTGTGATCAATGCCATGCCGCTTACCCCATGGATCTGGCTTAATACTTCAGGCAGGCGGATGTTCATCTCTATGAGCGCCTTTTGCATATGCTGGATATGCATCGCTGCGCTCCGCAGATGATCTTCACGCAGTCGCTGATAACTGCGTAGTTCTTTGATATGACCGGCGGACACATAACAACGGTTTAGTAAGCCATAGCTGTGCAACTGCTGAATCCACTGGCTGTCTTTGACATCTGTCTTTCTGCCGGGCAGCTGCCGTGTTTGCCTGCCATCTACAAGCCATACGTCCAGGCCCGCTTCCAGAAGAATATCATATAATACATACCAGTAAACACCAGTTGCTTCCATCGCTACTGTGCTTACTTTATGCTCCAATAAGTAATCTTTAAGTGCAACCAGATCACTGGTAAAGGTTTCAAACGAGCGTACCGGGCCTTCCTCAAGACCAACAAATATTCTGCGTGAGCCAATATCAATACCGGCTGCATGAAAATGCATCTTTTCCATTCTTTGACTTAATAATAAGCCGTGCCCGAAGGAGTATAAAGAAAAAGACAGGCTACCCATCGGACAAATCACCCACTAAAGTAAGGATCGTACCATACCTTCAGACTCTTGCTTCGGAACCATACTCAGAAACAGGCAGTACGCACTATAACACAGGCGGCCACGCTGCACGGCATTGCAAAGATATGTCATCTCACCTTCATAGGCCGCCCGGATTTTAAAACTCTGAATGACAAAAGTTTTGAAACAAGCTTTTCTTCCCGAAAACTGCCAACAGATAATTCGCAACAGAACTACTTAACTTTTATTACATTATTCGCCCTGTTAACATCAGGTATTGAATGATCAGGATCTAACGTTACCTGGCTTATTTCTTTAGTTGTAGGGATGGTAAAAGTAGTTGTACGGTTTTGCAACCATGTTTCTACAGGGAGCTGCATGCGCGACTTGCCACCGTTTTTGTAGGTTATTTCAACGGTTAAAGGCATAGCCATCTGCTCTTTATTGGCAATGGTTACGGTAAGTCCTTTTTTAGCGTCTTTATCGGCATATTTGGCATCGATCAGGGCAACGTCCAGTTTGTAGTTGTTGAAGTACCAGCCGCGCCAAAACCAAGCAAGATCTTCGCCTGCGCCGTTCTCCATCGAACGGAAAAAGTCTTCGGGTTGCGGGTGTTTGTAAGCCCATTTCTGGATATAATTTTTAAACGCGTAATCAAATCGGTCTTTACCTAAAATCTGCTCGCGTAAAAGAATTAGTCCTAAAGCTGGTTTAAAATAAACAATCGGGTGGCGGTATTTTTCTGGTACAGCATCGGCATTAGTCATAATTACCGGAGCATCCGGATCAATAATAGTGGCTACGATCTCATCGGCAGGATAACCGCCTTTTGGTGCATACTCATCATCGCGTTTGGGGCCAAATTCGCCGTGGTTAACCACGTCTGATGCATAAACATCAATAAAGGTATTAAAACCTTCATCCATCCAGCCAAAACGGCGCTCGTCCGATCCTACTATCATCGGGAACCAGTTGTGCCCAATCTCGTGTGCCGTGATCCAGAACAGATCTTTACCGCTATCGGTTATACCATCGAAAACAATACCCGGATACTCCATTCCGCCAGCAATACCGGCTTCATTAATAGCTACAGGGTAGGGGTATACAAACCATTTTTGAGAGAAATATTCGATCGATTTTTTCAGATATTCAGTAGCACGGTCCCATTTATCGGCACCGGCACTTTCAACCGGGTAAACAGACATTGCCAATGATGTTTTGCCACCGGGCAAGTTTACTTTAGCAGCATCCCATACATAGGCTGATGATGCGCCGAAAGCAACATCACGTGTGTTCTGCATTTTAAAGTGCCAGGTTAAATCGCCTTTGGCCGGGCGAGATGCCAGGTCGGTAACATCAGCCACAGAGCGGATCATTACTGTTTTGTCACTGTTACGCGCTGCATTTAATCGGCTAATCTGCGTAGGCGTTAATACCTCGGTTGGGTTAACCAATTCGCCCGATCCGGCTACGATCATATTTCCGGGTACGGTTACGGTATAATCAAAGTCTCCATACTCACAATAAAATTCGCCGCTACCTAAAAACGGAAGCGTATCCCAGCCTTGCGAATCATCGTAAACACACATGCGCGGGTACCATTGGGCAATTTCATAGATCTTGCCATTTTTGGTATCGCTATAATCGGTACGGTTTCCAAATGCGCCGGGTATGGTGTATTTATAAGTGATGAGAATATTGATTTTTCCGCCATTACCGGCCAGGTCTTTATTTAACCTGATTTGCAAGCGGGTATCGGTAACGGTATAATTTACTTTTTCTGTCTTACCATTTTGGCTCACCTGTATCGATGCTAACTGGTAACCATCGGTGTGCTGGGTAGCACCAAATGCTGTGAAGTGGTTAGAGCGGGCGTCAGCCTTGTAAGTATTTTGATCGAGCTGCAGCCACAGGTAACCCAACTCATCAGGGCTATTATTAGTATAGGTAATGTTTTCTGTTGCACTTAGCGTTTTAGCTGCGGTATCAATTTTCGCTTTCAAAACATAATCAGCACGGTTTTGCCAGTATTTAGCGCCTGGGTTACCATTGGCCGAATGAAATTCGTTTCCTTTTTGCTGATGGAACATCGGCGCAAAAAGATCGGGCGCAAAATAATTGGATGTAACAGTATCGGTAGCAGTTGTGCGGTGCTTTTGGGCATTAACAGAAGTAGCCAACAGCAAAGCGCTGCAGCAGAGGGTCAGTGTAATCTTCATGGGGTAGTGTAAAAGACGCGCCAATATACAAACGTTTTTAACATTATTGTAAAATTACCCATGCAATCAATTAAATATTTTGCTTATATGCCGAAAATGATAGTAATTATTGGGTATTTGTTCCAATTTTTTGAGTTGTATCGAAAACGGACACCAATTGTTCGCTTATGAACGAGATGATTTTTGTAATTTTTATAAGTTGTTGATTGTTAATATTTTAATTGTTTGGTATGATATTGCTATCATTATTTGCGGTTAACCGGACTCATCATGATCAAAAATTATTTTAAGATCGCTTTTCGTAATTTCAGACGGCATAAGGTATTTACATTTATTAATATCATTGGCCTTACAATTGGCATCACCGCGGCGTTGGTGATCTATCTTATCGTCAATTTCGACTTCAGTTTCGATAAGTTTCATCCCGATCGGGATAGAATCTACCGCGTTGTAACTGATTTTACCTTTAGCGGCGAAGCCATTTCTAATAGCGGTGTAACTGACCCATTAGCAGACGCGGTTAAAAATAATGTGAGCGGCCTGCAAACATCAGCACCGGTTTTTACCTACCAGGCTACTGTTGTTATCCCTAATAATAAAGCAAGAACATCAACCAGGTTTAAAAATGAGGAGCGTTTAGCATTTGTAAACGGGAGTTACTTTAATGTTTTCTCTTACCAATGGTTGGCCGGTAATGCTAAAACTGCGCTTAATGCCCCTTACCAGGTTGTACTTACGGCTAAACAGGCCAAAATATATTTTCCGGCTTTAAATTATAACCAGATGCTGGGCCGCCAGGTTATTTACGACGATAGCGTAAAAACAATAGTTACCGGTATTGTACAGGATTTTACAGAAAATACAGACATTATATTCCACGATTTTATTTCGTTCAGCACGGGCACCAGCCTTAAAATGAGTGAGATGATAGACAAGGAATGGACTAACACAACCTCAAACGCTCAGCTTTTTGTCAAGCTAAATCCAAACATTCAACCGCAAAATATTGAGAAGCAATTGAATGACTTATTAAAAAAGAACCATACACCTAAGCCCGAAGAAAAGGGCGATACCCAGGTATTTAGGTTACAGCCATTGAGCGATATGCATTTCAATATCAAGTACGGCCTTTTTGATAGTGGTGGCGGGGTTGCCAATAAAACTACCATGTATGGCTTGCTGGCCATTGCATTATTTTTACTTGTATTAGGCTGCATCAATTTCATTAACCTAACTACTGCTCAGGCATCGCAAAGGGCAAAAGAAATTGGCATCCGCAAAACTATGGGTAGTACGCGGTTACAATTGATTTTCCAGTTTTTGAGCGAGACCTTTATAATCACACTGTTTGCCGTTATAATCAGTATGGTTGTAGCCCCGTTAATAATAAAGCTATTTGCCGATTTTATACCTAAGGGTGTAAATGCAAATATGCTGTACCAACCAGTGGTTTTAGTGTTTATGATATTATTAACGTTGGCGGTTAGCTTATTATCGGGCTTTTACCCGGCTATTATTTTATCGGGCTACCAACCTGTTATGGTGTTAAAAAATCAGGCATATGCTAACACCGGTAAAACGCGAAATACTTGGCTCCGTAAATCGTTAACTGTAACCCAGTTTGTGATTGCCCAGTTTTTTATTATGGCTACCATGCTGATTAGTAAGCAGGTTTATTATGTATTGCACAAGGATTTAGGCTTTAAGCAGGATGCTATAGTGTATTTAACAACACCTTATAAAAAAGCCAATACAACCTTACAGCAGGTTTTTGTTGATAAAATAAAAACGCTTCCGCAGGTAGAAATGATAAGCGTTGGAAATTCGCCGCCATCATCTAACAGTACAAGTTCTTCTGATGGCACTTACCTTGATGGTAAAAAAGAAATAAAGACAGAAGTGGAACGTAAGTACGGTGACGAAAATTACCTGAAACTGTACCACATTAAATTACTTGCCGGGCGAAATATAAGAAGTACTGACACGAAGGGTGTAATTATAATAAACGAGACCTACGCTCATATACTGGGTTTTAAAAACCCTCGCGATGCAGAAGGTATCTACATTAATATTCAAAAAAATAAAACACAGGTTATAGGTGTAATGCACGATTTTTATCAGAAATCTCTACACTCAGCTATAAAACCTTTAGGGATTTTCCCCAACGAGAGAAATCTTAGCCTGGGCATTCACATCGCTTTAAAACGCCAGACGGCAAACGGGTATGAATGGAGAAATGCCATTACCGGAATCCAGAAAGCGTGGAAGGAAACCTACCCCGACGATGACCTCGAATACCGTTTTGTGGATGAAAGTATTGCCAAATTTTACGAAAGCGAGCAGCGTACTACCAGGCTGCTGAGCTGGGCTACAGGTTTATCTATATTTATCAGTTGCCTTGGTTTATTAGGTTTGGCTATGTACACCACCAATTTGCGTACTAAAGAAATTGGTGTACGTAAAGTACTTGGCGCTACGGTAACCCAAATAGTAGCCCTGCTTTCGGCCGAATTGGTTTGGCTGGTATTACTGGCTTTTGTTTTGGTAACACCAATAGCCTGGTTTGTGATGCAAAAATGGATGCAAAACTTTACCTACAGAACCACCATAAGCTGGTGGGTATTTGTATTGAGCGGTGCCTGCATGCTGTTAACGGCATTAATTACCTTAAGCTTCCAAACTATTAAAGCAGCCATTGCTAATCCTGCCAAAAGCTTGAAGAGTGAATAGGTTAGTATAATAGTTCATAGTCAACAGGTAATAGTAGTTATCGAAGAAGATAGGCCTATCTTAATTCTTGTCTCTTGGTTCTTGATTCTATTTTTTAGTTCTTGGTTCTCTTTTAAGAAGTTATGATAAAAAATTATTTTAAGATCGCTTTCCGCAATTTCTGGAGGCATAAGTTATTTACGCTGATTAACATCATCGGCCTTACTATTGGCATCAGTGCTGCTTTGGTAATCTATTTGATTGTGCATTTCGATTTTACTTTCGATAAGTTTCATCCAGATGGCGCACGTATTTACCGGGTAGTATCTAACTATAGCTATAACGGCGAAAGTGGTTTTAACGCAGGTGTAACCACGGCATTGCCGGCAGATCG
>CAHJXH010000016.1 GCA_903644075.1 Sphingobacteriaceae bacterium | reverse complement strand
CTTTCAGCTCATCTTTAGCCACATCATAAATATAAAAAGCAGATTTAGCATCTTTCGATCTTTTAGGTGCTGTAACTGCAAATGCCAATAAGTTTCCGTTTTTAGATAGCTGATATTCAGTTACGTATTTAAATGCACGCTGTTTACCATTCAGTAATTGCAGAATAGTAAGGTTGCCGCCCTCTTTGGTTGGCGTGGCAATAGTTGTTGCTATTGCTTTTTTTGAAGTATCGCCCGCTGCTGGCTTTTTAACTGTATCGGCAGGGGCAAGGTAGGCTATTACAGGGGCAGTTTCGGCTATTTTAAATGAGCGTACCGCCGGCACTTTGGTTACAGCTTGTGCACCTAATGCCACATAACCTAAAGTATCTTTAGGCATATCCTCCGGCTTTTTCTTCTTGATTTTAGCCTGGCGGATGTCTTTATAGAATGGGCGGATCAGGAATACCGCATATTTAGAATCGCCGGTGAAACGGGCTGTATCAGCCCGCTGAATTTTAAACGGGGCCTTGTTTTTTACATCAGTAATAATTAAATCGGCATCACCTTGTTGTGGTTTAACAACATAGGTAACCCATTTGCCATCATTAGTGATGCGTTCATTGGCTACACTTTGCCAGCCATCATACACAGAATGATCGATAGGTTTTTTGGATACTTGCTGGGCATTAGCGCCATAAGCGGCTGCAATACCAAGCGAAAGCAGTAAAAGTTTACGCATAGTTCGAGTTTCAATTATTTAGTTAAGACATTAAATATCTTAAAAATTGAGACTCGATGATGGTAAGTGATTAAAAAGTTACATTAAGGGAGTGGGGTAAAGGTTAAAGGAAAAAGGCGAAAGGTGTTTCTACTTTTACCTTTCACCTTTTTCCTAAACTCAAGCCATTGCTTTATTCAGCGCCAAAATAGATTTATCAAAATCTTCTCTGGCTACTAAAAACTGGATGTTTACTTTGCGTAGGGCAAAGCCACAGCTTTTAATGTTGATGCCATTTTCCGCGAATGCCGTCGCAGATTTAGCCAGCAACCCAGGCTGATCCATATTAGAACCAATCAAGCAAACCATAGCCATGTGTTCTACGGTTACTTTCTCAAACTCATCTTCCAGTTCCTGGATCAGTTTCTTGCTGAAATCTTTTTCCCAGATCACGATTGAGATACTATTGGCGCTGGTTGCCTTAAAGCTATAGCTTACACCATGTTTGTAAAACAGCTGCATAATCTGTAAATCCGAGCCAACGTTACCAACCATCAATGGGTCGTAAACATCAATCATCATTACCTTTTTGGTACCGCTGATTACCTCCACGCGTTTATGCGGCGATACAAAATCCTGCGTGATCAATGTGCCCGGATGCTCAGGCTCGAACGTATTTTTGATGCGCAGATTAATGCCATGAATCTCTAAAGGTTTCGAAGCCTTAGGGTGGATAGCTTCCATGCCTATATCAGCCAACTGGTCGGCCACATCATAATTGGTAAAACCGATAGGAGAGCAGTTGTCAACCCCAACCAAAACCGGATCAGCCGTACATAAGTGATATTCTTTGTGAATAATCGCTTCTTCGGGCTTTACAGCAACGGCAATTTTACTGAAAGTAACTTCCGAATACCCACGATCGAACTCGCGCATAATACCCTCAGTACCTTTAGCATAGCCGGTTACAATGCAGATGGTTTTCTTGAAGTCGATATCTTTCATCGTTTTCTTAATCCGCTGATCGATAGTGTAAGAGTGATGATCATCAAAACCGCTCAGGTCAACCAAGGTGGCGTTTATGCCTCTGCTTTGTAAGATATTGGTAAATACATAAGCCGAATGACTTTCGCCGATAGATGCCAATATCTCGCGTGCAGCCAGCAAAATACCTTCTTTATTTACATATCCCGAAGCCAGGATATTTGATAGATTATCTAAATACCCGGCTGCTTTTTTAACATGATATTCGATGTATTCGTCAGCTATAGAAACATTTAAACCAAGGCTTGCATAGCTCTTATTGATCTCCTTTAAACGGGCAATCAGCTTTTTAAGCGGCTGGTGGTAGTCCTGAAAGTTAGCCAGCTTATGGTAAACGCCGGGCTTTCCGGTCTTTTTATCTTCTAACAGTAAGTTGGTTACGCCCGAGAAGGCAGATACTACAAAGATGCGGTTGTAAAGCTGCTCGTCTTTGCGGTTAAACAAGATGATGTTGTTGAGTACATCTTGAAGGGCAGTCATCGAGGTGCCCCCAATTTTTTCTACAGTTAACATTATTTAGTTGTGAGTTATGAGTTTTCAGTTATGAGTTTTGGCCCCTGTTGCGAGGCTTACTGACAACAGACAACTCACAACAGACAACCGATTAGTCGTTCTTATATAATACCCCGGCCTTCTCTGCCGACATTTTTATACCCTTAATCATGGCAGAGCTGAAACCGTTGTGCTCCATCTCATTAAGGCCGGCAATGGTGCAGCCTTTAGGTGAGGTAACTTTATCAATCTCTTGCTCCGGGTGTGATGATAGTTGTAATAGTAAATCGGCAGCTCCCTTTGCCGTCTGGGCAGCCATTTTGAGGGCATCATGCGCATGGAAACCAATTTCGGTACCGCCTTGTGATGCTGCGCGGATAGAACGCAGAAAAAAGGCTATACCACAGGCACAAAGCGCTGTAGCTGAAGTCATGAGTTCTTCGTTGATCTGGATGCTTACACCAACGGTATCAAACATTGATTTAACCAGGTTAAGGTTTTCTGCTGATGCATTGCTGGTAGCCAAACAAGTCATAGACTGGCCGATAGCAATAGCCGTATTCGGCATGGCACGTACCACTTCAATATCAAAACCTAAATGATTGCATACATCCTGGCAGTTTACACCTGAAATTACCGAAATTAATAAGTGTTTCTTTGGATCAAGCGACGGCTTAATCTCATCCAATAACTTATTGAGTTGCTGTGGCAATACAGCCAGTACTACAATATCAGCTTTAGCTACAGCCTCGGCATTGTTGGCTGTGGTGTTGTAACCCAATTCTGCATAAGGTTGTAAGGCAGTTGCATTACGGCGTGTAAGCGTAATATCTGCCGGCTTAAATATTTCGGCTTTTACAAGACCTTTAGCTAAGGACAGGCCAATGTTACCGCTGCCTAAAACGGTTATATGTTTTGTATCCATGTTATTTGCTTAAACGTGTGCCAAATGGCTCATTCTTTTGCAAGGTACCTAATTCATCGGCCTTACCAATAATTACTGCCTTTACACCACATGATATTGCCGTGAATGCATTATCCAGCTTGGGCAGCATGCCGCTGTGGATGATCTGATCCTTCTTTAATTCTTCGTAACGTACCGGATCAATTTCGCGGATCAATGAATCCTCATCATTAACATCATGCAGCACGCCTTTTTTCTCGAAGCAGTAAATCAGCGTAGTTTCGTAATGCTTAGATAAAGCAACTGCGAGGGCAGAGGCAATGGTATCTGCATTTGTATTCAGCATTTGGCCTTCACCATCGTGGGTTAAGGCTGAAAACACGGGAGTGAAGCCGGCTTCCATTAAACGGCTGATGGCTGCGGCGTCTACCGATTTATCATTCAGGTCTCCTACAAAACCATAATCAATCGTTTTTACCGGGCGTTTTACTGCACGGATGAAATTACCATCGGCACCGGTTAAACCAATAGCATTGGTACCGAACCGTTGCAGCTGAGCCACAATGTTTTTATTAATCAGGCCACCATAAACCATGGTTACTACACGCAGGGTTTCAATATCTGTAATACGGCGGCCATCAACCAGTTTTGATTCAATACCCAAGGTATCTGCCAGTTGTGTGGCCACTTTACCACCGCCATGTACCAATATCTTATGGCCTTTGAGTGCCGTGAAGTCTTTTAGAAAATGGTATAAATTTTCAGAATTATCTATCACGTTGCCACCAATTTTGATGACATGTAATGAATCATTTCCAGTAGATGGAACAATATCTTTATGTTTAGTACTCATTATTTAGCTAAGAATGAATTAATTACAGGGAACTCTTTTTCAGGTTCTTCCACTTGTGGATTATGCCCCGATTTTTCGAACATCACAAATTGTGCTTGTGGGCAGTATTCTTTATATTTTACCATCATCCAGGGCACAGCCACGCGATCGTAACGGCCACCGATGATAAGTACAGGCATTTTCAAATCTTTTAATTGCTTGCGATAATCAAATGTACCTATGTCACTGCCTACAATAAAGTCGCCATCTTTACCCACCATCTGGTAGTAAAGTTTGCTGTTCATGGCGTTAGGATATGCTTTTTTGCTACGACCTTCGAATTTAGAAGGATTGTAGGCATACAGGAAACCATAAGGAACTCGTCCATATACGTCCTGATGTTTAGCATCACTTGATATAGCGCCCTGCTCACGCAATTCGCTCAGCTCTTTCCAAACTTCAGGGTAATTGGTTTTAATTTCACGATTAGAGTTATCGTCGTTCTCCTGCCACATCACAAAGCTGTGAAAGGTATTGGCCAAAATTAAATGGCTTAAGTGTGCCGGGTATTTAATAGCATAACCCTGGGCAACAACGCCACCATAAGAATGACCGAGTACCGTGATCTTATCTAAATGAAGTGCCTGGCGTAAACCTTCAATATCATCTATATCACGTTCTAAGGTATATTCACTTACTACTTTGGCAGTATCAGATTTACCACGACCAAACGCATCGAAGTAAATTAACTGGTGATGATTTTCTGCCAGTGCATCAAAACTCCTTAAACCCACATGTGCACCACCAGGGCCGCCTGCAATAAATATAATTGGGTCGCCCTCACCAACGGTAACTACCCAAAGCTTGGCACCATTTACGGTTACGTATTTACCATCAGTCCAGCTGTCAACCGGTTTTTGCTGGGCTAAAGTGGTCAGGGTTAATAGTAGTCCTGTCAGTAATAAGTAAATGTTTTTCATTTGCATTTAAATCGCGACTAAAATACTAATTATGCATAATCAATTTCATAAAATTGGTTTTTATGAAACATAAGTTTGGTACAGGGGTTAAAACTGTGTCAATCAATTTTTAAAATAGCTGTATACTAACTATATGAATTTATCAGAAACCACACCCGGGCTACCGAGAATTGTAATTGTTGGCGGCGGGTTTGGCGGCATCCAGGTTGCTAAAAGATTAAAAGGTAAACCCGTAGAGGTTATCATGCTGGACAAGCATAATTATCACACATTTCAGCCTTTATTATATCAGGTTGCAATGGGGGCGATAGATGGCGATTCAATTGGTTTCCCTATCCGAAGGATGTTTCATAATCAGAAGAATTTTACTTTCCATTTGGCAGAAGTTCAAAAGGTTAACGCAGAAAAAAATACCATTACAGCCGATATTGGTGATATTAAATACGATTACCTCGTGCTTGCAACCGGTGCAAATACCAACTTTTTTGGTAACAACGAGGTAGAGCATTTCAGCATGCCGATGAAGAATATCCCGGAAGCACTTAACATTCGCAGTTTGATATTACAGAATTTGGAGAAATCATTGGTTACCAGTGATCCGGAAGAATGTAAAGCGCTGCTTACTTTTGTGGTAGTAGGCGGTGGTGCAACAGGAGTGGAGTTGGCCGGAGCATTGGCAGAGATGCGTTTACACATGCTTACGGCAGATTACCCGCAACTAACTCCTGATAAAATGCGTGTTTATGTTGCCGAAGGAAAGCCTGAACTGCTGGGCGCTATGTCGCCACAGGCATCAGCCAAAGCAAAAAAGTATCTGACAGAGAAAGGCGTAATCATATACAATAATGTACACGTACAACACTACGACGGCGATTGCGTAAGCATTGACAATGGCGTGAAAATTAAAACCCGCAACGTATTCTGGGCTGCAGGCGTAAAGGGCGAAGTGCCGGGCGGCATTCCTGCCGAAATTATTGCTCGTGGACAGCGTATCCAAACCGATGAGATTAACCGCCTTAAAGGATTCCAGAATGTTTTTGCCATTGGTGATGTAGCGCTGGTAACCACTGCCGAAACACCGAATGGCCACCCGGGTGTTGCCCAGGTAGCTATACAACAGGGTAAAACTCTAGCGAAGAACCTAATGAACCTGATTAATGGCAAGCCAACACAAGCATTTAAATATGCCGATAGAGGTACATTGGCAACCGTTGGCCGTAACCAGGCCGTGGCCGACTTAGGTAAAGTGAAGTTTCAGGGTTTTGTTGCCTGGGTGCTTTGGGTTATTGTACATATTATTTCACTGGCAGGTTTTAGCAATAAGCTGATCGTGTTTTTTAGCTGGGCCATTAACTATTTCACTAAAAATAGTGACAACCGTTTAATCGTAAGGTTCTTTGATAATAAAACTATGATGGTTGATCCAATTTCTAAATAAAAAATCCGGGGTTTATAATCACAGGTTAAACTACAGCGTATCACTTAAAATTAAAGGATGAATTTATTTGTGATTATAGCCTTATTGGTAATTGTAAGCGCGGGATACTCATACATTAATGCCCGCTTTATTAAGCTTCCGGTTACCATAGGTATTATGACTATTGGTACTATTGTCTCCATTTTGATCATTATACTTGATCGCATAAATCCATCTTTTCAAAAATACCTTACAGCGCTTGCCAAGAATATCGACTTCTCTGAAGCAGTGTTGAATATTATGCTCGGCTTCCTGCTTTTTGCAGGTTCATTTAATATTGATACAAATAAGCTGAAGCGAGAAATGCGCCCTGTATTATTGTTAAGCACTATCAGTGTAATATTATCAACCGCGGCTTTTGGCTTTCTATTTTATTACGGCATGCGCGTTTTTGATATTAAAGTGCCGCTTATTTATTGCTTTTTGTTTGGCGCTGTGGTGTCGCCTACAGATCCGGTTGCAGTATCGGCGATTATTGGTAAATCTAAACTTCCTTCACATCTCGGAACCATTATTACGGGCGAATCTTTGTTTAATGATGGCGTAGGGCTGGTGCTGTTTATCACCATATTGGAAATCATCGAAACCAATACTACCAAAATCGACATCATGCAAACTTCCATATTGTTTTGCCGGGAAGTATTTGGAGGGATAGGCCTCGGTCTGTTTTGCGGCTATATAGCTTACCGGTTAATGAAATCAATTACCGATTTTCAGACTATTGTGCTGTTATCGCTTGCTTTGGTGATGGGTTTATCGCTGATGGCTACTTATTGGCATTTATCTGTGCCTTTGGCGGTGGTTTCAGCAGGTATTATCTTAGGAATCAGGTCGATAAATATCAGTAATAAAGAAACCTCACACCAGTCGCTCGAACGGTTCTGGAAACTGATTGATGAGATCCTGAACACCATATTATTTGTAATGATAGGTCTACAGATTATTGAGCTACCATTCCTCAATAATTACTGGATCACCGGTTCTGTATCCATTGTATTAATTTTGGTTGCCCGGTGGATCAGCATTGCTTTGCCGCTTACTTTTTTAAGGCAATCGCTCAATATCAAATATGCAGATGTAAATGTTTTAACCTGGGCCGGTTTGCGCGGCGGCATCTCGATCGCATTGGCCTTATCGTTGCCACATAACAAGTATCGTTTTATAGTTCTTGCAGGTAGCTATTTTATTGTGCTGTTTTCTGTAATTGTACAAGGCTTATCGCTAAATAAGTTGATTGGCAGGAGCTATAAGAAAGAAGACGAATTAATTTCCTGACGGCTGTTCTTTTGTCATGTAAGCTGCAATTTGCTGCTCATTCGCATCATGTCTTTTATTGAAGGCATTGATGATGCCTTGTTTTTCGGCTGTAGTCTTGTTTTGGCTCAATTTCTTTTTGCCTTGCAAGTCATCAACCACAATATCAAAAGCGGTGATACCTTTTGCCATTTTAGTTTTGAAATCCAGTGGGAGTTTAGCCCATTGCTCAAGATAAACAGTATCGTTATAAAAGCGGATCATCTCTTCGAGCATTACCAGTTTGGCCTGCTCGTCCTCAATTAACTCAACTTTTCCGTAAGCATGTACAGCCAGGTAGTTCCATGTGGGTACGCTTAGTTCTTTCTCGTAATGGATGGGAGAGATGTAGGCATGCGGCTCTGTAAAGATTACCAGAACCCGTTCGTTTAATAAAGTTTTAGACTGAGGATTAGCTAACGCGATATGCGAATTGAGTATCAGTTGCTCATCGCGTTGCTTTATGGTAAAAGGAACATGTGTAGCTATAGGCAAACCATTTTCGGTAGTAACCAGCGTACCAAAGCTGTAGCGTTTGATAAAATCAATTGCTTCCTGCTGGTCGCTGATCCGAAAATTGTTTGGTATATACATCGTTTATAAACTTTGCAGCATTTCTTTTAGCACGGCTTGCGCAGCCCATACACGGTTGCCAGCTTCGTGGATCACAACAGAACTGTCGCTGTCTAAAACCTCGTCGCTTAGTTCCACATTACGCCTAACGGGCAGGCAGTGCATTACTTTGGCATCGTTAGTGGGTTTCAGTTTATCTAAGGTAAGCATCCAGTCTTCATTACCCGGTAAAACCTGTCCGTATGGCTCGTAAGCCGACCAGTTTTTTACGTAGATAAAGTCTGCATCCTTTAAAGCTTCATCCTGATTATCTGTAATAGTTGCACCATTAGTGAAATCGGTATTCAACTCATAACCTTTAGGATGGGTGATAACGAAATCAACATCAGCCCTGCACATCCACTCGGCAAATGAGTTTGGCACCGCCTGAGGCAACGCCTTAACGTGCGGAGCCCAGGTTAAAACCACTTTAGGGCGAGGCTTGGTTTTTAATTCTTCAATGGTAATTAAATCGGCCAAACTTTGCAGCGGGTGGCGGGTAGCTGATTCTAAACTCACAACAGGAACGCCACAATATTTAACAAACTTGTTGAAGATAGATTCGCTGTAATCCTCGTCGCGGTCTTTTAATCCAGGGAAGGAACGGATACCAATAATATCGGCATATTGGCCCATTACAGCAGCTGCTTCTTTAATGTGCTCAACTGTGCCGCCATTCATAATGGCACCGTCTTGCAGTTCTAAAGCCCAGCCTTCTTTGTCCATGTTAAGCACAATCACATTCATGCCTAAGTTTAAGGCCGCTTTTTGTGTGCTTAGGCGTGTACGCAAGCTTGGGTTCAGGAAAACCAAACCGATGGTTTTGTTTTTACCCAGATCCTGAAATGCGTACGGACTTTGTTTAAGCTTTAAGCCTTCGGCCACAAGCTCATTGATATTGGTTACGTCGTTTACAGAAGAAAAAAGTTTCATAAACACCTCCCTGCCTTCCGCCGATAGGCGGAGAGGCGGTTATATTTTAATTATTTTACTAAAATAGAAAATGCCTCTAAAAACCGATCAGCATAAGCTTTGGTTAAGTTAAGCGCAGGCAACAATCGGATTACGTTTGGTTTAGCTTCGCCGGTAAAAATGTGGTGCTTAAACAGCAGGTCTTTTTTAACGTTGCTTAACTCGGCAGGCAAATCAATGCCGATCATTAAACCACGGCCGCGCACCTCTTTTACTTCGCTGAATTTCTTAAGCTCCTCAATTAAGTATCCGCCAACTTCGTCAGCGTTTTGCATCAGGTTAAATTCAGACATTTCTTCCAATACGGCCAATGCTGCTGCACAAGCCAAATGGTTTCCGCCGAAAGTTGTACCCAACATACCATAAGCCGGTTTAATTTTAGGCGCAATACTAATGGCACCGATTGGGAAACCATTACCCATGCCTTTAGCCATGCTATAAATATCTGCATTAACACCTGCAAAATCGTGTGAGTAGAATTTACCTGTACGGCCATAACCGCATTGTACGCTATCGGCAATAAACACGGTGTTGTGGGTGTCGCACAGGGTACGGATCTTTTGCAGGAAACTTTCTGTAGCCACCTGGATACCGCCAACACCTTGAATGCCTTCAATGATTATAGACGAGATCTCATCTTTATGATCGATAAAAGCTTGCTCTAAAGCAGCTTCATCGGCCCAAGGCAAGAATATGACGTTTGGCGTTTCATTAATTGGCGCAACAATCTTAGGGTTATCTGTAACAGCAACCGCCAATGATGTACGGCCATGAAATGAGCCGGTAAACGCTATCACTTTCTTTTTGCCATTGTAAAAAGAAGCCAGTTTTAATGCATTCTCATTAGCCTCGGCACCAGAGTTACATAAAAACAGTTGGTAATCTGTTTTACCAGAAACCTCACCCAATTTCTCAGCTAATTGCTTTTGCAGAGGGATCTCGATAGAGTTAGAGTAAAAACCGATCTGATGTAACTGATCTTCCAATCGTTTTACATATCGTGGGTTAGTGTGGCCTATAGAGATAACAGCGTGACCGCCATACAGATCCAGATACTCGGTACCCTGAGCATCATAAACTAAACTACCCAGTCCTTTAGTAATTTCAATTGGGTTAATCGGGTAAACATCAAATAGATTCATTATTCTGAGGTAAAAGGTAAAAGGATAAAGGTAAAAGGTTAAGGTTCATTTCTCAGATATTTAATGAAACCGATTAACATGGCTTTTACCTCGTTAATTTCTTTGTAAACAGATTCATGCAAATCATTAGTAATATATCCAAGATCAAATATCAAGTAACATGTATATTCTACTTCATGTGCTGAACCCAACGCATTATCTAAGTAATGCGCAAAGTATTTATTTGTATTCTTTCCGCATCCTTCAACAATATTGAGTGGAATAGAATACGCAGATCTTCGTAATTGGCTGGTTAAAGCAAAGCGTTCCTCAATGGGCATTTTGGGCAATATGGTTTGGTACACTTGCTTCGTGAGTAAGTGCGCTTTTTTCCATACATCGAGTTTTTTATAGTCTCTCATTCCCTTTTACCATTGTCCTTTTGCCTTTCACCTAAAACGCGACGGCCTTGAGGCGCAGGCCCGTTGTTTCTTCTAGGCCGAATAGTAAATTCATGTTTTGTACTGCCTGGCCAGATGCTCCTTTAAGCAAGTTATCCATAATGCTGATAATGAAAAGCTTATTACCTTTCTTTTGCACCTGGATAAAGCACTTGTTGGTATTTACAATCTGTTTAAGATCGATATTACGGGTGGTTACGTGTGTGAACGGGTGGCCAGCATAATATTCAGTATAAAGCTTAACAGCTTCGTCTTCAGTTAAATCACTGTTCAAGTACATCGAAGCAATAATTCCACGTGTAAAATCACCACGGTATGGAATAAAGTTTACTTCCTGATCAAAGTTGTTTTGCAGCTGTGTAAGCGACTGCCTGATCTCCTTTAAATGCTGATGATCAAATGCCTTGTATACAGACAGGTTATCGTTTCGCCAGGTAAAGTGCGATGTAGGAGCAAGGCTTTGGCCTGCGCCGGTTGAACCTGTGGTTGCAGTAATATGTACTTCGTTGTTTAGTATCCCGTTAGCGGCTAATGGCAATAAGCCTAATTGCAGGCAGGTTGCAAAGCAGCCCGGGTTGGCAATATTAGCCGCTGTTTTAATAGCATCGCGGTTTAATTCGGGTAAGCCATAGACGAAGTTGCGAGTTTCGGGTTGCGAGTTTTGAGTTGCCTCGTAAGAGATAGAAGCTTTTTCGGTATGGCGAAAATCCTGGCTTAGGTCAATGATTTTTACACTGGCCGGGAAAGGATTTGCTTCCAAAAACTTACGTGCATCACCATGGCCAACGCATAAAAATAATACGTCGATATTATAGTTATACTCACCGGTAAACTTCAGTTCGGTTTCGCCAAACAGATCGGTGTGTACTTCGTGGATATAGTTACCGGCATTGCTATTGCTATGGATAAAAGCAATTTCTACCGATGGGTGGTTAATCAGGATCCGTAATAACTCGCCGCCGGTATAACCCGCGCCGCCAATGATTCCGGCTTTTATCCCCCGGCCTCCGCCGATAGGCGGAGAAGGGAGGATATTATTTTGATCAGACGTTGTGTTGTCCATATTGAGCTTATTATTTTACTCCCCCTTCAGGGGACTGGGGGGCATTTACTTTATGATAGATCATTACCTGATTGCCGAATATTTTAGAGAAACCTTTAACATCTTCGCCGCTCCATGAATTGTTCATTTCGCCGTAAGTACCAAATTTGTTCGACATTAAATCGTGGTCAGACTCGATACCGGTAACCTGGAAACGGTAAGGGAATAGTTGTACAAATACCTTACCGCTTACTTTATCTTGTGTGCTGGTCAGGAAAGCTTCGATATCGCGCATAATCGGGTCATGGAACTGACCTTCGTGTAGCCAGTTACCGTAGAAAGATGATAACTGATCTTTCCATGAAAGCTGCCATTTGGTTAATACATGTTTCTCCAGCGTATGGTGAGCTTTGATAATTACCATTGGCGCAGCAGCCTCGAAACCAACGCGGCCTTTAATGCCAATAATGGTATCCCCAACGTGGATATCGCGACCGATACCGTAAGGCTGTGCAATTAATTGTAAAGCCTGGATTGCTTTTGAAGGATGGCTGTAAGTTTCACCGTCGATACCTACCAACTCACCTTTTTCAAAAGTTAGTTCGATGTTTTTAGGTTCACTTTCGGTAACCTGTGTAGGCCATGCTTCTTCTGGTAAACCCAAGTTAGAAGTCAGGGTTTCTTTACCACCTACAGATGTTCCCCAGATACCTTTATTAATAGAGTATTTAGCTTTCTCGAAGTTCATCTCCACACCATGTTCTTTCAGGTAGGTGATTTCTTCTTCGCGGCTTAATTTTAAATCGCGGATAGGGGTAAGGATCTCAACACCCGGAATCAGGATGTTAAAGATCATATCAAACCTAACCTGATCGTTACCTGCACCTGTGCTACCATGTGCTACATATTCGGCACCAATCTCTTTAGCATAGTTAGCAATAGCAGTTGCCTGGCTAACACGCTCGGCACTTACTGATAGCGGGTAAGTATTGTTTTTTAATACGTTGCCATAAGTTAAAAAGCGAACGCAGGTGTTGTAAAAGTTTTCGGTTTCGTCAACAACGTGGTGCGAAGTTACGCCCATCTTAAAAGCACGTTCTTCAACGCCTTTTAATTCTTCGTCGCTAAAACCGCCTGTGTTTACAATTACCGAGTGGACTTCAAGGCCCAGGTCCTGCGTTAAATAGATGCAGCAAAATGACGTGTCTAAACCGCCGCTATACGCAAGTACTACTTTTTTCTTCATGTTGGTATTAATCAAAAAGTTTGTGGATAAGAGCTGACGCCCCTATAATGGTTAATATTTTAGTTGAACGCAGTTTTAAGGCATTCTCGATACGCTCGAGCAAAGTTGCCTTGTGCGCAATTTTTTTGAACTTTTCTTCTTCGTATTTTTGCTTGTCGGCCGGGTCATAAAGCATGGCAGTACACATGCAGTTTTTACGATCCTTGCTCATCAAAATATCGTAGTTAACGCAACTGCGGCAGCCTTTCCAAAATTCTTCGTCCTGGGTAAGTTCGGAGTATGTAACCGGTTCGTAACCAAGCTCAGAATTTATCTTCATTACGGCCAGGCCGGTTGTTAAACCAAATATTTTAGAGTCTGGATATTTAATACGCGATAGCCCGAAAACTTTATGCTTAATAGCTTTAGCCAAACCTGCTTTACGGAATTCCGGATTAACGATAAGGCCCGAGTTAGCCACAAAGTCGCCATGGCTCCAGGTTTCTATATAGCAGAAGCCGGCCCATCTGCCGTCATGATGAAAAGCTATAACTGCTTTGCCTTCCAGCATTTTATTGGCAACATACTCTGGCGAACGCTGTGCTATACCAGTACCTCGTGCTTTTGCAGACTCAGCCATCTCTATTGTAATTTGCTCTGCAAAATCAATATGCTTCTCTGAGGCTACTATAATGTCAAAATCTTTTATGGTCATTGAATAAACCCTTTAAACGGTGGCTTTTATGCCGTAAGTAAAAAATTTGTTTTAGGGAGAAAAGTGTTTTTACACTTTATGGGTAAAGATGGATGCAGCATCTTAAGCTACATTCAAACCCGGGGGATAAAGATCCGTCGTCGTGACGGTGTAATAGCAAAATCAGTTAAACTCAAAACAGCAGCAACAGGAGCAATATTTGCTCTGTAAGCCGGTCTATTTAAGTTTTGAACATTCATTTTATATGCGTTTTGCTGTTTTGTAATTTTGTGCAAATTATTGCATTATTTTTTTCTTATGCAAGTAAAAAATGCGATAGTTTAATAATAGGTTTCTGAAGTGACATAAATAATGGTATTACATACTGTTGAACCTGAAATAGATTGGGCAATGGCCTGCTTATTCATTGGTGCAGGGTGGCACGTGCCAGGTGTGCCACCTGTGCCACTTTACAAACTTAAAAGTTAGTATTGTACCAGGTGGTATAATTTTATCTATCTTAAAATCAATAATTTAGAGGTAATTTTTGAGTTTTTTCGATTGCAGTCCTGTGCCACTTTTTATGACTTAAAAGTATGGATCGGTATAATGCGTAAATGTTATATTTGCTCAATACCCTTATTATAATATAACTTATGCCAATCTACTATGCCCCCAATGAGCGTTCTGCTCAGATTAAAAAAATGTTGCCAGTAGTTCCTTACATTATTGCTTTCTTTTCATTGTTGCTTATCGGACAAATAGCTGTGCAATTTATGAGTGTGAAACAATTGAAAAAAGATTCGGGGGTAATCACGGATATGGGCATCAGAGTTATATCATGGAGCCATAGCAGAGGATCTAATCATGACAATCCGAACTATGGCTTGCTGATACATTTGGATAATGGGCACATGTACAAAATTGAAAATACTGCTTATATGAATAAGTTGGACACTGTGTTGCATGAAGGCAATGCGGTAGCCATTTATCACCCTACAATTATGTTGAAAATTTTGAGCGCTGGGTTTTGCCATAATGTTAGCCAGTTAGAAAGGGGTAATGAAGTACTTTATAGTTTTGAAGATGAAAAGAAGGATGGGTATGTCCTGATGGTACTTTTCGCAGGTATGGCCGGCGTACTTTATTGGTATTACAGTTTTCAGCGTAAATACGCCATATAAATATTTTTCATCCTGCTGCTATAAATATTAGTAAAAACCGGTTACTTTGTAGTTAAATTATGTCGGTATTTATAGCCTCATTAAATTCGGGAAGTAATGGCAATTGCTATTACGTGGGTAATCAGCACGAAGCTGTATTGATTGATGCAGGAATCTCGTGCCGTGAGACTGAGAAGCGCATGGCCAGGATTGGTTTATCCATGAGTAAGGTGAAGGCCATATTTATATCGCACGAACACTCCGACCATATATCAGGCGTACCTGTGCTGGCTAAGAAATATCAGCTACCGGTTTATCTCACACCCCGCACTAACTTTACAGGCAGGCAGTTTTTAAATGCGCAAATGGTTTACCCTTTTGTAGCTTATCAGCCTATCCGTATCGGCGAACTTTGTATCACAGCTTTCCCTAAATTTCATGACGCTGCTGAACCGCATAGTTTTGTGGTGAGTTGTAATGATATTAATGTTGGAGTGATAACCGATATCGGCAGTGCCTGCGAACACGTGATCCGCAATTTTGCGCAATGCCATGCTGCTTTTCTGGAGGCTAACTATGATGAGCAGATGCTGGCCAATGGGCGTTATCCATATCATTTAAAACGACGGATAAGCGGGGGCAGAGGGCACTTGTCAAACACACAGGCTCTGGAGCTTTTTATTAAGCATAAGCCTGCTTATATGAGCCATGTGCTATTGTCGCACTTATCTAAAGATAATAACGATCCGCATTTGGTAAAGCAATTATTTGATGATCATGCTGATGGCACAGAAATTATTGTGGCTTCGCGATACCAGGAATCAGCGGTTTATCAGATAGGAGAGATGGTCGCTGCTTTAACTGTTCCTCATCACGAATATATTCCAGAACAAATACAATACTCATTGTTCCAGTAGGTCTGGATACAATGAGTATTGGTGTATGAATGCTATTCTTAAAATTCTCTTTCTTGATAAGCCGGAGAAGGCTTAACATATATTGCCATTACAAACAGCAATACGCCTAAAATTACCTGCGGCAAAAATACGATGCTGGCAAAGCCATACAAAAATGGCGAAACCAATAACCAAAAACCAACAAAGCCGTTCAGAAATGAGTGTAAAGGCATCGGAAGTACTTTAATCATTCCTAACTCGTAATTGCTGAAGATGGTCATGATTAATTGCATGGCCCCTAAAAAAACAGGGATAAATAATGCAGCACTACTAATGTTGTAATAACCGAATAACCATGGCGATGCGCCGATAATGATGGCCGTTGTATAATCTAATACGCCGAGAAGTTTGGTTGAAATAAATCCGTTGTCCATAATGTTTTAATAGTTTGAAATTGTATTTGCAGATTAAGCTCTTCTTTCAACGCAAATATCAGTTCTTTGTTCCGGATTTCTAAGCGTTTTTTGGCTTATTTTACATCGTCACCCAATAATTACAAATTCATTATTTCAAACCGGATAGTTGCTTCATTAGCAGATATACTTAATGGAATGGCTTCAAAGCCGGGTACATAATTAAAAATCCTTCCGTTGGTGCTGGGCAGCGTAATAAGTGATTGATCTGCTGATATTTTAACCGCTGCCAAATCTTTCTTTACGGTCATTTCTTTACTATTAAGTACCGTGACCTTCTCTGTTGATTTAGATATTACCGGAACAATAATTTTCACCTGTCCATCAAATTCACTCTTATCATACTTAAACTTTATACTGGTTTTTTGATGATCGAAATGATAAGATACCTGGCAGTTAATAACCGCTGATGGGTCTGCCTGATCTTTATCTACCAGTTTAGAGAATGTATTAATGGTGATCTGATCCGGATTTTGGTCGATCTCCATACGCGCATTTAGGTCGCTAATGTTCATATATAGTTTGCCGCCAGTCCTTAGTTCAATGCGTGGCGTTAAAGCTATGGAATGAGGGTCGTTGTCAGCTTGTTGATTGCCCGCTTCAAAGATCTGGTATTCATTCATACTTCCTGATAATATAGATCCGGTTTTAGCATGCCATAAAGTAGTTAACGCACCACCGGTGGCGTGACCATTCTTAGTTTTCTTATACTCTTTATCGTAACCGGTAATGGTGGCTTTAAATCCATTCTTTGCCACTAAATAGGTTTGTGTGTCTGCAATAAAGCGACTGCCATAATTGGTTTCGCGAGGTAACGAGACCTTCGCTATATCAATTGGTTTGTTGGCTTTACTATAATCTAATATAGTAGTTAATGCTTTGATATGAGAGAATGTATGGTGCACGCATATGGGCACATTATGCGCTGCATAATGCGGGCCGCCTTGCAATAATCCATTTACAGTTAGTTGCTGCATCAACTGCGTATTGCGTAATGCTGCTTTATAAAACTTCGGGTCGCGATCGGCTAGTAGGGCATAAGCGGTCTGACAGCCATCGGATGTGCGGCTTCCCCAGTAGGTCCATTTGTAATTACGGGTTCCCCAGCTGTTGTCCCAGCCGCCATCGGGTAACATAAATTCCAGATGCGCCTGCATAGATTGGGTTACGGCATCTAAAACCTCCTTATCATTATTCAGCAATCCGTACATCACCAGTGCAGGCAGCGATTCTTCAACGTTATAACCCAAATCGATAGAATAGCAGCCTTTCTTACTTGGTGTAATAATATCACCCTCGCCATATAGCAAATTGTTTTTGGGCGAAAAGTATTTCAAAGCTTCATCGGCAAGCTCTTTACCACGGTGCTTAAACTTAGGTACATCGAGAACGGTACCTAATAACGACAAACCGTAAGATGCGGTTACCGGGTAATTGATATTGCCGTAAGCTATGTTGAAATTATCGTAGATGTAGTCGCCGGCTTTAATCAATCGTTCTGAAATTCTTGTTTTAGAAGAAGTATCTATTAAGTTGCCATGATTTTTCAAAGTTTCAGCTAACGCAATGGATGCAAACACAGTAGTGCCTTTCCATGAGCCGGCTACTGGTTCATTTAACCACGAACCATCCGGCTGACTAACCCTTCGTTCAATCCACTCATAAAGTAAATGCGCAGCATCGCTATACTTACTGTTCTTCGTTTTATCAGCCAGGTAAAATAAAGGATAAATGGTATCGCCGACACGGCCATGTACCGCCTGATCTGCAGTGCAATAAATTCCGCCATAATCCAGCGTGTGTGATTTATCCATTACTTGCAAAGCTAATAAGGCATCGCCCCATTGTTGCACAAGGTGCTGGCTTAAGGCATATAAATCGTTGGATGCAGCAGGCAAATCCAATGCGAACCCTTCGCTCAGGCTGGCAGCGCCCATTAGGCTTAAACCACCAATGGCAGTGGTTTTAATAAAATTTCTTCTAGAATAGTCAGACACAGGCAGATGGTTTATTTAGGAAAATGTCAGTCGGTAGCTGGGGCAATAATCAATTTACTCCAGCCCAAATTTGTGTTTCTTTTACCTTTTTTACGTTCTTCCATCACTTTTTTTACTTTAATGGCATATTGCCAGCAGGTACTTTGGCGAATACCCAATTTCTCAGATAACTGGTACGATGATATGGTACCTTTGCTGGTGTACATGAGGTAAACGAGATAAAATGCTTTGTTGATCGGGATGCGGCTGTTTTGGAAAATGGTGTTAAACAGTACCGATTCCTCGTACCCGCATTTGGTACAACGGCGGCTATAAGGTGCACGGCCTTCGTTGTAAGTTGTATTGGTACACTTAACGCATTGAAAACCTTTAGTCCATTTAATATCAGCCAAAAACTTATTACAGCGTTCCTGATCGGGGTATTTGGCGCTAAACTCTTCGAACGATAACTCGGTCGACATGGCGCGGGCATCGGTTACCTTTTCAATATTGTCTTTGAGCTGGATGTTATCCTTTTCCAGCAATACATTCATTCTCGATATCTCATCAGCCTGCAGCTCAAGCTGGGCATTAATGGCCATTAGCTCATGGTTTTGCTCTTCAATAATATGCGCCTGTTCAAATATTTCCTGCGATTTCTCGATCACTTCTTTAGTGCGGATAGTAACCTGTATTTCCAGTTCCTGGTTAATAGAATCTTTTAGTTCACTGTTAATATTCATCTGCCTGATGGTTTCATCCAGTGCACTGTCTTTCTCTTTTCGCAATAACCGCACCTGGTCGCCAATAGCAAATGAAAGAAACACCATCTCTAATATGAAACTATAGCTAATGCTGTAATGGCCAACAAAGCCCGGGAAATATTTATTGTAGCCCAATACGGTAATGGCCTTGCCCAAAAAGCCTAAAAACAGAAAACTGTATCCAAGCACAAAAAAACGGGCTGGTTTGTAACCCTGCCTCAATATGGTAATACCGGTTACAAAGGCAGTAATAAGCGGCACAAATTCAACAAACTTGTAGTAAAACAGGCTGTTATCAAAGCACAGGCAAAAAACAAAATATACCGTGCGTGCAATTAAAAGGTAATTAATGATGCGATGCAGTACAGGTGCTTTGCTTTTTACATGCAAAAGTTCTTTAGTGAAAATGAGTGCAAAAATGCTGATTAGATAAAGGGCAGTACCATAAGCATACTCATTCCAACGTGGTGCGCCGGGCCATAAATATTGAAACGCAATGCCATCGGTACTCATTTCGTAAAAGCCTATGCTTAAAATATATAATACATAATACAGGTACTGCTTCTTTTTTACTGCTATAAACATGAGCAGGTTATGGAAGCAGAATATGAGTATCATGCCGTAAAAAAGTCCGTACGTTAAGTATTCGGTGAGGGCGTAATAAATAAAGTAATGCAGGGTGCGGTATACAATAATTACGTTAACAGCCTCGCGCGAGCTTACTTTGAAGTAATAAGTATATTCGCCCTTAAGCTGGTTAGGTATAATAAATTCGAAGTTTTTATGCTTAAATAACCTATTCTCAAAATTAAGAGAAGCCCCGGTTTTATGGGCTATATATTGCCCTTTTAGGTTAGGGATATAGGCTGTTATATTATCGGTAGTCTGATCAAAAAACTCGAAAATAGAGGGCTTATCTATAATGTCCTCCGTGAAATTCAATTTGATCTTGTACCAGTAAGTAGAATTGCGGTGGTGATTTCTGGGATAGTAGTCTTTATTTGGCTGAAATGCATTTTTAAACTTACCATCCTTTATATCGTTGAATGATACGCTGTTTGAAGTATCCTCAAAACAATAAATCTGGTGATGGGTAAATATCTCGTTTTCGAGTTTACTGTTTACAGATACAATATCCTGCGCAAGGGCATGCACTGAAAACAATGCACAAATAATTAAAACGTTAATAATGCGTTTAATCATCGATTTGATCGAAAAAGCTTAATTAATAGGTTAACAAAAATTGGTTGTATAGCATCCGTGGCGGATGCGTTAAAACAAAGCTAAATAATTAAAGCATACAAATTAAATATGCAGGTGCGTGCCTTGCCCATTTAGCCACAATAAATGTGGCAAAAGAGAGCTTTCAAAGCCAATTTTACCCATAAAGTTCAAATTTTTTAATGTGATCTAAGCGTATTATCACAAAATTGCTTATAGTTTATATAATGCTATAAATGAGGTAAATAGGCCTTCTTGTAAACTAAGGCTTCAGTTCATTAAACGTATTGTTAAATTTGTAATTGTCTAATTATCAATGTATTGAAATAAAATTATTCTTTTTATTAAATCTCTTTCAATATTTTTGGCCACGCCCTATTGTACAAGCGATGTAAATGGGGATACATCTTCTATACCATATAACAAATGCTAAACATTAAAAAACTTACACTGGCCGCGGCAATTACAGTTGCTGCAACATCTGCTTTTGCCCAGCAAAAAGGTTACGTACAAACCTGGTTAACCAATGCAGATCAATCAGCATTATTTGAACAGCAGAAACAGGAAGTACCTTTTGGAAAAGCAACAAACCAAAACCCTTTAATTGAAATCAATGAAAAGGAAAGCTACCAGAATATTGATGGTTTCGGTTTTTGCTTAACTGGCGGCAGTGCCCAGTTGATCATTAAAATGGCCCCGGCTAAACGTGCTGAAATGCTGAAAGAGCTTTTTGCAACGGATGGCAAAAATATCGGTATCAGCTATTTGCGGGTGACTATTGGTGCATCTGATCTTAATCCTTATGTGTTTTCTTATGATGATTTACCTGCCGGAGAAACCGATCCTGATATGGCCAAATTTGATTTGGGTCCCGATAAAAAGGATGTAATTCCGGTATTGAAAGAGATCCTGGCTATCAACCCAAAGATTAAAATTCTGGGTTCGTCATGGTCGCCACCGGTGTGGATGAAAACAACCGGCGATACCCGTGGCGGAAGCCTAAAACCCGAATACTTTGATGCTTATGCTAAATACCTGGTAAAGTATGTACAAAGTATGAAAAAGGAGGGAATTACGATTGATGCGATGACGGTGCAAAACGAACCTTTGCATCCGGGGAATAACCCAAGTATGCTGATGCTGGCACCGGATCAGGCTAATTTTATTAAAACTAACCTGGGCCCAATGTTTAAGGCAGAAGGTATTAAAACCAAGATTATTGTTTACGACCACAACTGTGATAGACCCGAGTATCCGATCTCTATTTTAAATGACCCTGAGGCTAAGAAGTATGTGGATGGTTCGGCATTTCACTTGTATGCAGGTAAAATTGAGGCTTTATCTACTGTACATGATGCCCATCCAGATCGCAATCTATACTTTACCGAGCAATGGATGGGTACGCCGGGTAATTTTAAACGAGACGTTGCCGAGCACATTACCAATTTAACCATCGGGGCAACACGTAATTGGAGCCGTACCGTAATTGAATGGAACTTAGCGGCCGACCCGCAAAGTAACCCGCATACAGACAGAGGTGGTTGCGACCGATGCATGGGTGGTATTACTATTGATAAAGATGACTTTACACGCAACCCGGCCTATTACGTGGTAGCGCATGCGGCTAAGTTTGTGAGGCCGGGTTCGGTACGTATCGCTTCGAACCTGGTTGATGGTTTGCCTAACGTAGCCTTTAAAACCCCTGATGGTAAAAAGGTGCTTATTGTGATTAATAATGGTACCGAAGCCAAAACCTTCAACGTAAAATATAAAGACCAGCAAGTGAGCGAGGCTTTAAACGCGGGCTCTGTAGCTACTTATATCTGGAAATAAAGATCAATAAACCTAATACTATGAGAAGAATATTATTGACTTGCTTTCTGGCTGTGTTGTTTGGTGCTTCATCAAGCTATGCTCAGGGATATTTAAAAGCAACAGGCCGCATTATTACTGACGAAAAAGGGAACAAAATTATCCTCCGGGGTATGGGCTTGGGAGGCTGGATGCTACAGGAAGGCTACATGTTTCATTTAAGCAACATCGGCCAGCAGTATAAAATTAAAGCTAAAATTCAGGAAGTTACAGATTCGGCTTATACGGCTAAATTTTATGATGAATGGTTAGCTAATAATACCCGCAAAATTGATATTGATTCGATGCGCTCATGGGGCTTTAATTCAATCCGCCTGCCGATGCATTACAACCTGTATACTTTGCCTGTTGATCGGGAACCGGTTGCAGGCAAAAATACCTGGTTAGAGAAAGGTTTTGCCATGACCGATAGTTTGCTGAAGTGGTGCAAGGCTAATCACATGTATCTGATTCTCGATCTGCATGCTACGCCGGGTGGGCAGGGTAATGATCTGAATATATCAGACCGTGATCCGTCAAAACCATCGCTTTGGGATAGTAAGGCCAACCAGGATAAGATGATTGCTTTGTGGCGTAAACTGGCCGAACGTTATGCCAATGAACCATATATAGGTGGTTACGATATTATTAACGAACCAAACTGGGGTTTCGAAAGTGCTGATGATAAAAGGGGTACCAATGAAACGAAGAACGTACCGCTGAGAAAGTTAATGGTAGATATTACCAAAACTATCCGCGAGGTTGATAAAAAGCACATCATTATTATTGAAGGCAATGGCTTTGGCAATAACTACAAAGGCATTTTCCCGGCGTGGGACAATAATATGGTGGTGAGTTTTCATAAGTATGGCAATTTTAATATACAGGGCACTATTCAAAACTTTCTGAATATCAGCGAACAAAATAATATTCCGATTTGGATGGGTGAATCGGGAGAGAACTCTAATACCTGGTTTACCGAGGCCATTCGATTGGTAGAAAGCCATGATATTGGCTGGAGTTGGTGGCAGTTAAAAAAGATAGGTATTAATAATCCGCTTGAGATAAAATTAACGCCATCGTACCAAAGGTTGCTTGATTATTGGAGTGATAAAGGGCCAAAACCATCAAAAGAAGAAGCTATTACTGCACTGGATGAGTTTCTGAATAACATCAAACTGGAGAATAACATCTACCATAAAGATGTAACCGATGCGATGTTCAGGCAAACAAAATCGACCGCGACTATTCCGTTTAAAGAAGTAGTGATTGGTAATAGTACCACCATTAATGCGGTTGATTATGATTTAGGCAGCCAGCGTTTTGCTTATTTTGATAAAGATACTGCAAGCTATCAGTATACGCCAGGCGTAAAAACGCAGGGCAACCGTGGCCATTCATACCGTAATGATGGGGTGGATATTCAGCCTGATGAAAGTGGCTACCATGTATTTAATATTGAAGATGGCGAATGGCTGCAGTATACAGTTACTGTAACCCAAAAGGGCAACTATACTATACAATTTAATGTAGCTACTGATACTGCTGCAGGGCAAATTTCGCTTGCTGTTAATGGTACCAACACAGGTAATATTGTTTTAACTAATGATGATGCTTCAAAAAACTGGCACCTCGCTGGGTTAAAAAAAGTATTACTTAAAAAAGGAATAAATAAAATTCGAATTTATGCTGATAAAGGAGGGTTTAACCTGAAATCTATCCTGTTTACAAAAGAATAATCAGCATCGAAAAGCGTTTCGGTAACTCAGGCCGGAACGTTTTTTTACACATGCCACTATACAATTAAGGCGCAACAAAGCTATAAGTTATAGTTGTGTTATAGGTACCCGCCGGCTTACCCAAAAGCTGCGGAGACTTGGCAGCAGGTATCGAGTATCGCACGTTCAAAGTTTTATCAACTGCCGGTACAGATCCCGATAATATTTTCTGGGCTGTTGCCGATAAACTCACGGTAGTAAAACTACCCGGAGAAGATGGCATCGGTGCAATGGTTATTACACCAACCGGTAACGTATTGGTCCCATTAATTAGCGTACTGCTACTGGCTTTTACATATACATCAAAGGGGTTGGTATTACTTAGTGTAAGATGGCCTGTTGCATCGGCATATATACCATTAACATAATCGCTCGAACCTGTGTAATTGAGGTTAATATCAGTCTGGTTTACTTTAAGTTCAGATAAGTCACTTACGGTGATAGTAAATGGGCAGCTTAATGTTTGTGTGGTAGCACCAGGGAGGGTCTGCGCATCAAAAATCTCGAAATTAACCGAAGTTGTATAAGTTCCTTTTTGCAGAAATGCCGCTTTTAAATCGGTAGGGGTAATGCTTAGGGTAATTACATTGGTTTGCAGGTTATTGGTGGGCACACTTAAGCCCGTGGCTAAATTGGTAAAGGTGGTACCTCCCGTAATTGCAGAGCCGGACGTTGGTGATGTCATTTGCCCTGTTAACCTTGTTGTTGCTGTTGCGGGGTCTGTTGCACCAGAGTATCCGTTGCTGTATGAGAAGGTAGATGCATTATTTTTTAACCTGATACCATAAGGAACCGTAGTAGTTGTGGCTATGCTATAAGTGCCTGATATAGCTGTTGTCCGGTAATAGTCGAGTGAATTTACGGTAAGCGCTATACTGGTTGGTGTAGGCGTTACCGAAATAAAGGAGGCTACATTAAGTGTTAATGAACCAACGGCCGGGGTGAGTGTACCGGGTGGCAAAGCCACAGCACTGGCTGCAAAAGTTAAATCGGTAGTATAAGATCCGGCTATCCAGGTTGTGGCATTAACGGGGCTTAAGGTAGCATACCTTAGGTTTATAGAACCGCTTGCTATGGCACTTAGTACTGAAGTGTAAATATTTTGAGCTGAGTTTGATAATGTTATAGTTGGCGAAGTACTTAGTACATTAAGTAAACTGCCGCCGGTACCAATAATTTTAACGGTGAACAAACCTGGTGATAAGCCGGTGCCACCACCCGTTTTGGCCAAAATACCCGCTGCGGATTTTACAGAAACAGTTGGAGCAAGTGCAATAACAGGAGCCGTATAAACAGTAGTCGCGTTATCTACGCTGAGAGACGAGGCGCTTGTAATATTAGTTGAGTTAATATTAAAAACCACCTGTGTGTAGGCATGTTTAGCTGTCAGTAATAAAACAGAACAGATGCATGCACTAATTCGTAAAGTCCACTTCTTTTTTTGCAACTTTTAAACTTGTTTCGTCTCCGGCATCTAATAAAGCAACTAATAAATAGTGCCCGGTAAGTGTAATAGGTAAGTCTACATAAATTACCTGCTCGTCATTAGGCAACATACTGATGGCTTTTGCAGGTATTTTAAATTCGTCTCCGGTGGTTTTATTGGTAACCTCAAAGCTAATGAAGCCATCGGTCATTACTTCGCCCCGGTTCTTTACTTTAACGGCTACGCGGTGCACCTGTGTTGCACCTGCTGCTTTAACGCCATCATTGTAAAAGGCCAAAAAGTCAAGATCTTTTTTACTCGTGAGCGGGGATGTATAATAAATATGAACGCCAAACTCCAACTTTACAATAACGCCTATAGCTGCATGTGTTGCCGATGTTTTAGCGTTAGCCTGTTCATTAATCTGCGTTAAAAATAGCATTGAATGCGTTACTGCATTAGCCGGCAAATCTGCAGGTACGTGCATGGTTACAGTAACCTGTTGTTTAGAGCCCGGCGGTATCTCAACCACACTGGGTGTAACCTCCAGCCATTTTGCATTCGATAACGCTAACGAACCGGCAGGGTAGTACTGTTTTTCGCCAACACTGTCGCGTCCCCAATCCATTAAGGATGTTTTGAATGACAAACCTGTTGTGCCCGTATTGGTTAAAGTTACCTGCTGGGTTAATTCTTGCCCCTTTTCGCCTGTAAAAAACATGCGCGAAGGGCTAATAGAAATAGCCTGGGCCAGCGTATGCTGGCTTTCGGCTACCATTAGAAACATCAGTACAAAAAAACACCAGCAAGCCTTTAACTTGCTTAGGCACTTGTGGTGTTTCTTTACGTCTTGCATAATTGTTAACGTTGATTTTAAATTATTGGGTAATAGTATAAGTTACTGTTGTGGTATAGGTATCAGCCTTTTTACCAAGTAATGCTGATGTTGTTGATACCGATGACGGCACCGTGTAATTTACATCCAGCAATTTCAATAAGCCAGGCGTTGCGCTGGTAACCAAAGCCGCATTAGTGGTAGTTAACCCAGCCACAGTTGTAGGTGTGGCGCCTAATGAAGTGTTGTTACCGGTGGTTGGCAAGGCAACTGTTAAAACTGATGGAGCCAGTACATCTGTATTAGCGCCCGTACCTGCCAGGTTGCCTGCTGCTTTTACGTTTAAAGTATAAGGTTGATTGCTGGTTACAGTAAGATGCCCCGGCATGGCTACAGTAACTCCATTCTGGTAATCTGCAGCGTTATTGAAGTTGATGTTTACGTCGGTATTGTTGACTGTAAGCGCCAAAATATCAACCAATTTTACGTGTACACTAGTGGTACCGGTTACCTGAGCTTTAGCTACACCAAAGCATGCCAAAATAATTGACAATGAGATTGTTAAGAATTTTTTCATAATGAAATAATTAAGGGTTTTTGATAAACATTTATAAATTAACTTTCGTACAAGCACTTAAATTTTTACGGTTTTAATTTTATTTCCTAAATAAAATTGCCGTTTCGATACTCAAGATTATTTGCTTTGAACCGATTTAAACTCTTTATTTTCCTCTTACTTTTTATTGAGTCACCCACTTACTCATTAGGCCAATCTACTGGGGTATCGTGTTCATTTGTTAGCGATACTGTAGTAGTTGGTTACGGGCAAACTTTCTCAAATAAAATAAGGTTCGAGAATAAAACCAGCCAGGCAATAACCCTTTTTCTGAGCACTACTACGGCCGACGTTTTATTAAGGTTACCCGACACGGTGCGACTGAACCCTGGAACAACCACTATTTTCCCTGTAAAATATTTTGCATCATCGGCATTATTATCGGCCGCGGCGGGGGGGATAAAAGTGAGTTATATTAACCAAGGGAACGGGCAAAAAATGGAAGCATTTTTTACAGTTAAGGTTAATCAGCCTAATAAAATCTTTATCAATTTACCCGAACCAATTGTGTATTTAAACGGTGTAACCGGGCTGGCAAACTTTAAACTGCACTGTATAAACAGGGGATTTTCACCTGTAAATGTTAATCTGAAATTAACCATAAACCCTTCTGGAATACAGTTAGTTACACCAATCAGGAATATTTTGCTCGGTTCTGGGTCGGATCAGATGGTAGAATTTGAAGCTAAACTTTTAAGCGGAAATGCTAATTACTCAACTAATTATAATGTGACGATTGAATGTACAGATGACCATGGAAACAGCCTCGCCACATCAACACTTCAGATTGCCGAAATTGGCAATAATAAACGCGAACAAGCTGCCGCATCAGGCCAATATTTTAACCAGTTAAGCAACACTGCCGAGCTAAGTTATACGGCTATAAATCGGTCTTATTCATTTTATTCATTGTTGGCAAATGGTAACATTGCCCCAAATCCCGATAGTCATTTGAGTTATAACCTTAATCTTAACTACTATGATAAGCAACATGCTTTTGATGGATATAACACCTGGTTAAGTTATAACAACAAGTACTTTGGGGTTACAGCAGGTAACCTGATGGAGAACCTGGATTATTCGTTATTCGGCCGGGGTGCGAAGGCTTCAGTTTTCTTCGATCAGCATAATAGTGTTGATCTTTATTATGTACAGAATAGTTATGTGCTGTTTTCGCAGCTGCTTAACCAATATCCGGGTTCAACCGTATTTGCCGGTAGTTATAACTTTCACTATGCCGGTAACATGGCCAGGGTATCATTGCTGTATAGCCATAACCCTTTAACAGGTGTTGATACCCGTTTTACAAATGGTTACGCGCACATTGCATTAAAAGGCAATCAGCGTTTAGATGTTAAAGCCGGTTACAGCAATGAGCAGGAGCCGTCTACAGGCGAATCACACAATGGAGTGGCCGCAGGTTTTGTTTATAGTTACAGGCCGCAGAGGTGGGACCTTAGCCTGAACAATTATTATAGTTCGGCATATTACAGCGGCTTGCAGCGGGGGACTACACAGTTAGATAACTTCTTAGGTTATCATATTACCCCAAAAACAAGCATTTTTGGGCACTATGAGTTAATTAAGAATTCTCCTAAGTACCTGATCGATACTTTAACCATAGCAGGGTTTTATAATAATACGCTGAAGTATGAACTAGGGCTAAACGCTAATTTCAAAACGCTCAATATAACCCTGCATCCTTACTGGTTTAAGCAGGATATCAATCAAACGTATAGCACGCAATACATCCAGGTTAGCGGGCCGTTATCATCTAAATCAATCAGAACCGGCCTTGATATTAACTATGCATTAGGCCGTGGCCAGCAGCTTACCGCGCTTACAGATTTTGGCTATACCCGTAGCGACAACCCACAGCTGACAGATCAGCATTATTTGGGGTACCGCATAAACACCAATTACTTTAACAAATGGTGGGGGCTGAGTATATTACTACAAAATGCACCGTATTACCTGGCCGAGGAGATTGCTACTACTTATAATAACCAGAATCAGCGTTATCATAATTACTCTTTTGGGCCGAACATTCATTTTACAGCCTTTAACAATAGATTGGCGGTTTCGGCAAATGATTATCTGAACTTTACCAGCTATAGTATTAAGCGCAACAATGCTTTAAACGGGCAGGTATATTACCGGCTTAAGGGTGGCTGGCAATTATCCGGTCAGGTTTTTTACAACAGTTATCCATCTTATGTAAACAGTTACAACCTGCAAACCAGGGTTGGGATCAGCAAACAATTTATCAGAACCAGTACACCCGGAACGCATAGCCTGCAATTGCAATTTTTTGAAGATGAAAATAATGATGGCATTTTCAACAACAATGATAAAGTGATTGAGGGCCTTGTAATCAATATTTTCCCAGAGAAGAGCACTAACAATAGCGACTTAACCACAATTAGTGATAAAAGCGGAATAGTTAAATACAGTAATTTACAGAATGCCTTATACGACCTATCGATTGTGAGGGGTAATGGCTGGCACTTAGGCCAAACGGTTAAAATAGATTTAGCGCACAACCAAAAAATGATGGTGCCGCTGGTAAAAAGTGGTTGGCTGAAAGGTGTAATAAGCCCCGTTAAGCAGGAGTATGCCACAAACAAACCCAACTTAGAAGGCCTTAGGGTAATTGCTGTTGATGATAAAAGCCAGACATTCTCGACACTTACTAATGAATTTGGCGAATTTGAATTAGCATTACCTGTGAATAATTATCATGTTAATGTAGAGGTAGATGGGCAAAAGTTTTCAATAAACAATCCAAATCAGGCAATCTCTATCGATCAAAAGGTTAGAAAAGAGATCACATTTAGCCTGGTTGACCAGGTGCATAAAGTAATTGTTAAACAGTTTTAAAACAAATAAAATATATTTTCCTTTAACTAAATGAACAGACCCCACTATTAAAGAGTAATTTAATTACTGCCTTTTTAACTATTTATTGGCATACGCATTTTAAATAAAGAATACTTACTATATATTTATAAGTACCAATTAACCTAATTTATCCTACTCCCGATATGTATTGTGAGAAGATACACTTTGGGATTATAACACCATAATTGCCCATGCGAATAGTATTGCCATACGTTTTTGAACAGCTAAAACAGGAAGTATTAGATAAAGCAGGCTTAACAATTATTACCCCCTCTGATTGCCAGTCGTTAGCGTTTAAAATTTCTAAACAAACCAGAAAGCAAATAAGCGACACCACTATAAAGCGGATATATGGTTTCGCGTTAAGTAGCTCTGTACCATCAGTATACACACTAAACCTGCTATCAGAGTATTGCGGCTATTCATCATGGGATTATTTTTGTGATGAGCACTCTAAAAAACAGGCCAAGCCCCAGGCAAAATCTGTTGAGAAGGCGGGCAACGTTTCCGATGTTTTACGTAAAACCACACACAATACACTCCAGGCACTAAAAAACAAATCCGTTATCCCATTTAATTTAACGATAGAAAGAGAGAGTATTAATGAACATCTGGATGTTTTTCTGGCAGGAGATTATCGCGCAACCATTTTAACATCGCCGGCCGGGTATGGCAAAACTATTGGTTTATGCCGTTGGGTAGAGTCGCATCTCAATAAAGTGCTGGTTAACAATAACAGTGATACTGTACTTTTTTTAAATAGCAAGGTATTAATGGGGCTTTCGCCAGGCATAAATTTAACCGATTGGCTTTTAGCTTTAATGGGTTTGCCCGCTGGTAATGGTTTCGACACTATTGTAGATATTGACGGTTTAAGGCACAATAACTTTTACTTGGTAATAGATGAGTTTGATGGCAATGTTTTTAAAACTGAGCAATTAGACCTGCTATTTAGTATGCTACTCGATTTTTTAGCCATCAGTAGTAACTGGCCCGGTTTTAAATTGATATTGACCATGCGCTCGGCCTCATGGATTGCCTGTAAACGAAGGCTTTTGCTTGATAACCGTATGGACGAATGGTTTATAGGTTTTATGAGCGATGAGCACGAAGAGAGGAATGTATCTGTATTTAGCGTTAATGAGATAAAAGAACTTTGCAGGCGCATAAACCCGGCTATAAGAATACCCGATGTGTTACATCCTGAGGTATCTGCCTTTTTTAGCTATCCTTTGTTTTTTCAATACTATTATCAGAAAAACCATACTGATTTCTTTTTAGATGAGCTGGATCATTTCAGAATTTATGAGGTGATTTCATCTTACATATTTGATAAGATCTATGCCGGAAAATTTACAACAGAGAAGGTTTTACTGCTAAGAATACTGATAGCTAACGGGCAGTTCAAAAATGGTAAGTTTTTGATAGATAAGTTGAAGGTATACGAGCATTTAAAAACCTACAAAGATGCGTATAACGATTTGATCAGTATCGGTTTCATACGTGAACTGAACCACTGCATGGAGGCCAGTTATAATGAATATATAGAGTTTACCAATAAGCGATTATTTGCAGCCATTATGGCCGCCCAGTTGTTGCATGATTGTGGTGGTTATAACAGCGAATTATGCCTTAAAATGTCAGCTGATATTATTCCGGAATACCGGGTTATCGTACTTAAGTGGTGCATATTCAATGCGGTAAAAACCAAACAGTATGAAATATTTACACACTTAAATAAAGTTGACTTGTCTGCTGCAGACAGGGCGATCTTGCTGACTTTTTTGAACAGCCTTATTAAACGTAATTTCTTACTGCCGGAAGGCACCAAAGCAGATGAAATATTTTTTGCGGATAAAGAGCACAGCATATTCAGTTACTTTTTTGGATACGAATTTGTATCGCTCGAATATGAACAGGCCTTAAAAGACCTTTTGCAACTTAATTTAAATGAAACCCTCGAAATATGGATCAATACCAGTTTAGCAATTACTTATATCATTCAGCTTAACAGTGAGGCACTGGAGGGAAGTATAAAAGCTTTGCGGAGATTTTCTGATGATGCTTTTGCCAGCTTCCAGATCAACCCGCTTTATTGCGTTGAAACCATTTACAGTTACTTTAAATTTGGGGTAATACCTAAAAGGGCATTGATACAGATTACCCGTTTTTTATTCAACGGGCCATCTGCAAAATCGCAAAATAACCTCATCGGCTCAAACAATGTTTTGTATTTGCTGGCTTTAACCACACTATCCTTGTCAAATAATAAGTCGAAGATGATTAGGTTCATTAATCAATTGCAACAGCATAATACTAATGGGGGGGCGTATAACAGCACGTATCATTTCTTCCTTCAAATAGGCCTTGCTGATACTTATTTTTCGACAGGTGATGTTGAAATGGGCCTGCAGATCTATAATGAATTAATGAAAGAGTACAAGGCCCATCATCTTAAATATACGCCTTACATGAGAGTTTGCCTCGATTTATTATCGGCACACGCACTTCAATACAATGGTGAGATTGATCATCTGAAGCGGGTAATTGAAAAAATGATTAACAACACAGAAAGAACTGGTTATAAGTTAATTAAAGCTAATACGCTCTCGTTTTATCTCGAATATGAAAACTTCAACAAAATGTCTGACCTGAATAGGGCAGCTTATATGAAATTTAAGAAATATCTGCATTCTACCAGTTTTAACCCGCAAAGTTTTGTATTTAATTATCATGAAATAGATAGCAAAATAAATATTTGATTATCAATTAAATAGATTACAGGGCCTGCTTTTAAGCGGGCTTTTTTTATGCTGTGATTTTAATTTGTATAGGATGAAATTGCAATTGTTGATCGCCTACGAAATTTTTTGACGCCCGGATTTAAAAAACTTAAAATAATCAAAATGAACAGCCCCTGAATATCATGAATAAAGTGTTCCTAACACTATTTTAAAGTACGTCGTAGATATGTATAAATATTTTTCACCGACGTGCCTTATGAAAGTTTTTACCTTTATCACCTCGTGCTTCCTGCTCATAATCTGCCTATTAGTGGGAATAACAAGCAATGCAGATGCGCAGCGCACCTTTGCTTCATCCACACAAACCGGGACATCAAGCATCCTCTGTCTCGGATGTACCGTAACAAATCCGGGCAATGCCGCAGACGGTAATTTGCAAACTTTTTCCACGATAAACGTAGGAGTTGGCGTAGCAGCATCAACCTGGGAAGAGTTGTTATTTCCGGGCGCACCCAACACAAAAGTGCCTGCAAATACGCCAGTGTCGATAAAATTGGGCAGTGGCAACAATTTGCTGAGTGTGCAGGCCTTGGGTGCAATTACGGTTCAGGCCTACAATAATGGTACTGCAATTGGTTCGCCTATTTCTGCCAGTAGTTTGGTAACGTTATTAGCGAATAATAATCAGACAGAATTAACGTTTACGCCAACTCAGCAATACGATAGGGTAAGGATAACACTTAACGGAGGAGTACTAGGTGCACTAAATTCAATTTATGTATATGAAGCGTTTTATCCCGTAAGCGGGGCAGTTGCCTGTAATACTGCATTTGATGAGTTAGATGGCATTTCATCCAACTTACTTGGTCTCGGTAATTTGGGAGTAGGAGGTGTAGTAAATCCACAAAATGCCATTGATGGTAACCCGGCCACAGCTGCAACCTTAAACGCAGGAATAGGATTGGTAGGGGCAGCAGCAACAGAAACCGCTATATTTTCAAATGTTTCTACTGTAGGTGATTCTGTCAGGTTAACCATATCGGTTCCTCAAACATTAATTGATGCTGGGGTAACCAGCAATATCTCGGTAACCACATTTAACGGCAACACAAGCAATAACGATACTCAAACTCTAAGTGGCGGATTGCTGACGTTAAGAATTCTCGATGCAGCCAGCGGCCTTCGTACAGTTACTTTTGCACCAACAAGTACTTTTGATAGGGTACAGTTAACTTTAGGCGGCGGTGTTGCAAACGTATTATCATCCATAAACTTATACGAAGTACAACGAGTTATACCCAGGCCTATTGTTAAATTTAATAACGTAGTAACAAATAATGTACAGGTATGTACCGGTGGCTCGGCCGTGTTTACTGTTACTGCAGTTCCAAACACTACTTTTACCTGGTACGCAGCCGCAACAGGTGGTAGCCCAGTAGCTACAGGGCCAGGCTTTACAGCAGGCCCCTTAAGTGCAACAACAACATATTATGTGCAGGCTAACCGTACGGGCTGTACAGATGCGTCAGACCGTACGCCGGTAACTGTTACGGTAAACGCTATACCAACAGCACCGGTAATTGCAAATAGCACACAAACTATTTGCCCTGGACAAACAGCCACATTCACAGCGACTGCTGTTCCGGGTGTTACAGTTAACTGGTATGCTACACCAACCGGCGGTACATCAATATTTTCTGGCAATAGCTTTGTTACGCCCGCACTTAGTGCAAACACAAGCTACTATGCAGAAGCAGTTTCGGGCGGTACCTGTACAAGCACTGCACGTACACAGGTAACTGCAACAATAAGCACTTTACCAGCTACGCCTGTAATTACTATACCTAACCCAACTATATGCGATGGTGCGGTTGCGGTACTTGCTGTTGATAATCCGGTTTCGGGTCTAACTTACAATTGGTACAGTACTGCAACAGGTGGTACTATATTAAATTCGGGAACTAACTTTACCAGCCCGGTTTTACACAGCAATACCAGTTATTATGTTGAGGCGGTTAATAGTACAGGCTGTACATCATCCGGCCGTACACAAGTAACCGTGGTTG
>CAHJXH010000015.1 GCA_903644075.1 Sphingobacteriaceae bacterium | reverse complement strand
CCCAGTATGACGAGCGTGTGGCGATACAAAATACTTTATTTGCCAATTTATATGCCAAGGCAAAACTGCCGTTCGGTATTAAGTATCAATTCAATTTTGCCCCGGATATCGAGTCGTATCGTAACTTTTATCACTTTTCGGCATTAAACCCTAATGTAACCACGCCGGGTGGCTCCGCAACCCGTTCAATGGAAAATCGTTATAAATACACCATTGACAACCTGTTAACCTGGAACAAAACGTTCGGTATCCATAGCATCGATGTAACATTACTTGCCGAGGCAGAAAAATACCAAACCTGGTATGATAATGATGGCAACCAGAGCTTTAGCCCAACAGATGATCTTAGCTATCATAACATTGGCTCTGGTAACTTGCCAACTGTAAGCAGTGACGACCGTATTTACACTGCCAGTGGTTTAATGGCACGTATAAATTACTCATTATTAGGCCGCTATTTATTAACTGGATCTATTCGTCGCGATGGTTATTCGGCATTTGGCCAGAACAACCCTTACGCAACTTTCCCTGCCGGTGCATTTGCCTGGATCTTTACCGACGAAAGTTTTGTTAAAGGCAGCAAGGCATTAAGCTGGTTAAACTATGGTAAATTACGTATAAGCTACGGTGTAAATGGCAACCGTGATTTGCAAACTGATGGTACTGTTGACCCAACAATTGCTTTGGCCTTATTAGGCTCGGGCAAATACCCGGTTATAAGCAGCGGTACTGCCACTGCCGGAAGCGCTGTGTATGTAAACAACCTTGCCAATGCTGATTTAAAATGGGAGCAAACAGCATCGTTAAACTTCGGGCTAGATTTTGCTGTGCTTAATAACCGTTTAAGCGGTAGCATTGAGGCTTATCATAAAAAAACAACAGACCTTTTAGTAAAGAGAAGCATTCCGCAGGTTACGGGATATAACCAAACTACGGTAATATCAAACCTTGGCCAGTTAGATAATAACGGTATTGAGGTTACTTTAACCAGTAAAAACATCAGAAGTACAAATTTTAACTGGAGTACTTCTGCCACTTTTGCGTTAAACCGAAATTCATTAAAACACCTGTACGGCCCTACAACAACTACCGATGCTAGTGGCAATACAGTTACTACAGAATCTAATGACCCGGGAAATAACTGGTTTATTGGAAAAGATGTTAACGTAATATGGGATTATAAAGTAATAGGCGTATGGCAAACAGCAGAAAAAACGCAGGCAGCACTGTATGGTGCAGTACCGGGCGATTTTAAACTGGAGAAATTAGTGAACAGCGGCCCTAACCAGTACAAGTACACTGATGCCGATAAACAATTTATCGGGTACACCAGCCCCCGTTACACATGGTCATTACGAAATGATTTCAACTTCCTGAAAAATTTCGATTTTTCATTCCTGTTAGTATCAAACATGGGCCAGTTGAACCAATTTAACCAGGCTAAAAATAACCCGGGCAGCGTTGGTAATCAGCGCCAAAGTTCATACGTATATCCTTACTGGACGGCTGATAACCCGATCAACGATTACGCCCGCCTTAACTCAGGCTCAAGCGGTACATCTTTCAATGTATGGCGCAGTGCCTCTTTTGTTCGCTTAAATACAATTTCATTGGCGTATAATTTACCCCGCAACTTTGTACACAGTTTACACATGCAGAACCTGAAAGTTTATGCGAATGCAAATAATGCTTACGTGTACGCCCCTAACTGGCACTATTGGGACCCGCAAAATACAACCGATGACGGGCATCCCGGCCCAACCCCAAGAATTATTTCATTCGGTGTAAACGCAACATTTTAAGGAGGGATAAAAATGAATAACATGAAAACTATAAATAAAAAAGGAATAATAGCATTATCATTAGTTGCGATATTGTTAGGTGAAGGATGCAGTAAGAATTACCTGAAGCCAGAGTCTCTTTCTAAGTTTACCCCCGATGTATCGTTAACTACACCATCGGCAATGCAGTCGGCATTAGAGGCATGCAGCATGAATAACAGAGGCGAATTTTTTGGCGATTCGGCACCGATGCTTACAGAATCTATTTTCTCTGATGTTGCGGTAGAGGGTACAACAGATAAAACTACCCCGGCACAGGATTTGAACGTTCGTATTACACCAACTGCGCAGTTAAATAATGATGACTATAATAAAATTGGCTGGTACTGGCAGCAATGGTTTAAAGGTGTGCACAATGCCAACGTTATTATTTCACGTATTGACAATGTAAAATGGGGTTCGCCTGCTGATCGTAACTCGATACTTGGCCAGGCTTATTTTCATCGTGCATACAGCTACTATCGTTTGGTTAATGAGTTTGGCGATGTGCCTTTGATCCTGAAAGAAGAAAACGCACCAAATGTATCTTACTATAGCACCAAACGCGAAGTAATTCTAACCCAAATGAAAGCTGATTTGGAGTTTGCTCAGCAAAATGTAAGCGATGTGGCAAGCAAAGGCGAGGTAAACAAGGGTGCTATCAGCCACCTATTGGCCAAAATTGATTTGGAGCTGGGTAAATTTGATGACGCAATTGCAGCTGCATCAAGCGTAATTAACAGTGGTAAATATCACCTGATGACTACCCGTTTCGGCAGCACTGGTGGCGATGCAACCAAAAATATAATCTGGGATTTACACCGCCCGGATAATAAGGCTATTGCAGCTAATACCGAAGCTTTATATATCGTATTGGACCGCGAAACTTTGGATGGTGCAACCGCATTGGGTTCGCAATTAATGCGTAATACCACACCGTTTTATGCCAATGCCAATGTGATATTAACACCGAACAAAAAAACGGGTATAACAGATGCCGTTACTGCCGAAATTCCCCTTTCGCTTTATTATGGCCGAGGTATTGGCCGTTACCGCGGTACACCGTATAGCACCAAATACATTTGGACTGATAATACCGATTTACGCCACGCACCGGGTAACTGGATGAACATGACCGACCTGGTTTATAATAACCCGTCGCTAAAAACATCAGACCCAACCTGGTATGGTAAAAACCTGGTGCAATACACAGCAGCAAATGTTAATACTATGTTTTTAAATGGCGCCAAGGATACGATCCGTTGTTGGTTTGGCTGGCCGCATTACAAAGTGTTCATCAGCTCAATTAATATAGCCGTTGATAAGTACTGGAGCCCACCGCGTGGCACCAATACCGACTGGTATGTGTTTCGTTTAGCTGAGACCTATTTATTGCGTGCTGAAGCTTACGTTTGGAAAGGCGACCCGGCATCGGCAATGGCCGATTTAAATATGGTTCGTGCACGTGCAAAAGCAACTTTATTTACAGACCCAAGCAAAATCAATATCGGTACTGTACTTGATGAGCGTGCCCGCGAACTGTATTGGGAAGAGCCGCGTAAAACAGAGCTTACCCGTATGGCATTTATTTATGCGTTAACTGGCCAGCCATCGTATGCCGGTAAGAGTTATAACGTGAATAGCTTCTCAACTTCAAACTTCTTCTACGATCGTATTATTGAGAAGAACGATTTTTATAACAAAGGTGTGGTGACCAACTCTGGTAATACGTTTACCATTTCGCCTTATCATGTATTGTGGCCAATACCAAATAACGATATCCTGTTGAATATCAACGGGCATATTAACCAAAACAAAGGCTACAGTGGTTCAGAAACCAACGTGCCGCCACTGGATAAAATAACACCATAATTTTTTAGCAATACAATACAAGCACAAGGGCATCAACATAAAAGTTGATGCCTTTTGCTTTTTGTTAATTTGGTGCAATTATTTTCATGTATCGTGTACACGTGGCAAAAAATATAATTGCAAATTGCAAGCCGGATTAACAAGTACGTTTATCCGATGGCTCAACCCAGAACAACCCAATGGAACAATATATTTTAGGAATTGATATTGGTACAGGAAGCACCAAAGGTGTTGCCTTAGATGTAAATGGTGTGGTATTGGCATCTTCGCAGCACCATTATCCAATTTATCAGCCGCATCCTAATTATAGTGAGCAAAATCCCGAATTGATATGGGATGCCTTTGTACAATGTGTGCTGGATGTGGTTAAACAATTAAGGCAAGCGCCCCAGGCTATTAGTTTCAGCAGCGCAATGCATAGTTTAATACCCGTGAATGAAAAAGGTGAGGCTTTAAGCCAGATGATTACCTGGGCCGATGTACGCAGCGAAGAAATTGCCGAAAGGATCAGGGCATCTGCCGAAGGCGAAACTATCTATAAAGAAACTGGTACGCCAATACACCCTATGTCGCCTCTGTGCAAACTTATTTGGCTGAGAGAAAACCAGGCAGATTTGTTTAACAGCACATACAAGTTTGTATCTATTAAAGGTTATATCTGGCATAAACTTTTTAATCAGTTTGAGATTGACTACTCGATAGCCTCGGCAACAGGTTTGTTCGATATTAAAAAACTAGTGTGGAGTGATATTGCCTGTAAATTGGCTGGCGTGAATTTAAGCCAGCTTTCTGATACGGTTAATACCACTTACGTTCGTGCAGGATTAACAGACTCAAGTACCCAATTATTAGAAATCCCGGCAACAACACAATTTGTAATAGGGGCAAGCGATGGCTGCTGTGCCAATATGGGCAGTTACGTTACCCAACCTGGCACAGCTGCGTTAACCATTGGTACCAGCGGGGCTGTGCGTATTACCGGCCCGCAGCCGGTTTATAACTATCAGGCCATGACGTTTAATTACCTGCTCGATGAAAAGACTTACGTGAGCGGCGGTGCAGTAAACAATGGCGGTATAGCAGTTGATTGGTTATTAAAGAAATTTTTAAACCAGTCGAATTTAAAATCAGATAGTTATCAGTCTTTATTTAAAGCGATAGATAGTGTGCCGGCGGGTAGCGATGGACTAATCTTTTTACCTTATTTATATGGCGAGCGTGCGCCAATTTGGGATGCCAACAGCAGTGGGGCTTATTTGAATATACAACCACAGCACGATCAAAATCATTTTTTAAGAGCTGCCCTCGAAGGGATCTGCTTTGCCCTTAATGATGTTTTGAACTCATTGGAGGGTGCATCTGTAGAAGTTGAGCAGATCAATATCAGTGGTGGCTTTATTACTTCACAAACCTGGGTGCAGATACTGGCCGATATTACCGGGAAGAAATTGATGGTATTACAATCAGAAGATGCTTCGGCAATGGGTGCTATATTTTTGGCCATGCAAGCTTTATATCCAGATAAAGCCCTTCCGGTTATTGAGAAGCCTGTTTTGATAAAACCTAACACTGATAATCATCAAACTTACACGCAAATATTTCCACTATACAAAAAGCTTTATGAAGATTTGAAAGGCACAATGCAGACACTGCACCAGTTGAAGAAGTAATTTTAATTTGTCAATTTGTTGATGAGATAATTTGTCAATTAAAAATCTGCTGATGGCTAACTGCCACTGCAACTTGCCACTACTACTTTTTCACTGACTGCTACTTTTAAAACACCCAACATTAAGGCAATAAACTTGTTAGGTGTTAACAAGCGTACCCATGAAATCAAGGTTCTTCATTTATGTCTCTTTAGTAGTCGATCTGCTTATTGCAGCTTCTAAGTTTGTAGCAGCGGCTATTACGGGCAGTTCTTCTATGCTGGCAGAGGGTATCCATTCTATTATTGATGCGATAAGTCAGCTTTTGCTGATATTGGGTTTTAAACTAAGCAAGAGACGGGCGGACTCTAACAGGCCTTTTGGTTATGGTAAGGAGCTGTATTTCTGGTCGTTTATTGTATCGCTTGTTATATTTAGTTTAGGTGGCTGTATCTCTTTTTATGAAGGTTTGACCCGCCTGAAAAACCCCGAATTTGAAGGCAACCCCAACTGGAACTATATTACATTGGCCATTGCCTTTGTTTTTAATATGGTATCGATGATTGCCGCTCTAAAAGCATTTAATCAGCAACGAGGTAAAATCAGTTTTTGGAAGGCTGTTGTTAAAACCAAAGATCCATCAACCATCATTGTTTTACTGGGCGATTTTGGCGATCTGTTAGGTTTATTCATCGCATTTCTGGGCGTGTTCCTGGGGCGGTTGTATCATAATCCCTATTTTGATGGCTTTGCGTCAATGCTTATCGGGCTAATCCTCATTGCTATTTCGGCAGTGCTGATCCGCGAAAGTAAAAGCTTGCTGTTAGGCGAAACACCCAGTCCCAAAAACATCAGAAAAGTTGTGGCCCTGGCCGAAGCCGATGAAGCAGTGATTAAGGTGAAAAAGCACTTCTCAACGTATTTAGCTCCCGAAGAGATCCTGCTGCAATTAAATACTGTTTTTAAAGACAACCTAACCACCCGCCAAATTACAGATGCCATTGAACGGATCACCAAAACTATCCAAGCCGAGTTTCCATTTATGAAACAAATTTTTATTGAACCGGTTGCCGGGTAACTAATTACCCGGCAATAGTTTAATATCATTGATCTCGTAATCTAGTTTCCATTGTTCTATAATGGGTTGCTCTAATTGTATCTGACGGTACTCATCAGGAGCCATGATGGGCACACCGTAAACAATGGGGTAATTACGTTTGCATTGTTTGCAACTTAAAATACCTTCTAAGATATTTTGGTCCAAGTCTTTAGCTAATACCTGTAAAGTAAGGTCGCCTTTATCAAAGGGGCAGCATAATTTTTCTATCGTTTTTAATCTCATTGTGTTAGTTATTAATATTTAAAGCGGTTTGATATTGTTGTACTTTTTGTTGAGGGTCCTCGGCACTTAGTATGCCTGATATGACAGCCACGCCATCAAAAGGAGTTTCATTTTTGAGCTGGGCAATGTTCTCTACCGTAATACCTCCTGATACAAATAGGGGTAGTTTTGTTATTAACCGGGATTTTTTAACAGTAGCCGGCGTTACAATATCACAGCTGCCGGCAGAAGGAGAGGGGAACATTGCGCAAAAAGAGATATAATCAAATCCGTTTGCATCTGCCCAGGTCACGGTTTCGAGGTTTCCCGAACAGGTAATGCCTGCCATAAAAGGTTTGCCAATGGTATGTTTTATTACAGTAAAATCTGCAGGGATATGATCAAAGTGTACACCATCTAAAAATGTAGTTTCGGCAAGCAGGTGCCAGTCTTCATTAATAAATAATGGAATGTGGTAAGAGCGGCAAATGTTAGCAATGGCTTCAATTAAAGCCAGCTTATCTGCACCAGTTAGCCAGTTATTCCAGATCTGTACCACTTGAAGTCCTGCTTTACCTGCAGCCGATAATTTTTTGAGTAAAAAATCTTTATCTATCGCTGGGTCAAGTACAAGATAAACTCCACCTGTTATGTTATAGCTCTGTTCCATTATCTCCATTCATTTTTATAGGCGGTGAAAAAAGCAGCCCAGTAAGGGTCTTTATTATAATAAGGCATATCTGTTTCGGTGCTGTTTTCTATCAATTTATAACCATGGGATTTTTCGGTAAACTCACCTACTATGGTTGCTTTAATCCCGTTTTGATGCAGGCGCTGTACTACATGCAGGCCATGTTCCTTTTTCGCAGCAATAATCATGGAACCCGCACCAATGCAAAATCTGGGGTCGATATTGAAGATTTTGCAAATACTTTGCTGCGTATTGTTCATCGGCAATAACTCATTATCAACTAATACACCATTGCCCGATGCAACGGCCATTTCATAAATAGCGCCTAACACACCGCCTTCGGTTACATCATGCATGGCGGTTATCTCCTGACTATGGTTCGTTGCTGCTGCAATTAATGCTTCGGGTAATGATGATGTTTGGTAAAACAGCTCGCATCCCTGTTCATAAACCTCTTTGCCTAATTTATTCTTCACCGTTTCGGGGAAGCTCATGGTCAGTATAGCGGCCGAGGATAGTGCGCAATCTTTAGTCACAATAATTACATTGCCGGCTTCGGCCTTTTTGCTTAACAATATTTCATTTACCGGCGCGGTGAGTACCATAGTACCACCGCCTGCAATAGTTGAGTTTTGGCCTTCGATACTACCGGTATGCCCGCCCGTAATGGCCACACCTATGGCATTGCAATATTGGTGAATGTAGTTCCAGTAAGTTGTAAAATCCTGCTCGGTTAAGGTAGGGGGCAGATTTAATACCATTTGGGCATACATGGGTGCAAAGCCGGTTGTGGCCATATCATTAGCCATTAGATGCACAGATAACCAAGCCGATTCCTGCAAACCTAAGGACGGGATGAGCGAAAGCGGATCGCTGGTCATGGCTAAACCTAAACCACCGGGTAAACTGATGAGCGATACATCTACGCCAAAGGCTGGCCCGGCCAAAATCTCGTTACGCGGATACCCGCAACTGGGTAAGATAATTTGCTCAAAACCGCCGTTAGTTATTTTTCCTGATAAGGACATGGCTTGGTTAGTCTAAAAATTTAACATACAAACCAAAAAAATCGCCAACAGGTACGCTCCATTGCTGAACAGGGAACCATTCGGGCAAACCGGTACAAGTCCACTCAAGGCTGTATTGACGGCCTTGCAGGGCTTCTTCAATTTTTGCAGTCAGCATGCCCGGGGTATAAAATGTGGCCGTTACATAAAATGGATTTTTACCAAATAGCTGCTGCACACGTCTGCGTAACACTTTTGGCGAGTTTCGGTTCATCATCCCGAAGGCAATACCATGTTTACCAACCCGTGCTGCCTCACGGATCACCTGTACCGTGTCGCGGTAATATTCAAAAGTTGTAATAAAAGCCACGGCATCAAACGTCTCATCTTTAAAAGGCATAAAGTGCGAATCGGCATTTACCAAGTCACCCTTGAAAAGATGCACAGCCTGCCCCAACATAAAAGGTGAAAGATCACCACCTGTTGCCTCGATCCCAATTTCGTGCCACCAGCGGGTAAAACGGGTAGTGCCGCAGCCAAACTCCAGCAGTTCTTTTACGCGCGGGTCTTTACCCAGCAATTGGCCCATTACCTTTTTTTGCCATACCTCGGCGCGCTTGTAGCGGCCTTCGTACCATTGCTCGTAAGTGTCGGTGTGTTCGCGGTTAAAAAACCATTCTTTGCGGCCCTGCCAATTGGTAAGGCTTTGGGTCATGAGGCCGAAGTTGTTTTTCTGAAGTTCCATTTATTCAAATTATTAAATTAAAAAAGCCTTGTTTCCTGACCACGGCGGTATAGAAACAAGGCTTATATTGAATAAACAGCAAATAGCTGAGCAACATCATGAGCCCATGCATCCCTACGCCGGTATTATCCGTATCAGGTTTATCGGGTATCATCTCAGCCTTAACCATTATGGTTTAAGCACCCCGTGCAAGTATGCGGGCAAGGTAGTTATTTAATAGAAATGTTGCTAATTGTTTTTGAAGTGTAATCCTTGCGCTAAAGCCCGCACATTAAAATAATCTTTCATCGTTGTTATGTATGTTTGGTTTCCTAAAGAAACAGCAATGCATTATAAAGTAAAGCACATTATACTTTTAGCCACGGGTATATTCATTAGCAATTTCACACATGCGGATACCCTGAAAAAGAAAGCCGCAGCTCCGAAGGTTGTTTATATCAAACTGAAACTTAATTCAGCAGCGCCGTTTAAAGCCAGTATAGCTCCATTAAAATACAATAAACATCTGGCTTTTAGCTTCACGCTCGATGATGGCTACCGTTCTGCATTTACCTGCGCTTACCCATTGCTGAATGGCGGCATGGTGAGCCCGCCTATACCGGATGAATATCATAGCGATCAGGGTGGCGATGGCGAAAAATCAAGTGGCTTGTTTTATACTGACGGTTGCGGTAACAATGTCGCCTTCAAATTAGCCGTTGCTTTAAATGCCGGGATTGTTTATGATCATCCCGATAACCGTGCCCGCCTATCCTGGCCGGAAGTTAAAACTCTTTACAATTCGGGCTGGGATATTTTAAACCATGGTTATCACCATTTATCTAAACATGGTACAGATTACAACAGCGAGGTTCTGCAAAACATCAAAGTAGTAAAAGAGAACCTTGGTTTTAGCATAACGCAGTTTGTGGTTCCCGGTGGCGAACACGATGAGGGCTATGAGCATAATTATGAACAGGATGCCTTTAAAGCAGGTGCTTATTCGGTAGCATCATATGTGGGCAAGGGTCCTGCAATTGATGTTGACAAACCGGTTGATCTGAATGCTATGATCTATGCCCGCAATTTTTTGCAGAGTAATAAGGATAGTTTAGACTTTAAGGAGATAGATAAGCATCTAAACCGTATCGACTCGTTGATGAAACAACCTCAACCTATTTGGTATAATGAGTTTACCCACAGCGTTGGCGATAAAAACCTTTGGAACTTAAGCATGCTTTACCCCGAGTTTAAATATTACATGACTTCAATAGAGAAAAACTATGGAACTAGTGGCAATGATAACATGTGGATAGCTCCCTGGCAGGAGGTTTATGAATATATCTGGCTCAGAGATCATATTAAAATATCCTCACAGCAGCACGGCCGTGATGTGGTTATTAAGTTAGAGGTACCTAAAATGCCGCTTAACTTTAGGTATAAAGCAATTTCTATTAATGTGGATACAAAAACTCAATTTACGGTTAATACTACAGCACCTTTAAAAATAACCCATAACAAGCATAAGCTTTTGAATATTGATTTGAGCGCTATTTAAATTTAAGTTAATGATAATCAGCTTTTAGTAAAGAGTATTAATTGATGTATTAATAACGCTAATTTATATGCAAATAAAATTCTCTTTATTTGTATCATATATGCACAAAAGCCAGTAATATATATACTGGCTTTTGTGCATATATGGAATAAGCATTTGCCAAGGGTTTAAACATCCTGAGAGGATATGCGGATATATTCTATTCTAAATATTTCTGTATATTCGCCTCTAATATCACTCTAATACTAATAATGAAATTACCTAACAATAAAAGCAAATTAATCGGAGTTTTGAATGTGAAAGATAAGCAAATTTGCCTTCACCTAAATGTAAAAATAGCCTCAATCTTCACTTTAGCTTCAAGTGTTAGAAATCAGTATTAAAAGTCGTTCCATTTTTTTAATAATATTAATACGCTGTTTGCTTCAGTAATAGAAGTAAATAAGTTTTAACGAATATATAGTGCATCATAAATATATGAATTTGAAAAAAGCCTTCACAGCGCTTGTTTTTTTCCTGACGATTATAATTTCACAAACGGCATTTTCACAAACCAATTATGCTAACGTTAAGGTAGATGACCTTACAGATACACAGGTCCGGCAATTGATGCAGAAGGCTGCATTGGTAGGTTATACTGATGATGCGCAGATATCACAACTAGCTATGGCACAAGGCATGCCTCCAACTGAGGCACAAAAATTAATTGCCAGAATTGATAAATTAAAAAATGGAGACGGAACCAGTAATGATGATTCTAATGCTCGAACCTATATTAATTCAGACTCGACGTATTCAAAGTACGGCTTTCAAAATGGTTCTAATGCACAATTACGTGACGCTAATGGGAATTTGATTCCTAAAATATTTGGTGAAGACCTGTTTAAAAACAGCAAGTTAAGTTTTGAGCCAAATTTAAGAATGGCAACTCCTAAAAGCTATGTTGTTGGTCCCGATGACAATTTATTAATTGACATAACAGGAGATAATGAGGCCAATTATAATTTAAAAGTAAGTCCCGATGGTAGTATCCGTTTGCAATATGTAGGGTTAATTACAGTGGGGGGATTAACCATTGAAGATGCAACTTCAAAAATAAGTGCGGCAATGGCCCATACTTATCCGGCAATCAAAACAGGACGTAGCCGGGTTACAGTTAATTTAGGTAATATAAGGGGAATTAAAGTTACTATTGTTGGCGAATCTGTTAAGCCCGGTACTTACACATTGCCATCATTAGCAACAGCATTTAATGCATTATATGCATCAGGTGGCCCTAATAAAAATGGTTCCTATAGAAAAATTCAAATTGTTAGAAACAGCAAGGTTGTAGCTACTATTGATGTTTACGATTTCCTTCTAAAAGGTATCCAAAAAAACATACGTTTACAGGATCAGGATGTGATTAATATACCTGTTTATGACACTCGTATAGAAATGAGTGGTGAAATAAAAAGGCCTGCATTATTTGAAGTATTAAAAACAGAAACACTACAGGATATTATCAATTTTGCAGGCGGTTTTACTAGTCAAGCTTATACTGCCAATATAAAAGTATTGCAAAATACCAGCAGGGAACGGAAAATAGTGGATGTAGATGCAACTCAATTTGCAACTTATAAACCCGTAAATGGAGATAAATATGTAGTTGAGAAAATCTTAGACCGCTTTGAAAATAGGGTTGAAATTACAGGTGCAGTATTTCGTCCGGGTAAATATGAACTGGAAAAGGGGCTTACGTTAAGGACTTTAATTACTAAAGCAGACGGTTTAAAAGAAGATGCTTTTTTAAACAGGGGATATATATCAAGGCTTAACCTGGATAATACACCAGCTTTGATCTCATTTGATGTTCAGAAGCTGATGAATGGTAGTCAACCGGATATTGCTTTACAACGCGAAGACAAGGTTACGATATCTTCGGTGTTTGATTTGAGAGATGAGTACCAGGTTGAGATTAAGGGACAAGTCAGGAACCCTGGCACCTTTAAATATGGCGATAACATGAGCCTTGAATCACTGATCCAGATGGCCGGTGGCTTTAATGAAGGTGCTACTCCAAGTCGTATTGAAATTTCCCGACGGGTAAAAAACAGTAATGCTATGTCTGTTTCAGCAATTACCGCTGAAATTTTTACAGTAAACGTCGATCAAAATCTGAAATTAGTAGGCGATCCATTTATACTGCAACCATTTGATATTGTTTCTGTAAGGGGGTCAGAAGGCTATCAAATACAAAAAATAGTTAAGGTAGAAGGCGAAGTGCTATATCCCGGCACCTACACAATTCAACGAAAAGACGAAAAAATATCTGACGTTATAAAAAGGGCTGGCGGGCTTACAGCAATGGCTTTTCCAGCAGGCGCGTCTTTAAGGCGTCCAGGACCTACAGTAATTAAAGCCAATTCTATAAAATATGTTAATAATAATGTTTATGGCATTGATAGTACTGTGACAATCGCAAAAAATGTTGATAATAGAAAAGGTATATCTGATAACGATAAATCAAAAGAAGATGCCGAAAAGCTGGCGAATTTAAAAAGGTTGCAACAATCTCAAGGGGCAGATACTACAAACCTGCAAGACTCTGTAATAAAAAGCGACTATGTTGGCATCGATTTGGTTAAAATTTTGCAAAAAGCAGGATCGAGGTATGATCTTCTTTTAGAGGACGGAGATATAATTAAAGTACCTAAAGAGCTGCAAACAATTAAAGTAACCGGAGAAGTATTAAAGCCGATTAATATTATATACAAGTCTGGAAAAGGGATGGGAGAGTATATTAATGAATCTGGCGGTTTTACAGACAATGCTAATAAAAGAGGTGCATATGTAGTTTATGCGAATGGAGCAATAAAATCCACCAAGAAATTCCTTTTCTTTTATGATTACCCACGAATAAAACCAGGTGCCGAAATATTTGTACCTAAACATGCACCAAGAGAAAAGCTGGGTGTACAAGGATTAGTTGGCATTGCTACCGCTTTAGGGTCATTGGCGGTAATCATTGTAGCATTGTTTAAAAATTAATTCAGTTAGAGCAGCTATGACTAGGGAAACAAATAATACAGTTAGTGCTTCGGACGAGATTTCTATAAAGGAACTTATTTTAAAAGTAGATTCTGCCATCAGATATTTAAGGTCTAAATGGATAAAAATAGTTTTGTTTAGTATAGTAGGGGCTATATTCGGATATTTATATGGTCTTCAAAAGAAAACATTGTATACAGCAACTACCAGTTTTGTTTTAGAAGACGCGAATGGTGGAGGAGGATCTAGTCAATATGCTGGTTTGGCATCTATGATCGGGCTAAATGTAAGCGCTGGTAGCGGTGGTGGTATTTTTCAGGGTGAAAATATTTTTGAATTGTATAAATCTCGTAATATGATTCAAAAAACATTATTAAGTACTGTTTTTTATAAAGGAAAAAATCAATTATTAATTGAAAGATATATTGATTTAAATAAGTTACGTGAAGAATGGAAAGATCCTAAACTTAAAAGAATCACCTTTAACTTAAAAGATGGGCAACAATTTACAAGATTGCAGGATAGTGTGTTAGGTAAAGTAGTTGATGATATTGATAAAAAATACTTAAAAGTAAGTAAATCAGATGCCAAATTGAGCATTATTAATGTTGATGTTCAATCTACCGATGAGGCTTTTGCAAAAGATTTTGACAACCAAATAGTGAAGACCGTAAATGATTTTTATGTTCAAACTAAAACCAAACGGTCTTTAGAGAATTTGGCCGTTTTACAGCATCAAACAGATTCTGTGAAAAATGTGTTGAATGGCGCTATCTATCAAACAGTGGCCGTGGCAGATGCTACACCTAATTTAAATTCTACCAGGCAGGTACTTAGAATTCCGGTACAACGATCTCAATTTAATGTTGAAGCGAATAAAGCAATTTTAACGCAGTTAGTTCAAAATCTTGAACTGGCTAAAATTGCATTAAGAAAAGAGACGCCTTTAATCCAAGTAATAGATGATCCTATTATGCCCTTACCTGTTTTATCAGTTAACCTTCCGAAATACGTTTTAATATTTGCTTTTTTGGGTTGTTTATTAGCTACTATGGTGCTTTCAGTCCATAAAATATACACAAACTTAATAAACGGTCAATAATATTATTCTAAATGGCAAACGAACCAAATAACTTATGGGTAATTGAACCCACAAGTTCTTTATTTGATCTTAAAATAAAAGAGTCGATAGATTATCGGGATTTACTTTGGCTATTAGTAAGGCGGGATTTTGTATCGTTTTATAAGCAAACTATATTAGGGCCTGTTTGGTTCTTTATTCAGCCTATATTTACCGTTTTTATATACGTAGTAATTTTTGGCAGTGTTGCCGGTATATCTACAGATGGGCTACCTAAACCACTTTTCTATTTGGCAGGCGTTATAACCTGGAATTATTTTTCAGATTGTTTAGTGAAAACATCATCAGTATTTAGGGATAATTCAACCATTTTCGGTAAAGTATATTTTCCAAGGTTAATTATGCCACTAAGTATAATTTTTTCTAACCTGATACGATTTGCAGTACAGTTGCTTCTGTTTTTGGTGCTGATGGGATATTATTTTATTAAGGGCGATCAATTTCATGTAACTTCTTATCTGTTGCTATTTCCCTTTCTTATTGTTTTAATGGCATTATTGGGCCTTGGGTTGGGGATGATTATATCAGCTTTAACTACTAAATACAGAGATTTGGCATTTTTGGTGACTTTTGGAGTTCCTTTGTTAATGTATACAACAACTGTTGTATTCCCCTTCTCGTCAGTTGGTGGTAAATATAAATTACTTGTTGAGTTGAACCCGATGACTACAATTATCGAGCATTTCAGATACGCATTTTTAGGAAACGGCAGCATATCATGGGGAGCTTTAGCATATACAACACTTATTACAATTTTTACATTGTTGATAGGGGTGGTGGTGTTTAACAAGGTAGAGAAAGATTTTGTGGATACAGTCTAAATTAAACTGACTGATTAATTATTATAATGAGCGATATTGCTATCAAGGCCGAAAATATTTCTAAGGCATATCAATTAGGAGAATTTAGTACAGGTACACTAAGCCATGATTTGGAACGTGTATGGGCGAAAATAAGAGGAAAAGAAGACCCTTTTTTAAAAATAGGGGAAACCAACGACCGGACTAAGAAAAGTGAAAGTAATATTGTTTGGAGTTTAAAGGATATTAATTTTGAGATTAAACAAGGCGATGCTGTAGGCATTATTGGCCGTAATGGTGCCGGTAAAAGTACTTTGCTTAAAATTTTAAGTAAAGTTACGTCACCAACAACAGGTAGGCTAACCGGCCGTGGCCGCATAGCCAGTTTGTTAGAAGTAGGTACCGGTTTTCACCCTGAATTAACGGGACGGGAAAATATATACCTAAACGGCGCCATTTTAGGTATGAGAAAAGCTGAAATTAAACGACAGTTTGATCAGATCGTTGATTTTTCGGGAGTAGAGAGATATATCGATACCCCTGTAAAAAGGTATTCGTCTGGCATGTATGTACGCCTTGCTTTTGCTGTTGCGGCACACCTAGAGTCTGAGATTTTAATTGTTGACGAGGTTTTAGCCGTAGGCGATGCAGAGTTTCAAAAAAAGTGTTTAGGCAAAATGGGCGAAGTAAGTAAAGGTGAAGGGAGAACTGTCTTGTTTGTGAGCCATAATATGGCTGCTATTTCCACATTGTGTAATGAAGGTTTATTAATGAAAAATGGTGAAGTGGTTGATTATGGTAAATGCGAATTTATAATAGATAAATATATATCTACCGATACAAGCAATGTCGGATTGTTACTAGAAAACGATATTAAGCTGTCAAGAAGTAATGACAATCTGAGATTTAAAAAAATAGCCTTAATAGGTAAAAATGGCCCTTCTACAAGTTTTGGCATCAACGAAGATATCGTTTTGGAGCTTGAGTATGCAGTTGTAAATTATGCTACAATGGTTGTTCCAACAATTCATCTTTTAAATAAATATGGTGATTGTTTATTAGCATCTTTTAACGCAGATTCTGCTAACCTTGGAAAAGACGTTTTTTTTGGACTTAGGCAAGATGTTGGTACATATGTAGTTAGTTGTATTATACCCAGGTTTTTTTTAAACGATGCCCAATTTAGCATTAACGCATTTTTGTCGCCTGATATTTCTTTTACTAATATGACCGAGGCGCGTGAGGTAATAGGATTTGAAGTGAATGAGACGGGCGAAATGCGTAAGGAATATAATAACACATGGATTGGCCAGGTAAGGCCAAGGTTGGCTTGGGAAACTAAGAAACTATCATAGCTAAAATTAGTCGACATTTAAGTTAGCCGTTTATGAAAAGAATCTTAATGTTTACACCCTTCTCTGCACGAAATGGTGCAGAAATGATGCTTCTCTACATAATTAAAAATTTTGATAGAACTAAGATTGAAGTTGCACTGTTTAGCTTTAAGGAAGGTGATCTGTTAACAGATATGCCGGAAGATGTTAAGTTTTATACGCCAAATCAAATAACAAGAAAACGAGTCGCAAAGGTTAGGTTAAATAAGATTTTAGGTAAACCTGTTGTTCCGTTTCTAGATGAAGATATTTTAAGTGTACATGACTCATTTAAGCCTGATTTTTGGTATATAAATACAATTTTATGTTCAGATGCGGTTTCAATAGCACAAAAGCATTCTATACCATTTGTAATTCATTTTCATGAATTGTTGCTGCTTTATCAACATGTATCTTTTGAGCAGTTAAAAACTATGATATATGGCGCCAAACTTTTAATTGGGTGTTCAAAAAAAGTGTGCACATATTTAGAAGTTATGGGCGCAAAAAACGTTGCTTTGCAATATGAGTGCGTTGCACTTAATGATATTAAGATAAATACTGATAACGTTAAAAAGATACGAAGCCAGTTTAATAATGCTGATTCATACACCTGGGTAATGTCCGGCTCACTTGAGTACAGAAAAGGTGCTGATATGATTCCTCATATTGCCAGTTATTTTGGTAATAGGATAAATATAGTATGGTTAGGTTTTGGATCATCTGGGTACTCTTTTTTTTTAGAACAGGAAATTAAATACCTTGGCTTAAAGAATGTTTATTTTTTAGGAGGTAAATCTGACGACTATTATGATTATCTATCAATAGCAGATGGACTAATGCTGACGTCAAGGGAAGATCCATTTCCTTTAGTAATGATAGAAGCCGGCTACTTGGGTAAACCAATTGTAGGATTTAATTCGGGCGGAGTTGATGAATTTGTTACAGATGGAACCGGTATTGTTGTTCCCAATAATAACGTAGACGCTTTTATAAAAGCTATGGAATTAGTGATGAATGATAGAATTAAGTTTGATAGGTTTAAAGCTGTTAACCGGGCATCCGAATTTGAGGCAACAAAACAAGTTTTGCATTTACAGACAATACTTTCTGAAATTTAAAATAGTATAACTGTATACTTTAGTTATTTGAGCCGTTTCTTGGCAATATATTCGCCGTTATTTTTTTTAAGATTAACTGATATTTAGAACATAATATATTCATGATTTCAATTATAATTTCTTCATATAAGGAAATTTATTACAATCAAATAATATCAAATATTGAGAATACAGTAGGTGTTCCATATGAAATTGTAAAAATTGATAATCCCGGAAAGTTTAGTCTTACAGAGGCATACAATATTGGTGCTAATAGGGCAAAATTTGATGTTTTATGTTTTTTGCATGAGGATATTAAGTTTCATTGCTTAAATTGGGGAGATGTTATTTTAAAACATTTTAAAACTATTCCCGATTTAGGATTAATTGGTTTAGCCGGCAGCAAGGAAAAACTATTATTACCTACTGGCTGGGGATATCATCACCCAGATAAAAATCTTATAAATATTTTGCACCATGATGATGATGGAAACGTCTATAAAATATCTACCTACGCTGGTGAAAATATTGATTTTGTGAGAGTTATTGATGGTGTATTTATGGCCATGCGTAAAAGTGTATGGCAAAAATATAAGTTTGATGAAAGCGTTGACGGATATCATTTTTACGATATCGATTTTTCCTTACGGGTTTCTCAAGAATACAAAGTTGGTATAGCCTATGATATAATAATTGAACATTTTTCGCATGGTAATTTTGGCGATGATTGGATAGAGGCATCAATAAAATATCATGCAGATGTAACAAAACAACATTTATTCGATAAACCTGATGATAATTATCCGTTAATACGGCGAAGTTATTACATGCTATTAGCTAAAAATAAAATTTCTAGAAGGTTAAAATTTGTTTATACAAGAGAATTGGGGTTTGACTTTCGATCATTACCCGCAATAATTGCTTTTTTTTTTCCAAAAATTACAAACCCAATCTACAAAAGAATTAGAATTATTCTTAAGGCAATTAATAAGGTCGACTATTTAGTTATAGTTTAAATATTGAGTTTACTGATAATTGCAATTGCAGGTTGATTTTAAGTTTCGATAAATAGAGATTATATGTTGATTGAAAAGACAACAATAGATGATATTGCATTTATTATAGTGCTTTATAAACAAGAGTTGGTTGAAAGCATAACATTTAAAGCTTTAAATAATTTTAAAATTGCTAAAAATCAGAAGGTTAATTTAATCGTTTATGATAACACCTCCCAAAAGCAAAATTATAACAGTACAACTAATGTTCTTATTGCCGCTGTTATAAATGATTTTGAAAACCCAGGAGTAAGTAAGGCTTACAATGCAGGCGTAAAAATCGCTAGGCAAATGGGATACAAATGGGTAGTTTTATTGGATCAGGACACCGATTTTTCAAGTAATTTTATAAACCGTATGATAGTCGCGATAAATCAACATTTACACATTAAACTCTTTGCGCCTATAATAAAACTGAAAAACGGCAGTTCGTTTTCACCATCAAGATATAAGCATAAACGGGGATACTTGGTAGAATTAAATGAGGGAATGTATTCCCTAGAAAAATATTCGCCTGTTAATAGTGGACTAGTAATTAATATAGGCGCCTTTTATATAGCCGGGGGGTATAACGAAAACGTTAAATTAGATTTTTCGGATTTTCAATTTATAGAAAGATTTAGAAAATGTTATAAAGATTTTTACGTTTTCAATTCGATTGCAATCCAAGATTTTTCTAATAATGAAGTTGATTTAAAAAAGCTTGAAACGCGTTTTGGAGTTTATTGCGTATGCGCAAAGAATTGTTCTCGTGAATCTTTTACTGATAATTTAGCATATTTATACTCAGTATTTAGGCATACAACTGCATTAGCGTTGAAAACAAAAAAAATAAGCTTTTTTAAAATATTCTATTATAACTATTTAAAGTTAAAAAAGAGCAATACTTACAAATAAGCTAAATATCATGTGGTTTTATAGTATTGTATTCTTTACTCTGATTGCCTTTAACGGATTAGCTTATTATTATAGGCTTTCAAAAGTATCTTATGCAATCAGCTTATTTTTTCTGATGATAATTGCCGCATTTAGGCCTTCGTCTTGCTGTGCTGATTATGGCACCTATGTTGATTACTATAACTATATCTCCGGTATTTCGTACACTTTTTTGGAGCCTTCTTATTTTCTTATTGTTAAAATCTCCAAATTTCTTTTTAACGGACCAATCGGTGTCTTTATCATTTACAGCATTTTGGGAGTGTCACTTAAAGGTATAGCAATTAAGAAACTTACAAAATACTATACTGTGTCATTAATTTTGTATTTCGGATCGTTCTTTTTGTTGCATGAGATGACTCAAATAAGAGTAGGTGTTGCATCAGGAATTTTATTATTAAGTATACTATACATCAAAGAAGAAAAGTTTATCAAGTTTATTTTATCAATGGTTGTAGGATGTTTATTCCATTACTCCTTAATAATATTTGTGCCATTTTACTTTGTAGACCGTTACAAGATTAACAAATTCGCTTATATCGGATCTTTGGTTGGTATTTATATTATTACCCTAGCAGGTATTAACTTTTTAACTATTCTTCAATATGTTAAATTAGGATTTCTATCAGCAAAAATATCAACTTATCAATTGTTACTGCAACAAGGCGTGTTTGGTGGCATTAGCATAATTAATCCTTTATTATATCTCCGGATGGGGATTGTCATCTTTTTTATTATAAACCACGAATTGTTAATAAAAAAGAATGTATACGCTGTTATTATAATTAAAATTTATTTTTTTTCAGTTTTAGCCTTTATAGGGTTTAGCGCGTTACCTGTATTAGCAGGTCGGGTTAGTCAGTTGCTTGGCGTAGTAGAGATAATATTGGTGCCTTACGGTATTTATATATTAAAGCCAAAGTATGTGGCCGCGGTTTTATTTGTAATTTTTGCGTTATTAATTATGTACAAGCAATTGTATTATAGTGATTTAATGTCAGGATATTTTGACTTTTAATTTATTGTAATCATGGTATCTGTATGCTTGGCTTCATATAACGGAGAAAAATTTATTAAAGAGCAAATTTTATCCATTCTTCATCAACTTAATTTTGATGACGAATTAATTATATCTGATGACTCATCTACTGATCATACTGTTGAGATAATTAAGTCGATAGATGATTCAAGGGTGAAGCTCTTAGCTATAAATCAGTTCAAAGACCCGATCAAGAATTTTCAGAACGCATTAAAAAACGCTAAAGGCGAAGTTGTTTTTTTGTCAGATCAGGACGATGTATGGCTTACTGATAAATATAGTGATACCTTACAATTGCTTAAAAGCTATGATTTAGTTGTTAGCGATTCAATAATAGTGGATGAGCAGCTAAATACATTACATCCATCATTTTTTAAATATTTTAAATCGGGTAAAGGGATTTTAAAAAACATGTTAAAAAGTTCTTATTATGGGTCGTGCATGGCATTTAACAGAATGTTATTAGATACAGCCCTGCCATTCCCAGATACAAAGGAAATTGGACATGATTTGTGGATAGGTTTGGTGGCAGAGATGACTGGCGAAGTGCTTTTTTATCAAAAGCCGTTGATTTTGTATCGTCGTCACAGCAACGCATTTACTCCTGTAAACGTTGGTAAAAGCACACGCAAAAAACGTCAGATGCTGTATGGGAGAATTGTAATGGTAAAAGAGGTTGTTAAATTTATTATAAAGAATAAACTTAAATGGAAAAAGGGTTAGTATCTATTATAACACCAATGTATAATGGTAAACGTTTTATTGGGCAAACAATAGATTCTGTGTTGTCTCAAACTTATCCAAACTGGGAGATGATTGTAATAGATGATGGTTCTAAAGACGGCAGTGGCATGGTTGTAAACGAATACATCTTAAGAGATTCGAGAATACAGATGATCAGCCAAGAAAATGGGGGGTCGGCATCAGCACGTAATAATGGCATAAGACGGGCTAGAGGTCAGTATATTGCATTATTAGATGCTGACGATACCTGGAATTCGGATTTTCTGCAAAAACAGTTAAAACTGATGCACGATAAAAATGCCGCATTGGTATATTCATCGCACACGCGCATTGATGAAAATTCGAAAGAAATATTGACACCTTTTATAGTTCCGGAAAAAGTTACTTATAATGATCTGTTAAAAACCTGCTCTATATCTTGTTTAACCGGTTTATATGATACTAAGGAGTTTGGTAAGGTATATCTTCGGGAAGAAATGAAAAGCGTAAGAGATGATTACGTTTATTGGCTGGAGATTATAAAAAATGTAAAAATAGCATACGGTAATAAAGAGGTTTTAGCTAACTATCGTATTTTGGGATCTTCTGCCAGCAGGAAGAAGAAAAAAGTTATTGGCCCCCATTTTAAAGTTTTATATAAGATAGAAAAGTTAGGATTTATTAAAAGTTGTTATTTCTTGGCCAGTTGGGCTGTAAGGAGTTATTTTAAATATAGAAAATAGTGAAAGAATATGATTTTTTAATTGTCGGCGCTGGGCTTTACGGGGCGATCTTTGCTCATGAGGCAACCAAAAAAGGCAAGAAATGCCTGGTGATTGATAAAAGGAATCATTTTGCCGGCAATATATATACCGAAAATATAAAGGGTATTAACGTGCATATGTATGGAGCCCATATATTTCATACAAGTAATAAAGACATTTGGGATTATGTAAATTCGTTTGTAGAATTTAATAGATACACTAATTCACCGCTTGCTAATTATAAGGGAGAAATGTATAATCTCCCATTTAATATGAACACCTTTTACCAACTATGGAAGGTAAAAACACCGAATGAAGCAAAGAATATCATTAATGCTCAGATAGCGGAAGTAAATATATCAGACCCACAAAACTTAGAAGAGCAGGCATTATCTTTAGTAGGTTCGGATATTTATTACAAATTAATTAAGGGATATACAGAAAAACAATGGGGAAGAAAGGCTACAGAGCTGCCGGCTTTTATCATTAAACGTTTGCCCATTAGATTTACATTCGACAACAATTACTTTAATGATAATTATCAGGGTATCCCAATTGGAGGATACACAAAACTGATTGAGAAGATGCTAACAGGCGTAGAAGTGCGCCTTGAGGTAGACTACATTAAAGATAGAAATCAATTAAACTTGTTGGCAGAAAAAGTTGTTTACTCTGGAATGATTGATGAATATTACGACTACAGATTTGGAACTTTGGAGTACAGAAGTTTGAAGTTTGATCATCAAATATTAGACGAGCCTAATTTTCAAGGTAATGCTGTGGTGAACTATACTGATGCAGAAACTCCGTTTACTCGCATAATTGAGCATAAGCATTTTGAATTTGGCATTCAGCCGCAAACAGTTGTAACACGAGAGTACCCTAAAGAATGGACGCCAAAGGATGAGCCTTACTACCCTGTAAATGATACTAAGAATGATTTGTTGTTTAAAAAATATAAGGAGTTAGCGAATGCTGAAGAAAATGTAATTTTTGGAGGGCGGTTGGCCGATTATAAGTATTATGATATGCATCATGTTGTTGCGCTTGCGCTAAAAAAAGTTAAAGAAGTGTTTGGTGAACAATCAATAATTAAATGAGATTAAAGATTTCAATCACGGGTTCTTCTGGATTTGTAGGGCAAAACCTTTTGCCATATTTGAAGCCACATAACGATGTTTATCTGATCGGTAGAGATGAATTGTCTACGGCAGTAATAGATTTAAAAAATTCAGATGTAATAATTCATCTTGCAGGGAAAGCGCATGACTTGAAGAATAGCTCAAATCCTAATGAATATTATCAGGTAAACTACGACTTAACTAAAAATCTATATAATACTTTTCTGAAATCAGACGCTACAAAGTTTGTGTTTATCAGCTCTGTAAAGGCGGCGGCTGATAGTGTAGCTGATATATTAACGGAAGAACAGCAACCTATACCCCAAACAGATTACGGTAAGTCGAAGTTAATGGCCGAAGAATATATTCAAAGTCAGTCTTTACCCGAGGGGAAATCATATTATATCCTCCGGCCATGTATGATTCATGGTCCTGGTAATAAAGGCAATTTAAATTTATTGTATCAGGTTGTTAAAAAAGGGATTCCTTACCCTTTATCGGCTTTTGATAATAAACGGTCTTTTCTGAGCATAGAAAATTTATGTTTTGTAATTAAAGAAATACTAATCCGTAACGATGTACCAACAGGTGTTTACCACGTATCGGATGATGATACCTTGTCAACAAATGATGTTGTTGACATCCTTTCGTCTTCTTTAAACAAGAAAGCAAAACTCTGGAAAATATCACCGGCTTTAATTAAGCTATTGGCTAAAATAGGGGATACACTCCATTTACCATTAACTACAGAAAGGTTAAGTAAACTAACAGAAAGTTACATTGTGAGTAACAAAAAAATAAAAAATGTGATTAATAAGCCTTTACCTTTGACTGCAAGGCAAGGGTTAGAACTTACTGCCCGATCCTTTAATATAGTTTAATTTGATGCAAGCATATTTTATAATAATTGCACTTATAATACTGTTTGTAATTGAAATACTTTATTTCCGAGTAGCAGGTCATTATAACATTATTGATAAGCCCAACCATCGCAGCTCTCATATCAATGTAACTATTAGAGGAGGCGGGATTATTTTCCCTCTGGCACTTTTATTATTTCCACTGTATAGTGGGTTAATTTATCCATGGTTTTTAGCCGGGCTTTTTGCAATTGCATTTATTAGTTTTATTGATGATACCAGGCCTTTAAGCAGTAAGCTGCGTATAATGATACATTTAGCTGCAGTAATATTTCTGTTTATGCAATTAAACCTGTTTACGCTTCCTTTTTATTGGGTTGCATTGGCATTTGTATTTGTTATTGGTACCGTTAATGCCATCAATTTTATGGATGGTATAAATGGTATAACAGGCGCATATGGCTTAGTTACATTGGCTACATTGTATTATATCAATTCGACTGTATTTTTCACCAATTCTAACTTTTTACTAATATCTATTTTATCTGTTTTAGTATTCAACTTATTTAATTTCAGAACAAAAGCAAAATGTTTTGCCGGCGACGTAGGTAGTGTAAGCCTGGCTTTTATTATTGTCTTTTTTATGATGCAACTAATTTTAAAAACACAAAACCTAAGTTATATCCTATTACTATTAGTTTATGGTCTTGATGCTTGTACAACCATAGTTTTTAGGTTAATTAGAAAAGAAAACGTTTTAGAAGCACATCGCAGCCATTTTTACCAATTTTGGGCTAATGAGAAAAAAGTGCCTCATTTAATTGTTGCGGGGATATACGGGTTAAGCCAATTATTAATTAATATTGCAATATTGAGTTTTAATCCCAAATCACTGGTTGTATTAGTAATATTTACAATATTAAGCATAGCGATTTTTATTGCGATGCGTCTGTATTTTGAAGGGCTAAAGCGATTAATAGGAAGTATTTAAAGCTGATAATCAAATAATTAAACATTGTCAGCCTCCTAAAATATTTTATGAAACATATCTCCATTCGTTTTAAAAGTTACTGTTTTACATTGCTATTATTAATGGCAGCCTTATCAAACTCTTGCAAAAAGGATGTAAAAAGTGAGACTGTAGTTTACAATAATGATTTTGAATCGGGCGATGTTAAAAGCATCACCAATGGAACAATTAATTCTTTTAGCGGCACCCATGTTTTGGGAAGGTACAACTCTGAAAGTTTTAGTTTAACGGTACCCAATTTGCCAAAACACAACCTGGTTGAGGTTTCATTTGACCTTTATATCCATGATAGCTGGGATGGCAATAGCTTAAATACCGGCATTTATGGCCCCGATTTATGGAGCCTTTTGTTGGATGGAAACAGTTATATCCATACCACTTTCTCTAACTCAAATTGTGGTACCGGGCCAGGAGTATTTTGTCCGCCGCAATCATATCCGGATAATTATTTAAATAGTTATCATAATCCCAAAGCAGGAGCTTATAATACAAACCTGCCGGGCGCCTGTTCTTTGGCGGGTAGCCCTAATGGTACTACCGAGTATAAGATAACAAAAACAATTAGTCATACTAATGCGACACTCCTTTTACAATGCGTAGGTGCTTTGGTAAACCTTACCAGCGACCCAAAATGTGAGAAAAGCTGGTCGATCGATAATCTTAATATAAAAGTGATTGCATTATGATGATTAAAAAAAGTGCATTAGCGTGCATAATATTTGTATTAATAAAGTTAACAGTTAGCGCTCAAACAATTCCGGTTGGTACCCCGGCACTGGATGATTACTATCGCAGATTGCAACTGCTGGGTCAAACAGATTCGGCTGCTTCATTTACTGCCAGGCCAATATTTTCACCGGCAAGTGGCAAGAATGCTTTCTATCCGGATTCGACTGCAAAAAGATATGGTAATGGTAATGATGCCGTTTTGTTGCATGATAAAATGGGGGGAGTTTATTTATTACCTGTGAGTTTACAAACCCAGTATAATTCAAACCATCCATATGGTTGGAATGATGGTGCAATGGTTCCGGCTAAGGGTTTGCAAACCTTGTTTAGTGCAGGTATTTATGCCAAATATGGTATATTAACTGTTCAGCTCCGTCCCGAATTTGTATCGGCCGCTAATCCAAACTTTGATAACCTAAACAAAAACTCTAACGAAACATTTGTTGCCCGTTATTACGATGTATATAACAATATCGATTTGCCTGTACAGTTTGGTAAAGGAACCTATACAAGGGTATTTTGGGGCCAAAGCAGTATCAGGTTAAACTATAAATCTTTATCACTTGGCGTATCAACAGAAAACCTGTGGTGGGGGCCTGGCATCAGGAATTCATTATTAATGAGCAACAGCGCTCCGGGATTTAAACATATTACATTAAACACAACAAAACCTATTAAAACGGCCATTGGTTCTTTCGAGGGGCAATTTATAATAGGACAGTTAGAAAATACGAATTATGAGCCACTAACACCAGGGCATACTTACTTTAGCGAAAACTTGTATTTGCCAAAAAATAACGATTGGCGTTACATATCGGGCTTTGTTGTATCGTGGCAACCTAAATGGGTGCCTGGCTTATTTTTGGGGATGACACGTGCTGCACAATCATACAGTAAAGATTTGGGCAGTTTGGGTAGCTATCTGCCTTTTTTCTCTCCGTTTAAATCAGTAAGTGCCGATCAGCCGCTTAACCAGCGAGATACCCGGAGTTCACTTTTTACGCGATGGGTATGGCCCGAAGAGCATGCAGAAATTTATTTTGAATACGGGATCGATAACAATACCAATACAGTAAGAAATGCTTTACTGCAACCTAATGATGGCAGGGCATATGTATTTGGCCTTAGAAAACTGATGCCATTAAGTGACGATAACGGCGCTGGTATTATGGTTAGCATTGAAGCCACACAGCTGGGTGAAACTAATCCTGATAAAATTGCAGGGCTCTCTGAATGGTATGTTAACCCTTATATAAGGCAGGGTTATACAAACAAGGGTGAAGTACTGGGTGCTGGTATAGGGCCTGGAGCCAACCTGCAAACTTTAGATGTGAGCTGGGTTAAGGGCTTGAAAAGGATAGGCCTTCAATTGGAGCGTTATCTGCATAATGATGACTTTTATTATTATACTTTTGTTGATACCCAGGATTGGAGACGGCATTGGACAGATTTAAGTGCCGCATTAAATGGTGAATGGAATTATAACAATTTCATATTCAATGCAAAGCTAATGGGTGTATACTCCTTAGATTATCAATGGTATCTCGACTCATCGAAAGAAGTAGCAGGACAAGCATATTATGTGCCCGGGCAAACCAAATTTAATTTACAGGTACAGGCAGGTTTAACTTATCGATTTTAATTAGAACATGAAGAAGAGCTTATTAACCATAAGTATAGGGTTAGCCTGTGGTTTGTTATCCAATACACTTAAAGCACAGACTATACCTGTAGGTACGCCTGTACTGGAAGATTATTATCGTATACAGCAGCTTAAAGGGGGTATTGATTCTACAATATCCTTTACGGTTAGGCCAATTAATCCTTCAAAATTTTCGCACCCGGGTGATGTCTATGTTCCCGACAGTATAGCCAAAAAGGATAATTGGACAAGCTTAGGCCCGATATCATTTGCTAAAGGACACGGTTTATTTCAGATTTTACCATTTACCATACAGCAGCAATACAATTCTGATCATCCATATGGTTGGAATGACGGGTTAATGATACCCGCTAAGGGATATCAAACATTAATCAGCGGTGGTTTCTTTGTAAAGATAGGTCCGTTAAGTATTCAATTGAGACCCGAATATGTGTATGCACAGAACTCAAATTTTGCCGGTTATGCTTCAGGACATGGCGATGTAGACCTGATAAACTATTATGGTTATCATAGTCAAATTGACCAACCAGAAAGATTTGGCAATGGAACATATACTAAAGCATCATTAGGGCAAAGTAGTATACGTTTAACCTTCGGGCCAGTGTCAGCTGGTTTATCAAATGAGAATCTTTGGTGGGGGCCAGGCATCCAGAACGCACTTGTACTTACTAATAACGCACCTGGTTTTAAGCATTTCACACTTAATACGGTAAGGCCAATACATACTTTTATCGGTTCTTTTGAAGGTCAGATTATTGCCGCACATTTAGATAACACCAACCTTCCTCCGCTCAATGTAACAACAACGTTAAATGGTGGAAATCTATATGCCCCTAAAAGAGCCGATTGGCGTTACTACACTGGATATAACATCAGCTATCAGCCACGCTGGATCCCTGGGTTATTTTTAGGTTGGATAAGAACGTTTGACGCCTATCATAATGATGTTCACGGTTTTAGTAACTATTTTCCATTCTTAACACCATTTCAAAAATCATCTGTTAACAGTGGAAACGGCGACTCTTTTGATCGGGACCAAATCACTACTTTTTATGCAAGATGGTTGTTTACAAAAGCAAAGGCCGAAGTGTACTTTGAATATGGCCTAAATGACAACTCATATAATTACCAGGACTTTATTGGCTCGCCCGAACATTCGAGAGCTTACATTTGGGGAATAAGAAAACTTATTCCATTAGCAAATAAGGATCAGGGAATATTATTTGGTGCAGAAATAGATCAGCTATCACAATCAACAGATCGTCTTGTGCGTGAAGCAAGTGGCTGGTATATTCACTCAACCGTTACACAAGGTCAAACTAATGATGGTCAAATATTAGGTGCAGGCACTGGTTCGGGTGGTAATTTACAAACGTTTGATGTGAGTTGGGTAAGTGGTTTAAAGAAACTGGGAATTATATTTCAGCGATATGAGCATGATACTGATTTTGCAGATACCGCCTTTCCTGCCGATATCAATGGTAACAGCAGAAACTGGGTAGATTTTGCATTAGGCATACAAGGTAACTGGAATTACAAAAACCTGTTGTTTAATGCCAGGCTGCAGGGCATTAAATCATTAAACTACGAATGGATATTGAAAGACTACGATCCTAACAACAGCTATTATATCCCGCATAATGATGTGTTTAATTTATATGCGCAGTTAGGTGTAACGTATAGATTTTAAACTTTAGATTTTCTTTTTCTGAATACAATCATATAAAAGCAAAACACTACTTCAGCTAAAAATGCACCGGTTAAAATTGCTACAGAATATTTTAACCGATTTTTCTTTAACGGCAGTTCGGGTTCATCTACAATCTGTACAGTAGGGGTCTCCTGGGCAAGCATAGTTTTGCTGGCTTCGAGGTTTTTAACCGTTTCAGAAAAAATGGTAGTTAAAACAATCTTGTCGCGTTCTTTAACCTCCACATTAGCATTGGCCGAAGTGTAAGCCGGGTTAAGATCTAATAAGCTTTCATTAGCCGACGACAGCGCATATGTTTTGTGATTTAAGATCAGGCCAATACTATCGGCTCGGTGTTGTAACCTGTTTACGTTACTGCGAAGCCGGCTGGTTTTTGTTCTGATATAAAAATCAGTGGCTTGTTTAATCATTCGGGTGCAAAAAAGCTGTGCCAGCCTTTCGTCCTTCATCGTTGTATTTACCTCAAAAAAGCCTAATTTCTTATCAGTTTTTGCGATACCAAATTCACCATTTAAAATAAGCGCACTCATTTCGTGTAGAAGGCTATCCTGTAAGCGGCTGTAGTGTGCCGTATCAAGCGGGAAACGGGTAATCTTACCGTTGGAGCTGTATTTTAACCATTTCTTATTTAACTTATAAACGGCTGCATATCGATCTGCGAGCGATTCTGTGCCTTTAAAATCATAAGGCGATAACAAAGTACCTTTAATTAGTTTTTGGCTCTTTAGGAGCTCTTGTACATTGTCTCCTGCCAATACACCGCTGCTACCACCTATACCATCGAGGTTGAAGCCAAATTGGCCCGCCAGTGCGCTAAGGCCGCCACCGCCGCCACTTGATTTAGAATCATCAACAACAAAAGTTAAGCGTGCGGTATAAGTAGGAGTAGACATCCAGGCCGCAAATGCGCCTAAAGCGATACCGCCTGCTAAAACGAGGACCAAGCCTTTCTTAAACTGAAAAACGTATTTTAAATCATCAATACGGTCGTTAATCACCTTTTTAAAAGAGAACTCGGGTTCGTATGGATATGATGGTTGTTCGGGATTCATTATTAATTTCTCAGAATGGCAATTAAACTTATTAATGCTGTTAGGGCCGAAGCTATACCCGCAATATCGCCAACCCCAAGCCCCCAGAATTTGGGTGTTGGGTCTTTTTCGGGTACGATGATTTTGCTTCCTGGCTTAACCTTAGGATAATTGCGGAAAACAAGCAGGAAATGTTTTACCGGTTGGTTTAAACCATTAGGATATTTAATATAAGCCCCTTTAAGGCGGGCTTTTGATGTTTTACCGCCTGCTGCATTAATGTAATACATAAAGTGGTGCCCATCATAATTAATTAACTGGGGGTTGTTTACAGCACCCGCAACTTCAACAAAGGCAATTACGCGGGGGATATAAATACTATCACCTGCTAAAAGCATCATGCTGGCTCGGGTTAACGAATCTTTATTAGTATTGGTAAGATCGAGATTTACACGTACGCCTTTGCGATACACTTGCGCGTTTTGTATCGAACCGTAAGGGGTAAGGCCACCAGCACGTTGTAAAAAGTCTTGGGCAGTCTCGTCACGGCGTTGTACAGGATAATCGCCAGGAAATAATACTTCACCGCGTACGCTTACGTTACCTAATGATCTGTAGTTAACCAGGCGTTGTACATAAATATAATCAAGAGGCTCAAGCTCCAAATCATTGTTGGTGCCTTTGCTCATATCAACCGAAAAGGTTTTAGCAACTTGGTTTGATACACTATCCTGCGTGTTTTTTATAATTCGCGAAACTTCTACATGATGCTCTGCCGCCTGATCGTCAAAACCACCGGCCATGGCAATTACATCGGCCAGTTTCATGCCCTTGCGGTATATGAATTTTGATGGGATACGTACGTGCCCGGCAACAGTTACCGCTTGCTGTGATATAAAAGTGCTTTCTTCCTGTATGGTAATAGTATCCTCACGTAAAAGCGGAATATCATTTTTGCCCGAAAGAATATCTGCCGGTTTAAAAGAAATAAATTGGCGTTCGAGGTTTGGTAATGTACGTTTTATATAGCCACGATCTGTATAGGCCTCTGGCTTTAAACCTTGGGCAAGTTTTAATAAAGAGCCCAGGCTTAACCCGGCAGTGAGTTCATAAGGGCCGGGGCGGTAAACCGATCCTTCAAGCACTACACGGTTAGCATACCTGTTTGTAATAGCGCCAATGGTTACCATATCGCCATTGCGGGGGGTAAAATTGGTGAAGAGATTAGAAGGTACATCTTTTACTTCGCGCTCTAAAGCATTAATCTGCTCTACTTTAGCAATACCTTGGTAGGCAATATCAGTAAAGCCACCTGCATATTTAATCAGGTCATCTAATTGTTCGCCTTCTTTTAGCTCATAAATAGCAGGGCGTTTTATTTCGCCGCGTATAGATACGTGCTTTTTATAAATAGGGATGCGAATTATATCTTGGTCTTCCAATCGCACATTGCCATCTAACAAAGCATGCTGTAAAAAGCTGTAAAAATCAACCGTTTTATATACTTTGTTATTCCTAATCAGTTCGATATAGCGCAATGAGCCATTTATTGTTGGCCCCCCCGAATTGTATAATGCATTATACAATGTAGATAGCGATGACATAGTGTAAGAACCAGGTGCTTTAGCCTCACCTACAATGGTAATTTTAATGCTGCGGGTATTACCCAAATTAACAGCTAACTGTGTTTGGCCGCTGCTTAGGCCCGGGTAAATTTTAGTCATTTTGCTACGGATCAGGCTTGTAGCCTGCTCAATAGTAAAACCGTTTACATACACAATACCGGCGTACGGGATTTGCAGATTGCCCTCGGGAGTTATCTTAGAGCGTACACTGCTTTCATTTAATCCGGTTACCAATACAATAACTTCATCACCAGGGCCCAATACATAGCCCTTAGGCGTTGCGAGGTTGTTATTAGGTTCAAATTTTATGGAACTTTGTGTAAAGAAATCCACGCCATAAACGTTTAACTGGGCAGGGGCTGGCGGGGCAGCAGGCACAAATGGTTTCATAACCACATTGTCGCTATCTCTCGAAAAATCTATTTTATCTTTCTCAGGTTTACTGAAAGTCTTTTTTGTACTGGTTTTTGTGTTTAAACCAAGTAAAGTTACCCTGTCTTTAAAAGCTTCTACCTGGTCTTCGGGTAGCCCTTTTTGGGCCATCAGTTTATATGCCTGATCTTCAGATAGGCCAGAGTCTTGTATTTTTTTCCAAAGCTCTGTTATTTGATCGTCAGAAAGCTGGCTTACTTTAACATTTTGGATATTGCTGAGAGAAAAACTCTGAGCATTACTCTGCTGGTAAGTAGCTGTTAATAGAATAAGCAGAATAAAGAGTACGTATTTGATGCGCATTGAAGATTATGATGGTAAACCTATTGTACAAATATAAATTATTAATTGGGTCTAAAAACCATAGTTAACACCAATGCTAACCTGGTTAGGCACGGCCGACGTTTGAACGTCTGGTTCTATCACACCTTTTTGGTGTTGGTAAGCCAGTCTTAAATATAAACGGTGCATTAGTTCGTATTTAGCCTCTAATGATATTTGGGTTTGTGACTGCACCGGCCCTTGTTGTAAAAACTTAGGTTGCGGCGATGCAAAATATTGATCGAGCAGGGTGCCTTCCATACCTTTTCTTACATATACCAACTGGGCAGTAGTAATTAATCTTGGAATTGGATTATATGATAACCAACCGATCACCTTATCAGCGTTTTGGCCAATCCAATCGCCCAGCAGGTAAGTTTGGCTGGTATAAGTTTGTGCCGGGATAAGGTTGTTATAAACAAAAGGATTAATGCGCGTATACTCTAAACCTGCAGTTAAATAAGGGATAAATAAATCTGTACGTGATATACCAATGTTAAACCCAAGCTGGTTACGGCTTGTGGCCGAGTTAAATGCTGTTTCTAAACGGATCTCATCAATAAAGAGCGTAGCATATAAATGTGTTTTGGGGATATGGTTGCGTGAGCTAACCTGGAAAAAGAACTGGCCGTTTGAGCCGGTGGTAATTTTATATCGACTGGCATACTGATCATAAGCTTTATAGAACAGAAGCGGTATTAAATAAGCCGGGTCGAACTGATCACTGCTGATCATTGATTCGCCTACGCTAAGCTCTAAACCTTTTATTGGCAAAAAGTTTAAGCTGTGAGAGGCCATATATTTAGGTACATATACTTCGCGGTAATTGCCATAAAGCGAATTGCCTTTATTATATGTACGTGCCGAATCAATAATAGCCGACTGTAGCGAGGCAAGAATATAGTTGAAATGCAGCCATTTTAACGGCGAATAATCTAAACGAAGGTAAGGGTAAGATGGTGCTTTGTCTGAAAGTATTAAGCGGCCTTCCTGCCCGTAACCATACAATATTTGATCTTTACCAATGCTTATTGAGCCATTGTTCCATGCATAGGTAATGTTACCACGTACATCACTATAATTAACTGTGGTTGATTTATTGTTGAGATTGGCAGTACGCTGTATACCTGTCTCGGGGCTAAAGCGTTTTAAACTATCTACGCCTTTGCCGCTTTCATTAATGTCCTGAAAATAAGCCTGGAAGCTCCAGTGCTTGCCTGCCTGCCCCCAGAAAGCTAAACCGGTACCTTGTTTAAATACACCTTTGTTTTGCCCACCTGTATACTCGTAGGTAAGTGCAGGGTCGGCACGCAGTATAAAGTCATCCTTCTTTACATTTAAAAGTGCGCGGTTATTATATTGGTCTTTACCCCAAATATAATGTGTACTATCGCGGTAATTGCTGTTAAACTCGCTGTACTCGTTTAAATAAAATGCTACTTCCTTTTTTTCTTTTACAGATAAAGTTGTTACAGAATCTTGCAGGTAATGCAATAGAGTAGATATTTCTTTACGGCTGACAGGTTGAATCAGGTCATCATAATTAATATTACCTATTTGTGCCTGGCGTGCTAAAAATTGGTATACCGGGTGATTAGGGTTTTCAAAAACGACCTGGGCATTACTTTTTAAACTTAAGGCGAGTAAAATTAATACTATAGATAGGACAGGGTATTTGTGTTTCATTTCTTCAATAGGTGGAATTAAAAGCTTAGTAAAGCCAATATAAGTTTAGATGTTTTTCAAAAATAACCGGGTTAATAACGTATACACGCTTATATATTATACAAAGGTAATTTTATAATTAGTAGGAAAACTGTGTTTTTTCTGTATTTCCTGTTAATAGAAGATAAGCTTCCAGCGTTTGTTCGGCAGCCTTTCTCCAGGTGTGCTGATTTATAATCTTTTCGGCAAGGGCCTCATTAAATGTTGCCTCAGCAGCTTGTTCAACAGCTGCTTTAATGCTTTCGGGGTTTTCGGGCTCGCAGTAAAAGGCGTCATCGCCAAAATACTCACGGGTATCGCCCTTCTCTGTTATAACAATATTGCAATGCATAATTGCTGCCTCTAACGAACTTAAGCCGGTGGTTTCGAACCAACTGGCCAGCACGTGTATTTTTGCTAACTGGTAATACCGCACCAGGTCATCGTGCGGTATACGGTCTAAAAATGTTACGTTAGGGCCTGCTGCCGCTATGCACCTATGATAGTATTCGTTTTGGTTGGCAGAAGGTGCGCCAATCAATACCAGCTTATACCTGGTATTGTTTAATGCTTTAATTAAGTTGAGCTGGTTTTTACGGTTTTCTATACGGCCCACGCAAATTACCAGATTTTCATCTTTAGGTATGGCGGGGTTATATGGAAACTTTTCGGGATTAATGCCATTGGTAACCACAACAGATTTGACATTCGGGGTATAGAGCTCCTTTAAACGATCTGCTTCTGATTGTGAATTTGGGAGAATGAAATCGGCCGTTTCCAGTACCTTGATAATTGTTTTTCGCTGGCCGGTTAAGAAATAATTGAGACTTGGGCGATGGTCCTTGCCTACCAGCCAACGGGC
>CAHJXH010000014.1 GCA_903644075.1 Sphingobacteriaceae bacterium | reverse complement strand
CGGAGGTTGGATTTCAGAGGTCGGGGGTCGGGGGTTCGAATTCGGATTAATGTAAACTTCATGGAGACTCAGATTTGAGCATCAGACCTCCGACTCCGATCCCCCCCGACCTCTGAAATCTGACCTCCGATTCTTTGAATTATACAAATAACCGATTGATTGTTACAAACGGCTCAACGGTAAATCTGGCCACCTTTGTATTATAAAAATAACAAGATGGAAAGTAAAAGTAAAATTGCATTAGTAACCGGCGGCAGCCGGGGTTTGGGCAAAGACATGGCGCTGCGCCTTGCCGAAAAAGGGCTTGATGTGATACTCACCTATCATACCAAAGCAGATGAGGCTCAAAATGTTGTGTCCCAAATTGAGCAAGCCGGCCAAAAAGCAGCAGCTCTGCAATTAAATACCGGAGACATTAAAAGCTTTGACGCTTTTATCGGGCAGTTAAAAGAGGTTCTGACAGAGAAATTCAACACCGATCATTTCGATTTCTTAATCAATAATGCGGGCGTTGGCGCGGTTAGACCCATTGCCGATGTAACCGAAGAATTATTTGATGAGCTATTGAACGTACACTTTAAAGGCGTTTATTTCTTCACCCAGAAATTAATCCCGGTGCTCAATGATGGTGGCGGTATCATCAACATATCTTCAGGATTAACGCGTGTAAGTTTTCCGGGCTCATCTCCTTATGCCTGTATGAAGGGCGCGATCGAAGTTTTTACCCGTTACCTGGCTAAAGAACTTGGTACGCGCGGTATTAGGGCCAATACCATAGCACCGGGTGCCATAGCTACAGATTTTAACGGTGCTCATGTACGTAATAGCGAAGAGACTCAAAAAGCAATAAGCAGTGTAACCGCATTAGGCAGGGTAGGCGTAGCCGAAGATATTGGCGGGGTAGCTGCTTTCCTTTGCACCGAAGATGCCCGCTGGGTTAACGCACAAAGGATAGAAGCATCGGGTGGCATGTTTGTGTAAGTGAAATTTACAGGCATTAGCCTGTGCGCCGGGATTTCCCTCCTGAGCGGACACGGGGTGTGTTTTTTTTATGAAGAACACACCCCTGTCATTACGCAAGCCAGCCCCCTCTCAGGAGTGGAATTTGGATGTTGAATACTTATATTTGAATTATACAAAAATCTCATGATCGGCCATACCTCCTTAGATGATTTCTACCAAAGAAATGCTGCCTCGCTTCCCGAAGGTATCAGCAGGGAAATTGGCCATTTCAATGTGTTTGAGGCCGAGAAGCTATTCGACAAAAAAACAGGTTCGCGCATTATGCCTTACAGCAGGCGTGCTTATTACAAGATCAGTTGGTTGCAGGGTAAAAGCAAGGCCGAGTATGCAGATAAGGTGATCGACATACAGCAGAGTGCGCTATTGTTTGCTACACCTAAAATACCATACCATTGGGTCCCTGCTGATAGTGACCAAAACGGGATGTTCTGCATTTTTACACCTGATTTTCTGACACAGGGTAAAAGTAGTGTGCATTTAGATGAACTGCCGATTTTTCAACCAGGTCAGTTGCCGGTATTCCAGCTTTCGGACGAAGAAGTTAAAGAGGTTGAATATATCTTCCGCAAAATGCTCCGGGAAATTGAGGCCGATTACCAGTATAAATATGATTTGCTGCGTAACCTCGTTCTGGAGCTAATCCATTACGGGCAGAAGCTGCAGCCCATGTCGGCATTAAGCGCTACGCAAAATGCTTCGGAACGAATTTCGTCCCTGTTTATCGAATTGCTGGAAAGGCAGTTTCCGTTAGAATCGCCCCACCAAAAGTTGACCCTGCGAACCGCTAAAGATTATGCCGACCGCCTGGCTGTGCATGTAAACCACCTCAACAAAGTGCTTAAAGAAATTACAGGCAACACCACAACCGAGATTATCAGCAACCGGATAATTCAGGAAGCCAAGATCCTGCTCAAACAGACGCATTGGACAGTGAGCGAAGTGGCTTATGCCCTGGGTTATGATGACTTGGCCCATTTCTCCAAATACTTCAAAAAGCAAACTTCGTTCACACCGCTGGCTTTCCGCGCCTGATGCACAATTGATTGTACTTAGAAACTAAAATGATACATTCCTGATGGAACAGTTATCGGCCTGATTTTCTAAATTAGGTTCATGAAAATCCCTCATCACCATTTAAGCCTTAACAACTGGCGCAAAACCATGCCTGTTGTATTAGGACTAATGCTTTGCAGTAGTTTAGGCTTTGCCCAAACACCCGACAAAAGCGTTATTGATGCCATTGTAAAAGAAGAAACCGATAACTCGCAGGTGCAAAAACTGGCGCACGAGTTGTTTGACGAAATCGGCCCGCGCTTAGTGGGTACGCCGCAAATGAAACAGGCTAACGACTGGGCTATAGATAAATACAAAAGCTGGGATATACAAGCCCATAACGAAAAATGGGGCGAATGGCGCGGATGGGAACGCGGTATATCGCATATTGATATGGTTTACCCGCGCGTAAAATCGCTGGAAGGTACGCAACTGGCCTGGAGCCCGGGCATGGGTAAAAAGACGGTTACGGCCGAAGTGATCATATTGCCTGATCTTGCCGATTCTGCTGCCTATGCCGCCTGGATGCCGAGTGTGAAAGGCAAATTGGTGATGATTTCCATGAACCAGCCAACCGGTAGGCCCGATTATAACTGGCAGGAATTTGCCCTGAAAGAATCTTTCGACAAGATGAAGGCTGAGCGAACTACCATGACTGATGCCTGGAAAAAACGCATCACCAAAACCGGATACACCACTAAAACTTTACCGCTTGCTTTAGAGAAAGCGGGTGCGGCAGGTATCCTGACCAATACCTGGTCGGCGGGGTTTGGGGTTGATAAGATCTTTAGCGCTTACACCAAAACTATACCTACAGTTGATATTGGTTTAGAAGATTATACCTTGCTTTTCCGTCTGGCAGAAGGCGGCATGATCCCGAAGCTGAGCATCCACACCGAATCAAAAGAATTGGGCGTGGTGCCAACATTTAACACCATTGCCGAAATTAAAGGAACTGAAAAACCGGATGAGTATGTAATGCTCTCGGCCCACTTCGACTCTTGGGATGGCGGCACCGGGGCAACTGATAATGGTACCGGTACCCTAACTATGATGGAGGCTATGCGTTTACTTAAAAAATTCTACCCTCACCCAAAACGCACCATATTAGTTGGCCACTGGGGTAGTGAAGAAGAAGGACTGAACGGTTCGCGCGCTTTTGTAGAAGACCATCCCGAAATTGTGAAGAACCTGCAAGCCTTATTTAACCAGGATAATGGTACAGGCCGGGTAGTTAACCTATCGGGACAAGGTTTTGCCGACTCGAAAGATTACCTGAGCCGTTGGCTGGCTTCGGTGCCCGATACTTTGAAAAACCGTATTAAGACAACTTTCCCTGGTACACCGGGCGGTGGCGGGTCGGATTTTGCTTCATTTGTGGCCGCTGGTGCTCCGGGCTTCTCGTTGGGCTCGTTGAACTGGTCGTATGGCTCATATACCTGGCATACCAACCGCGATACTTACGACAAGGTGATCTTCGACGACCTGAAGAACAACGCCATGCTGGCCGCTATTATGGCTTATCTCGCCAGCGAAGATCCGGCTAAAACTACCACCACTAAAGCAGAAGGTGTGAAATGGCCGGTGCCGGTTAAAGCCATCAGGAGAGGTGGTTTAGACCCGGTAAAGTAATAAGATAACAATACACAAAGAAGCCCTCGATATTTAATATCGAGGGCTTCTTTGTGTATTGAAAATTAATCCCGTATCATCTCCACGTGATCAATACCATCCTCGTCGTAATGCTCGCCATCAGTTTTAAAGCCGAATATCTCGTAAAATTTAATGGCATAAGCTTGTGCACCAATACGGATAGGCTGCGGGCCGAACAACAGGTCGCAATCATCTATAGCAGCCTGTACCAGCACTTTGCCCATACCTTTGCCCCGTACAGAATTACCGGTAACAATACGGCCGATCGAGATCTCATTGTACGATAAGCCTGCCGGTACCAAGCGGGCATAAGCCACCAGTTCATCACCAATGTACAGCATGGTGTGGTAGCATTTCTGGTCTTTATTATCAGCGTCTAAAAACACGCAGTTTTGTTCAACCACAAATATTTCGCTCCGCAGGCGCAGCATGTCGTAAAGCTCGGCAGGGGTTAATTCCTCAAATGCCTTGGTGATTTTAGTGTACTTCATAGCTAACAGGGCGCAAAATAGCTTTTTATTGCAGATGTACCAAAGCTATATTAACCCGAATGCGCGGGCATATTGCACCAGCTCCATGCTGGTATCTACGTTTAACTTTTTGCGGATGTTGCGTCGGTGGGTTTCGGCAGTGGTGTATGAGATATGCAGCATGCCCGCAATTTCACTGGTATTATAGCCCAGGGCCACATGCTTAAGTACCTCTTTTTCGCGCTTGCCCAGTTTGCTGAACTGTTGATAGTTTTCGCGAATAAAGTTATTATCCTGCCTGATCTTCTCGGCCTGGATAATCAGATCGGGCACCTGGTCAATACGGGTGCCTATTACAATGGTGAGCAGTGGTTTGCCGGCATCATCCCAGGCGAAGATCCTGAAATCAACCATGTTCCAAACCCAGTTGCCACCTTTTTCTACATATTTTACCTGTTGAAAGTAAGAGAATTTTTCTTCGGGATCATTACGCTCTATTAACTTTTTAAGTTGAGGCAGATATTCGTCAATATCTTCGGGCGGGTAATAAATTTCGATGTATTTAGAGCCTAATTCCTGTAAGGCTTCCAGGGAGATGCCTATGTCCTGCAACCCGTTGGGCGAAAGATATACCACATTAAAATCAATATCGTGTATTACAATTACACCTGGTATGTAGGGCGATATATCATGAATTGACTGGATGCGTGCTTGTATTTCGGGTGGATATTTTTCGATTCGTGGTATAGGCATTAGTATATTCAAATAAGCTACTAGTAATATAAGGTATTTTTGGCTTTAAAATACCTGTTTCCAAGTATTGCCAGCATTTTACGGATGCTGTACTTTCGATGCTGTTGGGTTAGGGGGGCTCCGTACCCAACACAAGTTAATCAATAATTAGATAATAAGGATTAAAAAAAAGAAAGCCCCTCGCACTCGCTGCTGGGGGCTTTCAACCTAAACCTTATCACAATAGGTAAGCAAAGAGTGCTTACTTATAATCCAAAACGGTAAACTATATCGAATAGTATTTGCTTGTAACGAAACAAAGCCTCCGGACATAGTTCGGAGGCTTTGTTTTTTATGTTTATTCTCTTTAACTTATTTATTTTCAGCGGGTTTAAGATTTGTATTTTTTTTGAAAAAAAAGTGATCCCAGATATATAAATTAATCGTTTCTGGAAAAATTCTTCCTTAATCTGCAAGTAGAATTTACAACAACGGTTCTAGGAGGACAGAAACCTCAAATCTGCGTTTTCTCAGGAATGCACAAAATTTATAAAACTTGACGGAAAATATCCGCCACTGTGCGATTCAAGCTTGCCGCCAACAGTGGGTACAAGGGTGCCTTCGTGCTGGGTGGGGTGTATGCCGCTTTCAATATCATTATGTGCTATAATGATGACTTCGGGCCGTATCCAGATTTTTAGGGCTTTGGTTTCCTTTGTTTCCATACACGTAAGTTTGTTTCTATGTAAATATAACAACATCGCAAGTAACTCACCTACAGTATTGTAACAAAATACCGACAACCATACCTGAATTTATTTTTTAGCTTTTTCCGCTTTTAAATGATCAGATATTTGCTCTAATTCGGGTTTTGATTTACTGCCGATGCTTACCTTGCCAGTACTTGCCTGGCCAGTGATGCGAGGTGCAGATACTAACTTTCCTGAAATGATTAAACCTATATAAGCTGTTTGGCCATAGTCAAAAGTGATGCTTTTCATGCCCTGGGCCGCTTCGGCATCCAACTCAATATTTAAAGTGTAATAATCTTTCGCAGTACGTTCTTTAGTTACGCTAAAATTATTCATGTCCTTTAATAAGGCAAGGGGAGTGGCATCTGCGTGGTAAGTTTTCCCGTTAAGTGTTAAAGGGTATGTGCCATTATCATTTAACCTATACAGCCCGGTAGGTAATTTCGATTGGCTGATTGCCTGGGTTGGTTTAGAAACGAGTAGTGCTAAGATCAGGATCAAGGGTAGTATCTTAAGTTTCATATTGGTTATGGTTTAAGTAAATATAAGTGTAAATTAATTGGATAATTAGTTTATTTCCAGTGTTTTCACGGGTGCAAATTATTCCAAAAAAATGTACTTTTGCTTTTAAATGAACCGCGTCCCGAAAAATAATACTCAAAAAATAAGTTCGAAATGGCTTTATATAGTTGTTTTGCTGCTTACGCTGTTGAGTGTTTCGGGCTTGGCTATTCCAGGACAGGCGCAGCTTTTTGCACAGCAAACCACCAAAGCTGTAAGCAAACCAAAGGCCGTTAAAAAAAGTATTACTTACAAAAGGGCCGTAGCCCAGGTAGAAGTAAGAAAGGTATCAGACTGGCTTTTGTTATTGTTTGATATTGATTTAAGCGCCCTGCACACCCAACAATGCAAAGCAAAAAATTGCTGTGCATATAATCCTATCGCCGGGCTGTCGTCCAATTTCTTTTATCAAACCAAAACTATTCCCCGCAGCAACAGCGACGATCCTGCCATTCGTTTAGGATAACCCCCATCAATTAATCGCAAAGCGATTCTTTATTAATTGTGCCGGTGCTCTTTGCGCATCCGGCTACCTTATTTATTTCTCAAATTCTGATCATGAAAAATTTGAAAAGACTAATCCGCTTGGTTGGGTTATTCATTTATATGACACTTGCGGTTGCAGGTATTGCCTTGGCGGGCGTGCCACCCAATTTTATCGAAAAACGCAGACTGTTTATTGACACCGAAAACAAAATAGAACTGGTTGAACAAAAAACCGAAGAGGATGTGGGAGGGGAGGAGTTGAAATTTTAATGGTTAGAAACAAGAGGTAAGAACAAGAGCCAGGAGGAAGATTCATCCACTTTGTGATTCTGAACGTAGTGAAGAATCTTCTTCGCAAGACAATTCGACTTTACAGTGCGAAGAAGATCCTTCGCTATCGCTCCTGGATGACAAAAGACTCGCGATGAATGATGTTCTCATCTTGTCTTGTTTCTCGGCTCTTGCTTCTCTTCAACTATACCAGCACAGCCCCACCATCAACCGTAATTACCTGGCCGGTTGCGAAGTGTTGTTTCATCATGTAGATGAATGTTTGGGCAATATCGTCTGCTTCGCCGATGCGTTTTAGGGGCAGGGCATTACCAACATTGGTGAACAGGCCTTCGCGGTCGGTTTCACTCATGCTGTTCCACAGGTTGGTTCTGACAACACCGGGCGAAACCTGGTTTACGCGGATTGGGGCCAGTTCAACCGCCATGGCGCGGGTGAAAGCATCCATTGCACCGCAAATGCTGGCAGCAACACTCCAGCCTGCGCCCGGGCGTGCGCCTGCAATGCCACCTGTAAGATTAATTGAACCACCTTCGTTGATATATTGAGCCGAATACTTTACAGCAGCCAAAGCGCCCCAGTAACGCAGGTTCCAAAATTTACGGGCATCTTCAATTACTAATTCATTTAAATTGGCGAAGGTTAAGTTTTCGCCCGCGGTATAAACGAGGTGATCGAAATTGCCTGTTTTATTGAAAAAATTTTGAATGTTTGCTCCTGGCTCAGGTCTATTGCGTAACCTTCTGTGCCTTCGGGCAGTGCTTTCAATGTATCGTTAATACGTTGCTGGTTGCCTGATACGATAACCACCTTCGCACCCTCGCCTGCTGCTGCATGTGCTGTGGCCAGGCCAATGCCAGAGCTGCCACCCAATATAATTACCTTTTTACCTGTTAGTACTGAATCTTGATTTTGCGTTTTCATTTGTATTTTTTTGTTAAATCAAAGGTCGGGGGTGATGGGGGCTGATCTACTTAACAAATGGTAAAAAGTGAGGGGGAGCTATTTCTCCGTCCGTCATCCCGAATTTATTTCGGGATCCCACAGGACGGGTGGGAAGCTTTGCTTATTTGCTCAGCATGTGGGGTGCTGAAACAAGTTCAGCATGACGATGGGGTGTAATTACTACCCTCTCGGTTTCAAATTAACATTCTCCTCTGGCAAAGGGATAAACTCCGTTTCACCAGGCACTTGCGGAAATTTTTGCTCCAGCCAATCTTGCTTGGCTTGGCCTATCAGGGCTTGGTCTGATGCTACGAAGTTCCAGTAAATAAAGCGTGTTTCGGGAAGTGCATCACCGCCGAAGAAGTAGATGCTGGTGTTCTCGTTCATGATAAACTCGCAAAGCTGGCTGTCTTTGGCCACCAATAATTCTTTGGATTCAAAGGTGGTGCCTTCGTTCTCAATGCTGCCATCCAAAATGTAGAGGCCGGCTTCGCCATAAAGGTCTTTGCCAATTTTTACGGTTTGCTTGGTTGTGCTCTTCAGCTCCAAAAAATACAGCGGACTAAATACAGGTACCGGCGATTGCTTGCCCATAAAACTTCCGGCAATTAACCGGTAGCTCACGCCATCTTGCTCCCATTGCGGCAGGTCTTCTACATCGGCGTGGTAGAATGAGGGTTCCATCTGCTCCAGTTCTTTAGGTAACGCAACCCAGATCTGTAAACCATGCAGCATTTTTTCGCTGTGGCGAAGGTAATCGGGTGCCCGTTCAGAGTGGGTGATGCCTTTACCGGCTGTCATCCAGTTTACCTGTCCGGGTTTAATTTCCATTTCGGTACCCAGGCTATCCTTGTGCATAATATTACCTTCGAACAGATAAGTAAGGGTAGAGAGGCCAATATGCGGGTGCGGTGCTATATCTAAGTTTTCTTCAGCTTTTAGGGCGGCGGGGCCCATGTGATCGATAAATATAAAGGGGCCAACCATGCGCTTATCTTTAAAAGGTAGCAGGCGGCCAACCATAAAATTACCAATATTGCGCGGGCGTTCTTCTATGATGAGGTTGATGTTCGACATGTGAGCGGCAGATTAAATTAAGGCTAAGATAATCAAAATAGATATTTTGGATGTTAAGAATAACGTGAGGTATAGCCAATATTGCGTTATAGCTCTTATGAACGTGGCTACAAGTTTCACTGTCTTTGCCTTCCCCTAAATTAGGGGAAGGCAAAGACAGTGCTTAGCGGTAGCTTTAATAAGGGGTATAATGAAAAGATAAGGAAGTGATATTTCTATTAAATAAATTAGCGCCATGAAGATGTACCAGCAAGCCATACAACTCCGTGCCCGGCCAAGGGGCTTTCATTTAATTACTGATGAAATTTTACAGGCCTTGCCACAGTTGCGAGAATTAAAAACGGGGATGTGCCAGGTTTTTATTCAGCATACTTCGGCCTCACTTACTATTAATGAGAATGCCGATCCAACGGTGCGGCAGGATTTTGAGATGTATTTTAACAAGGCTGTGCCCGAGAATGATCCTGATTCTCTGCACGATTATGAAGGCTCAGACGATATGCCTGCGCATTTGAAGGCGGCGATGCTGGGCAGTTCGGTAATGATCCCTGTACGTAATGGCCGGTTGGCGTTGGGTACCTGGCAGGGAATTTATTTGTGTGAGCATCGTAATCACGGCGGCAGCCGCAGTGTGGTAATTACCGCCTGGGGGGCAGTATAATATATAATGAAGGGCCCCGTCACTACTCAGGACCCTTCTCTTGAACTCAAACAATTAAACACGCTCTAAACAATTACACTTGCTTAAAGTTCTTCGCCGTGCTGGCTAATATCCAGCCCGGTAATTTCTTCCTCTGCACTAACGCGTAGCGGGCTTATTAAATCGGTTACTTTCAACAGTAATAACGAGCCGAAAAATGCAAAGGCTGACACCGCAACCAAGGCCACTGTATGGGTGAAAAACAAGTGCGTTTCGCCAAAGAACAGGCCATTGCCGGTTGTGTTTCCGCTATTCACATTTTGGTGTGCAAACACACCGGTTAACAGCATGCCCACCATGCCGCCAACACCATGGCAAGGGAAAACATCTAAAGTATCATCGATAGAAGTTTTGCTGCGCCACATTACCATCAGGCTGCTTATGATTGATGCAACGATACCGATAATCAGTGAGTGCGGTATACTCACAAATCCGGCTGCCGGGGTAATGGCTACCAGGCCAACCACTGCGCCAATACATGCACCCATTACGGTTGGCTTTTGCCCACGCATCATTTCAAAAAATATCCAGGCCATTGCTGCCGCTGCCGATGCGGTGGTGGTTGTAGCCAGTGCGGTGGCTGCCAACGGGCCAGAGCCCAATGCCGAACCCGCGTTAAACCCAAACCAGCCAAACCAAAGTAAGCCGGTGCCTAATAATATATAGCTGATACGTGCCGGATTATGCGCCTTATCGTTACGTTGTTTTAAATATAATGCCGATGCCAAAGCTGCCCATCCTGCCGACATGTGTACTACCGTTCCGCCGGCAAAATCTAGTACGCCTGCTTTAAACATCAGGCCATCCGGGTGCCAGGCCGAGTGCGCCAGCGGTGCGTAAATAATAACAATGAACAGGCAAATGAAAATAAGGTACGAGGTAAAGCGAATGCGCTCAGCAAAGGCGCCGGTAATCAGCGCTGGCGTAATTACCGCAAACTTGAGTTGAAACATGGCAAACAATACCAGCGGGATGGTTGGCGCCAGTTTCCAGGTTGCGTTGCCCAGCATACCTTTCATCATGAAAAAGGTGGCCGGGTTGCCTATAATACCATGGATCGAATCGCCAAAGGCTAAACTGAAGCCGAATATTACCCAGATAACTGTAATAACGCCCATACATACAAAGCTTTGCATCATGGTTGAGAGCACATTCTTTTTACTCACCATGCCGCCGTAAAAAAAGGCGAGGCCGGGAGTCATGAGTAAAACCAAAGCAGTGGCTGTGAGTAACCAGGCGGTATCGCCCGAATCTATTTTGCTATCGGCTACAGTAACCGTATCAATTGACGGGAAAACAAGTGCCAGCACCACAATAAGTGCCAGTATGATAAAAGGTAAAATCTTTTTCATTCAATTTTTTTGAGAATGGTGATGCCATAACAATCCACGCAGAATGGACTGCACAGACAGTTTGGGTTGATTGTTTAAAGAGATTGAATTGAAATACCGATATACACACTACCTTATGCTAACTTTTAGCCATAGCAAGGCAAAGCTATGCCATGTTTTTAGGCATAGTATATACAAGGTGTAATGCGGTAAATCACGGGGTTAAAAGATTACCAAAAATCGTGGAAGGGAAAAAGAATGAGCTTGTGCGAGCTGATATGCCCTGCACCGGCGCGTAAAAAAGATACGCTTAATGATTTAAAACCGGTACTAAACCAGCATGTGTTTACCAACAGCGACTTTACAAAGTTACCGCCGCGTTGCGACTGCGCACGGTAAATTTGTAATGTGCCGTTTAAACCTAAAAAATAGATGTAGGGATTACGATTACCTTTGGCCATACCCAAAAGTGCTCCATGCGAGAAATTAGAAAATACAGAATTGCATAACTTGCTGTCTTCACTTTTAATTTGGGTGGTGAAGATGATAGAAGAAAGAAAAAGAAGTTTTATAAACCTATATTTCATTATAATCTACGCAATGTAATTGTGTATTTCACTAAAATAGGTAAATTTTAATATTTTATTGGTTGTATTGGTAAAATATCAATAAGTATAAATAGGTTTTTGCTATTTTTTTAATTATCCCTTTGTTTTTTTTGTGTGTATTGATGAAAATATATAAATATAAAGATATAAACTATCAATATAGTTATTCATTTATTGAAATTTACCAAATTGTTAAGGTGAATTTTAAATTAAATAACAGTCCTGCTTTATAATCGGCTATACTTTTATTACTTATTTAAGTAATAAAAAAGTGGCTTTGGGGTCTTTCTTTTTAGTTTTTCTTTCCATAGCTTTAGATTAATAAACACAATTATTAAACTTAAATCTTATTAAATTATGGATGGGATCATTGGCGAAATCCGGCCTTTCGCATTTACCTATGCGCCGCAAAGTTGGATACTCTGCGACGGTAGAGAAGTGCAGGTTATTCAGTACCAGGCGCTGTATGCTATTCTCGGAAATACCTTTGGCGGCACACCAAATTCAACTTTTAAATTACCTAATCTGCAGGGCCAGGCAGTAATGGGGTTTGGCGCCGGTCCGGGGTTAACAACCCAGCCATTTGGCCATGCGGCGGGGGCATCAACAGTGCAGCTTACCCAGGCACAAATGCCTAACCACACCCACGATTTTAATGGTGCAACGGGCGCCGCGAATTCGAGGGTATCAATCCCGGTTAATACAGATTATCTTACCAATACCGGTTATGGGGCTGCAAATGCAACAACTTTTACTACAGCTAATGGCTACACAAATGTTGTACCAGACGCAGGTCTGAATCCGGCGGCTGTTAGTATCGCAGGTGGTGTAGCAGGTACTAATGCCGCAGCAGCCCACGAAAACAAACAGCCATATCTTACCATTGAGTATTGTATATGCTGGGAAGGTGTTTGGCCTTCAAGAAACTAATTAACTAAACCCTATTACAATTAAATTTATCAAAAAATGGCAGATTTTTATTTAGGAGAAATCCGCATGTTTGCTTGTAACTATGCCCCTCCGGGTTGGCATATTTGCGACGGCAGTTTATTAAATATGCAGCAAAACGCAGCACTCTATGCATTATTAGGTACATTATATGGAGGTGATGGCAAAACAACTTTCGCTTTACCCGATTTAAGGGGCCGTACTATGGCTGGTTTGCTACCAACTAACCCAAGTTTTCAAAAAGTAGGAACCGCGGGTGGATCAGAAACAGAAACACTTTCGCCTGCTGAAATGCCGCCGCATACACATACTTTTGGGGTGAAAAACGCGCCCGCCACAGGTACGCTTGCTGGCGAGATACTTGCCAACCCGGTTGGCGCTGCCCCAACTAATACCCAAGTTGATATTTATAACGCTAGCGCCGCAACTACCACTACATTAAACCCGGCCACAATATCTACGGTGGGTGGCAATGTGCCGCATAATAATATGCAGCCTTATACAACAGTGAATTTTTGTATAGCGGTACAGGGGCTTTTCCCTTCAAGAAATTAATATTTAAACCTTAATTACAATTAAAATGGCAGATTCTTATGTAAGTGAAATTCGCGCTTTTACAGGGCAATATGCGCCTGTAGGTTTTGTGATGTGTGATGGTTCCATGCTCTCTGTTAATACTTATCAACTCTTGTTTGCCGTAATAGGCACTACTTACGGAGGCAATGGGTTAACTACTTTTGGCGTACCCGATCTTCGCGGCCGCATCCCGATTGGGCAGGGGCAGGGGACGGGGTTAACAAACCGCCCCATGGGTAGTAGCGCGGGCACTGAGACAGAGACAATTGTAGAGGCCCAATTGCCTGTCCACACTCATAGCTTTGTTGTAAGTACAGTGCCTGCAAATATTTCTGCAAGTACCAATGCGCCCTCTGGCAGTACTTCGTACCTGGGGGTAGCAAGTTCGCCTGCCGGTACGGGGGTAGCTTATGTTCCTGTAACAGCTACTAACGGAGCTACTGTTAAGGCCTTAAGTGCAAATGTACTAGTGCCGGCAGGCGGTAGTGGCGCTCATAACAACATGATGCCTTATATGGCTCTTAACTACATTATATGTGTTAACGGAATTTTTCCGCAGAAACCTTAATGTTTAATTGTTAGCAGAATACCAGATATAAAGGGCGGTATTAGAAATAATGCCGCCCCCCATTTTAATTAATCAAAATTAAATTCTGGCAGTTAACCGGAGCCTCTTTAACAATAATATGTGCCTGCTTTATGCATTATTATATGCACGGGAGATAAATGGCCTGTACCTTTATAAATGAAATGTTGAAACCACAAGCCATACGTATTGGTGTTATTTCTAATACCGATTCTTTTATTCCTTTTACCTATGCACTTGCCACGCAAGGGGTAATGGTCCATGTTTTTTTTAGCCCCTCGCCCGATCAGTTTGTTAACCAGAAGGTAGCAGCATTTATACAACAAACCAAAATACCCTTTACCGAAGAAAGAAATACCTCGAAAGATCTTTACCAGTGGCTGCAAAACGGTAACTACGATGTTTGCTTTATGTTGGGTTATGCACATCTTATTAAGCTCGACCGGTTAAAGAACCAGACCATGCGTATATTTAATATTCATTTTGGGCCTTTACCCGGTTTTAGAGGTCCGGTTCCGGTATTCTGGCAGTTAAAAACAGGGATCGAAAGGGTGGGGCTTGCTATCCATGAGTTATCAGAAAAATTTGATGACGGGCCGGTGGTTTGGCAAAATAGTGTACCAAATCTTCCGCATTACAACTATCAGCTGGTAAATGACATATTGAGCCAGGTTTGTGTAGAAGGTGTGTTTTATATTCTTAATATCTTGCTGCAGCGAATGCCGCTTTCTCATATTAATTTATCGGGTTCAGCAAGGGCCTATCAAAAAAGGCCGGGTTTAAATGATGTACTGATTAATTGGGAAAAAATGACCGCCACTGAAGTATGCAACCTTATAAGGGCTGGCAACCCATGGAATAAAGGTGGACTGAGTTTTTTTAAAGGGACAGAAATAAAACTAATAGATGCTGAAGTTGTTGATAGTAAGTATGATAAGGGGCAAGCTGCGGGGACTATTGTAACTAACGAGCGGTTTCTGCATATCATATGTAGCCATGGAGAGGCAATTAATGTAAATATGTTCTTCTTTAATAATGCATTTTTGCCGGCATATCTGGCTAAAACGGCAGGTTTAACATTAGGGGAAAAATTAGGCTAAATGTAATTTGTAAATAAATCTTTAATTTTTTTTGATATTTATAGAGTTTGAAATTTAGCTTTGTTTAACGTAAATAAAAAATAAAAAAATAATCAAATACTATTAATTATGGATACTCTTAATCATTCAAATTCGTCATTAAATCAGGGAGTTAATGAAACTACTGATAAAAAAATCTGGATAACACCAGATGTTGAATTAATCAGTGTTGAAAGTGGTGCTGTCAGTGGTTCTGAAGGCGGTAGCGGAGCGCCATATGTCCCTGTTAGCTAATTTGAGATTTGTATTGTTATATTAACCACTTTATAGGGTTAATATAACAATACTGTTATGGTTTAATATTAAGCCCATTCAAATTTAAAGCCTGGCTTTTCGCCACGCTCATAATTAAATATTAGTTTCCTGCCTTCGTGGCCGGAAACTTCTTGTATTCTTACCGGCATATTCAGGCTCGAGTCATAGGTGCTTAACCGCTCGTTATCAAATACGGTAATATCGGTAAGCAGACTTAGGTTCTTGTGGTTTTGAATTTCTTGCGGTATCTCAATTACAATCCGTTGAGGTGGCTCATATATTTCGCGACCGATAGCATACAGCGTGCCCAGATTTATGCGCTCGGGCGTTAGGTAGGGTTCTATGCCACGGTCCATTTCCTTACGGTTATCAAGTAACTGTGCTGTCACGGTAATATTCTGCGGTATAAATAATGCTTTCTCGTGCATTTGTGGTATCAGGTTCAGCATAATATCAACCTGGGGTTCTTTACGCAACGCATTAAGCATGGTTTCAGAAATAACCATGTGTATGGTTTGATCCTCTGGTAGTTGGTAAGTGGTTGCATCAGCGCATATCCATTCGGCCACATAATCTTCCAGTTCCAAACCCTTATATAGTTTTTGGGCGGCCGTTAATGATATTTGATTAATATCCAGTAAATGAAATGCCAGCTCATTGGATGTATAGCGGGTAGTAAATGGCGTTAGCAATGTAGCATAAGGCCCGCAACCTGCATATAATATATGAATACGCTCGCCCGGGAAGGAAGCCTGTAACTGGGCAATCGCTTTGTTTATCCCACGTATAAATACGGCCGTGCGCTGAATTTCGACCAGACAAAATGCGGCCTTGATTGGCGAAATTGCTTTGCCCGATGGCAGCATAATATCATTATCGGTAATATCTCCTATGGCGATGCCCGAGTGCGCGGCGTAAAAATCGCTCAGCTCATGCAAATCATCATAAATATCTTTAAACGCTGTAGGTTTAAAAAGTAAGGTATTGGTTGATTGTTCGAGGATAGACATGTGAAGTAAGATTGGTTATAATAGGTTTAGAAAGCCAATATAAACCATGTAGGTTGATTATCAAAAACAATTTTATCAGGCCTGTAAAATATTGGTGAGTGTTTGGTACCAGGTTTTATTAATAGATTCTAGATATAGAATCACTTCACACCGTTACCATGTGTCCTGCTTGTGGTTATAATGATGTAAGGTTTCACCTTAGTAAACTGCAAGCTTACCATGTTTAAATCACAAGTTACGCTACACCAAATTGCGACAGCGGGGTCGTCCGTTTTCGGGACGGGAACATCGTGAAACTGTAACGGATAATATTTGCTTCTATGCAGTCGCTCGGCTCTTGCCGATTGACGACTATCAATAGGCCTCCGGCCTTTCTTAAACTGCTTAAATATTTATTATCAACGGCCAGAGGCCGCTAAATATTTGTCACTCGGCAAGAGCCGAGCGACTGAGGATGCGAATATATGTAAACATTTCCGCGTTATGGATAGCACGGATACCGGCCCGTGGCTAATGCCTGTGCAGTATGAGCGGATGAGCCCGGCCCAAAGGGAACGCCCGGAATTTAGTGACCGAATTTTGAGTTTTGAATTATGAATCGCAATGTCCCTTAACCTTCAATGCAGTAAACTTAACCACCCAAAACTTCGTTTTTACTCTTTACCCTTTCCCGTTTTCTTGCTAACTTAGGGGCTGTGGATAATTTTATAGTTTCGGCCCGTAAATACCGCCCGGCTACTTTCGAAACCGTTGTTGGTCAGCAACATGTGACTAATACCCTAAAAAACGCGATTAAAAGTAATCAGTTGGCGCAGGCATTTTTATTCTGCGGGCCACGTGGGGTAGGTAAAACCACATGTGCGCGTATCTTGGCAAAAACCATCAATTGTACCAACCTGCAGCCCAACGGCGAGGCCTGTGGTACATGCGACTCGTGCCGTGCATTTCAAAATGGAAATTCATTTAACGTACATGAGCTGGATGCGGCATCGAACAACTCGGTTGATGATATCCGTAACCTGATTGATCAGGTGCGTATACCGCCGCAAGCCGGCCGCTATAAAGTGTATATTATTGATGAGGTGCACATGTTATCGCAGGCGGCGTTTAACGCTTTCCTGAAAACGCTGGAAGAACCACCTAACTATGCCATTTTTATCTTAGCCACTACAGAGAAACACAAGATATTACCTACTATTTTATCCCGATGCCAGATCTTCGATTTTAACCGCATCAGGGTGGAGGACATGTCTGCTCACCTGGCATCTATCGCCCAAAAAGAAAGTATTTCTTATGAGGATGACGGCCTGCACATCATTGCCCAAAAGGCTGACGGTGGCTTGCGCGATGCCTTATCGATGTTCGATCAGATCGTTAGCTTCTCGGGAGGTAACGTAACCTATAAAACAGTAATCGATAACCTTAACATCCTCGATTACGATTACTATTTCAGTTTAACAGATGGCCTGATGAATGAGGAAACCTCGAAGACGCTTTTGATCTTCGATGAAATTCTTTCGAAAGGTTTTGACGGCAGCCATTTTATTAACGGTTTATCTAACCACTTCCGTAACCTGTTGGTGGGTAAAGATTCGGCTACGCTGAAATTGTTAGAGGTAAGTGATGGCGTTCGTCAGCGTTATTTGCAGCAATCGCAGCAGGCAACGGGTTCGTTCCTGTTATCAGCCTTAAATATTGCCAACCAGTGTGAAATCAATTACAGGCTGAGCAAAAATCAGCGACTGCAGGTTGAGCTGGCACTGCTCAAAATGTGCCACCTGCCTTCGGCCTTTAACCTGGCAACTTCACCACTACAAAACGGGCAGGCTAATGATAGCCAGCTAAAAAAAAAACCAGTAACTGAAGCGGTTCAGCCGCCCATAACTAATGAGCCGCAGGCAAGTTACCAGGCTGCACAGCCGCAAGTGGCTATGCAGCAACCTGTTGCGCAAAGCCCGCAAACAGCGCCGCCGGTTACTACCAGTATCCCGAAAATAACACCTCCGGTTGCTTCGCCAGCAGCGAGTACACCAGCCATACCGGCTTCGCCATCTATTAACGGCGAGAAACCTAAAATACAAATGCCCGCACGGTCATCAATGATACCTTCGCTTAATGCAGTTGCCACCGCAACAGCTGAAGCTGGTATTGATGAGGACGACCCTTACATTAAAGGTACCGACCAACAGCCTTTTACCATGGAGGCTTTTTTGCAGAAATGGGGCGAGTACACCGTCAGGCTCAGGAACGAAAAAAAAATGGGCTTGTTTACCATTTTTAGCGCTGCCGCACCGGCCATGATAGGCCAAAATGAGTTTGAAGTTGTGGTAAGCAACAAGGCCCAGGATAACGACTTCAGGGACGAAAAGCCAAGTCTGATGAATTTTCTGCGTTCTGAGCTGAGGAATTTCAGTATCGAGGTGAAGGCCCGTATCGAAGAAATGACGGCTACCCGGAGGCCATACACAGATGTTGAAAAGTTTCAGCATATGAATGCTAAAAACCCACAATTAAGCGAGCTGTACAAGCGTTTTAATCTCGATTTGAGTTAACACACATCTATCTAAAATATCTATGAATAACAGTTATGTAACTTTACAAGTAGCTGATGGTACAACCATGCAAGCTTACACCGTTTTGCCGGACAATGTAAATGAAAGCACACCCGCCATCCTGGTTTTCCAGGAAGCATTTGGTGTAAACGGCCACATGCGACGCGTAACTGAGCGTTTTGCCAGCGAAGGCTATATTGCCATTTGTCCCGAGTTATTTCACCGTACCGCACCTGTTGGTTTTGAAGGCGATTACAGCAATTTTGCAGGTGTTATGCCGCATTACAGCGCTTTAACAAACGAAGGCTTGCAGGCCGATATTACAGCGGCCTACAATTGGCTAAACAAACAGGAGGGCAATAAATCGAGAATTTTTAGCGCAGGTTATTGCTTGGGTGGCCGTGTATCCTTTTTGGCAAATGCTACCGTGCCTTTGGCTGCCGCAGTATCATACTATGGCGGTGGTACAGACGGATTGCTTGATATGGCCGACCAGTTAAGTGGCAAGCACCTTTTTTTCTGGGGAGGACTGGACACTCATATCCCTAAAGAAAGCATCGATAAAATTACCGAAGCTTTAACTTATGCCGGTAAGCCTTATGCCAACGTTGTTTTTTCTGACGCTAACCATGGTTTTAACTGCGATGAGCGCCCGGCTTTTAACCCATCGGCTTCCAAAGAATCGTGGGCTTTAACTTTGGAGTTTTTGAGGAACAATTAATTAAGGGAATCGAGAATCGAGAGTCAGGAATCAAGACAAGCTTCACCCGGCACGTTTATATACTTAGACTATCTCTCTTGATTCTTGATTCTTGTTTCTCGATTCTTAACTCTCTTTACGGCGTTGTAACCGCAACCGGTAATATCTTCCCATTAAAAAACTTACTGCCCGTAATAGCGAAATCGGCAATATACTTACCCATTTCGAAAGCCATAACCGGCGATTCATAGCCCGGGAAAGCCTGCTCAAGCATCTCTGTTTGTGCCGAACCCAGTGCCAGGCAGTTTACGCTGATTTTACGGTCGGCAAGTTCTTCTGCCAATGTTTCGGTAAAGTTATGCAGTGCCGCTTTGCTGGCCGAGTAGGCAGATAACCCCTTAAACTTAGCGCTGCCTTGTACACCTCCCATGCTGCCAATATTTACAATGTGCGAACCTGCACTCATCATCGGTAATAAAGCTTGGGTAATACGCACGTGCGACAAGAAATTGGTTTGCATCATATCCACAAAGTCCATTTCATCCAGTTGGTCAAACGGTTTGTTGATGAGTGCACCAGCATTGTTAATCAGGATGTCGACATGGCCATCAAAGCGGGCGTTGATAAATGATTTCAGATCGTTATAATCATCATGCACCAAATCAAAAGCAACCGGGTAAATGGTGCAGCCGGGATTAAGGCTATTGGCAATTTCCTGCAAGCGGCTCAGCTTGTTTTGTGATCGCGCCAGCACAATCACTTTATAATGGTCTTTTAATATGAGTTCGAGAGCGGCCTCAAAGCCTACGCCACTGCTGGCGCCGGTAATAATGATATTCATGTAGAAAATGGATTGATCAATTTGACTTTACCATCGAGTAGTTTAAAGTCGGCTGTATTATTTGTTAATAGGGGAAGCTCCTCTACCACAGATGTAGCATAAATGATAGCATCCGGTAGTTTGATTTTGTATTTTGTTCGAAGCCTTATCGTTTCCCGAACTATTGTATCTGATAGGGATATAACTTTGCAGGATGCACAGATTTGCTCCATGTAAAATTTGTCCAGATCGTTGGCAAAAGGAAATCCAATGGCTTCAATATAGGATATAATTGAAATTTGTGGTTGAATATCTTCACCAATGATGTTTTCAATTTTTAGGATATTCTGAGAAATATAGATAAAGATATTTGTGTCAAAAATCACGATCCCATTCCCTCCGGATTTCTCTTTGCCATTCTGACGGGTCTTTAATGTCTTTAAATAGCTCTTTATGCCCTATTTCAGATTGAATTCTTTTAAGTCTTTGATAAGGTGTTTCAGGTTCCTGTACCTCGTTATTTGTTAAATGTTCTTCTTCTATGCTTTTAACAAACGTCACCTCACCAAGCAGCTTTTTTAATGCATCTGCTTGTTCATCCTCAACCGTTACCTTTAGCGTTACCATACCCCTAATTTACAAACAAAATTTTACACAACCAGTTTTTGCTCCACCGGATGTTTAATTAAATATAAGCCATCATTAATGAGCTTTTTAAGTTCGGGCTCATTTATAGTTTTTGTTTCTAAGAAACTGCGGATTTCATTGGCAAGTTGTGGCTCAGTCTCTTCGTGATCCAGGATCTCTAAGAGCTCCAAAGCACAAAGCCAGTCGTCAGTATGGTTGTTTTGTAAGGTTTGCCAGAAGTTAGGCAGATTCTTGTACCCGGCGTGCGATTGGCGGGTATCCCTTACCTGTTGATATAGCTTATGAAGCTCCAACGTATTGGCATCGTACTCCACATGTATTGTGTTGGTATTCGATTTGTACACGATCTCTTCAAAAGCTTCTTTATCGGCAGCGCCGCAAAAAACAGAAGTTATCTTTTCGCCAACGGCCATGTCATAAACACCCCAGCTTGGGTCGAACAGGATGTTGCCATCTGAATCTTTAACGGTGCAATTGGTAAAACAGATCACCTGGATTTTATGATTGTTGATCACCATACCTTTAACGCGGCCTTGTACGGTAATGCCGCTTTCGAAAGTTAGGCTGGCGCTTTCGCCGATCTCAATGCCGGCTTTGTCTAAATCTTCAAGATTAAAATCTTCCAGCGCTTTTTCAGCTCCTTTTAGCTTACCTACAGGGGAGCTGAAACCATCTTTATGGTAATCCTTATCGTGGCCTTTCAACTGCTTGTTATCAACTGAAAGGCTGCTTGGTCCGGTAGTTTTAATAAAGGAGGGCTCGTTGTTTTGCTGCGCGAAATCTGTAAACGTACCGCTCACCTGCAAGCCCGAACTGTAAACCGCTGTACACGTATTTTTACTATCGACAGCTTTTTGCAAGCCGTAAACACCACCCCTGCGGAACGACATGGTATTGGCAAACTCTTCCAGCACATCAATCAAATTCTGAAAAGTTGGCGTTACAAACAGTTGCGGTTGCGTTTTGGTAATATCGTAAGTGTAGTGTATGGCATCAATGGTGTAAGGCAGTTTGGCCACATCTGCCTGCATACAGCTGGCGCTTTCGCCGATTGACGAAAGTAGCCCGGCCCCATAAATCTTCGGGTTATTCAGCGGGCCGATCAATCCATACTCAACCGTCCACCAGTGTAAGCGGCTAAGCAAGGCCATTTCAGATGGCTCGCCGATGTTTTCCTGGCGATGGGTAACAAGTGTTTCTGCTTTTGCTATTTCTTCGGGATGGGCATCCGGCATTTCTTTTAAAATAGAAAGCGTACGGATAGCTTCGTACAACTCAAAATCTTGGGCCGAAAACATTGCTTTAGCACCTATCGACCCAAAATAGCTTAAGTATTCGTGGTAATCTTTATCGGCAATAATAGGAGCGTGACCGGCAGACTCGTGGATGATATCCGGTGCAGGCGTATACTCAATGTGTTTCAACTGACGGATATCGGCCGCGATAACCAACACCCGGTAGGCTTGGTACTCCATAAAAGCAGCAGGCGGGATAAAGCCATCAACCGTAACAGCTCCCCAGCCAATTTGGGCAAGGGCGTTGTTCATTTCCTGCAGGTCGGGGATTTTCTCGATGGTTAGCCCGGCTTTTTGCAGCCCGGGGATATATGGGTAGTAGGCAACGTCTTTTAGATAGGCGTAATTTTGGCGCATCACATAACGCCACACGGCATGGTCAACCGGGGTGTAATGCTCGTAATGCTGATCTACAATAAACTGCTTTAAGTGCCGAGGCAGTTTGGCTACCTGCGGATTATTAAAATCATTAAAATCGCTCATTGCGTATAATTGGGTTTACAATTAAACGTAAAAATAGGCAATTAGTGATTTAATATTTCGGAATTCGGATGTTAGGTTTCGGAATTATTAAATAGCATTTCTACAAGTTGTACCCCTTATTAAAGTTGTTGGTATTAGCAACGCCTCTGCATTCCCCTTAAAAAGCTACCGTGTACCCACAAGTTTGATCAGCCTAAATTATACCCCTTATGAATGTTTTTGCAAATTTCAGTGACAATAGTTTTTCCCCTTTTAAGGGGAATGAAAAGGAATTGCTAACACCACTAAGCCTTAATAAGGGGTATACTCTTAAAGATGTGGGTCCACGGTGGCTTTAAAAAGGGGAACACTACTGTCGGTGCACCTGGCAAAAGCGGTCATAAGGGGTAATTTTATGGTTGGTCTGCAACCTGCGGATGTTATTAAGCCCTGTTCTCGTCTGAAATTTGTTCGTCCATAGGAGGGAGGCCTTCTTCAAGTTTCGAGGTATTAAACACATAGTACACACCCAGCAACGATACTATTGCAGATATTACATAAAAAGAAAGGCTTAGAAATACAGCCAGTTCCTGGTTCATGTGAAACTCTGCGATGGTATATTTAAAGATGTACTCGCGCATACCTAAGCCACCGAAAGTAAACGGCACCACTGCGGCCAGTGAGGATGTGAGGAAAGCGAAAAGATATGGGGCGAATTTTTCGTCGTGGTGTAAGCTAAGCATTACCAATAAAATAGTACAAACTTGCAGCGCCTGCACGCCGATCGCTTTCGCATGCCCTGTGAAAAAATTGCGGGTATATTCTTTAAAAAATTTGTGTGCAACGAAGTAATAAACAATGCTGCCAACCACAAAAATACTTCCGGGTATGGCCACATGTACACCCATTTGCGGCAAAAATATAACTAACACGACAGTGATTAAGCCAATAGCCCAAAAACCACTTAGCCTGTCGAATAATAATACCCAGAATACCTTTTTAGCAGGTATTTTATATCGTTTATTTAACAGCCATATTTTGTAACCATCGCCGCCGATTCCGCCTGGTAGAAACAGGTTATAGAACATCCCCAGCAGATACAGGCGTAGGTTAAAACGCCAGTCGAGATGTAGATCTATTGACCTGATGAACGTAAGCAGTCGCCATGATGATACCAGGGTAGAGATGAAGAAGCAAATTAACGCTGCAAATATCCAAACTAAATTGGCCTCGTGAAGTAGTGTCTTAATTTTTGCAATATCAATTTTGTGGAAGATATAGTAGAGCAAAACACCTGTAACTGCAATTTTGAGAAATGTTTTTGCAACGTTCCACAATTTATCCTTCAATGTTTTTGGCTTTTCAGCCTTGTCGATATCTGCCATTTGGCGCAAAGATAGTATTTTTTGTTTTTTAGCTAATTAATTGATTGTATGGAAGAAGTTAAATAAAGTTAAAGATGGTTGATTAAGTTAAAGCCGGTTGATTGGGTTAAGTAGTTTTAAAACTCAATCAACCACTCACTTAAAGCCAAACCTTTACAATCCGGCGACAACAACTTAACCTAATCAACATATTGAACCCATTCAACTCAAAAACAAATTCCGTATTTTTGCGCAAATTTTAAGCAGATGAGTAAAGTACAAGTGGGCCTGGTGCAAATGAGTTGTACTGCAGATAAGCAGCAGAACTTGCAGAAGGCTATTGAAAAGGTTCGTGAAGCCGCCCAAAAGGGTGCGCAGATCGTTTGTTTGCAGGAGCTTTTTACCTCCCTTTATTTTTGTGACGTAGAAGATTATGACAACTTTAAACTGGCCGAGCCAATCCCTGGCCCCTCTACAGATGAGTTGTCTAAGCTTGCTGCCGAACTTGGTGTGGTCATAATTGCCTCGTTATTTGAGAAACGCGCGCAAGGCCTTTACCACAATACTACTGCTATTTTAGATGCCGACGGACAATACCTGGGCAAGTATCGCAAGATGCACATCCCTGACGATCCGGGCTTTTACGAAAAATTCTACTTCACCCCGGGCGACCTGGGCTATAAAGTTTTCAAAACTAAATTTGCCACCATCGGCGTGCTGATCTGCTGGGATCAATGGTATCCCGAAGCTGCCCGTATCACGGCATTAATGGGTGCCGAGATCCTGTTCTATCCAACCGCTATTGGCTGGGCTACCACACAGGATGCTGATACCAATACCGAGCAATACAACGCATGGCAAACTATCCAGCGTTCGCACTCTATAGCTAACGGTGTACACGTAGTAAGTGTTAACCGCGTAGGCGAAGAAGCAGGCGTTGAGTTCTGGGGTGGGTCGTTTGTATCGAACCCATTCGGTAAGGTTATGTACCAGGCTTCGCACAGCGCAGAAGAAGTTACTATTGTTGAACTGGATTTAAATAAAACAGATCATTACAGAACACACTGGCCGTTTTTACGCGACAGAAGAATCGACTCTTACCAGCCAATAACTAAACGTTTAATCGACGAAGACTAAATTTGAGTCCGTTAGTCGGTAAGACCGTTAGTCCGTTAGAAAGAAAAAGATGAGCTTCAAATTTGAAAAATTAATTGTTTGGCAAAAAGCGATAGATTTATCTGCCGATGTTCATCAATTAACCAAAAGTTTTCCAAAAGAAGAATTATACGTCTTAACTTCACAAATTAAAAGGGCTGCCGATTCTGTTGCATTAAATATTGCGGAAGGTTCAACCGGACAAAGCAATCCCGAGTTCAATAAGTTTTTGGGATATGCCTTGAGATCTAATATTGAAGTTGTAAGCTGTTTGTATTTAGCGCAAAAACGTGATTTAATTTCTCAAACAGATTTTGACAAAATTTATAGTCAATGTAAAGAGATACTTAGTATGCTAAATGCTTTAAGATTCTCATTGAAATAATAATTATGCCTACTCCAGAAGAAAAAGATATACCGAATAAAGGAACGGACTCACGGACTCACGGACTCACGGACTTAAACCCTGCTTCGCAGGGGTTTAGCTTTCCTGCAGAGTGGGCGCCACACACCGCAACCTGGTTAAGCTGGCCTCATAAGGAAGAATCATGGCCGGGCAAAATCGGACTCATCTACAGCAAATACTGCGAGTTTATTAAAGTAGTTGCCGAAGGTGAGCTGGTACGCATCAACGTAAAAGACGAACTGATGATGGCTTTTGCTAAACAACAGCTGGAAGGGGTTGGTGCTGATTTGAGCCAGGTTGAGTTCTATGAGTTCCCAACCAATGATGCCTGGTGCCGCGATCACGGTCCGGCGTTTTTGATTAATGCGGAGACTAAGGAGAAAGTGATTGTAGACTGGGGCTACAATGCCTGGGGGGGTAAATATCCACCGTTCGATCTGGATGATGTGATCCCTACCCGTATTGCTTACCAGTTTGGTTTACCTGTTTACCATCCCGGTATTGTGATGGAAGGTGGTTCGGTTGATTTTAACGGTGCCGGTACGGTTTTGACCACAACCGCCTGTTTGTTGAACGAAAACCGCAACCCACATTTAACCAAAGAACAGATTGAAGAATACCTGCAAAACTACTACGGTGTTAAGCAGGTGCTTTGGCTGGGCGATGGCATTATCGGCGACGATACTGACGGCCACATTGATGACATAACCCGTTTCATTAACGAGGACACGGTGGTTACCGTTGTAGAAAGTAACCCCGAGGATGAGAATTACCACATTCTGCAGGAAAACCTCGAAACTTTAAAAACCATGCGACTGCTGGATGGCCGTCCGCTAAATATTGTGGAGCTGCCAATGCCCGATGCTGTCGTTTATGACGATCAGCGTTTACCGGCATCGTACGCTAACTTCTACATCGCCAACAGCGCGGTAGTGGTACCAACGTACCGCTGTGATAAGGATGCGCTGGCATTAGAGATCTTACAAAACTGCTTCCCTGACCGTAAGGTCGTTGGCATCGATTCTACAGATATTATCTGGGGGTTGGGTAGCTTCCATTGCTTAAGCCAGCAGGAACCTTCTTTGTAAGAGAGTCAGGAATCGAGAGCCAGGAGTCAAGATCCATGTTTCCGTAGAGACACAATATTTTGTGTCTCATTTGATAAAATAGCCAGACCGCGTCATTGCGAGGAACGAAGCAATCCCCGACCTACAGCGCCGCTCTGTAAGTAGGGGATTGCCACGCTATCGCTCGCAATGACGTTAATTTTTAAAGAGAAATCATGCCCCAGATCACCTTACAAACCTTTATCGCAGCACCGGCACAGGTTTGTTTTGATCTTTCCCTAAGTATCGATCTCCATAAGATTTCCACCGCCCATACCAACGAAGAAGCCATCGACGGCACAACCACCGGCCTTATCAAACTCGGCGAATATGTAACCTGGCGAGCCCGCCACTTCGGGATCTGGTTTAAGATGACTTCCAAAATCACCAGCCTCGTAGACAATGAATATTTTACGGATGAAATGGTGAAAGGGCCGTTCAAATTCATCAAACACACCCATACTTTCGAAACCCAAAATTGCGGCACTTTAATGACGGATGTTTTTAATTTCCAATCTCCGTTTGGAATTTTAGGATTCATTGCTGATAGGTTGATTCTGACTGCTTATCTCAGAAAATTACTGATTAATCGTAATGCAGTGATTAAAAAGTATGCAGAGGATGGAATTGGGAAGAGGATCTGAGGTGGAAAAGCGGACATCAATAGAATCTCAATCACAAAAAGATTTACCTTTTGCCAACATAAATCAAGCAACATCTTGCTTAACTTTAAATATGGAAACCCTTGCAGCCAAAATCCCCAAAAAGATCTTCGCACGCCAGCACGAAATTACGGCCGATTACCTGAAGGCGATTGATAAGCACCTCGACGATATTTTGAGCGGGGCTGCGGTTGATATGTATGAGATCAGGAATTTTGCTGAGTTATTGCATATTCACCCGACTCATTTAAGCAATACCATTAAGCTCACTACCGGTAAAGCGCCTTGTTATTTTATTGAGCACCGTATCCTGGATATTGTACGCGATCAGCTCGTAAATACCAATATGCCCATTGCCGAAATCGCCCGGAATTTAACTTACGATCCTTCTAACTTCACCAAGTTTTTCAAACATTTTGAGGGGATGACGCCGAATAAGTACCGCCAGTCGCATCAAAAAACTGAAACTGTCACCATTTAAACTGAAACAGTCACCATAATTTTCGCTGTAACTATTTAGACCTTTGTATTGTTCAATTAAACAATCAAAGATCATATGGAAGCAACAAACAAAATAGCACTGGTAACCGGCAGCAGCCGCGGACTGGGGAAAAACGAAGCCATTACCCTGGCTAAAAAAGGGAACGATGTTATCATCACCTACAACAGCCGTAAAGATGAGGCCGACAAAGTAGTAGCTGAAATTGAAGCCTTAGGCCGCAAAGCCGCCGCCATACAGCTCAACACAGGCGATGTTAAAACCTTCGACGCTTTTAAAGCCGAATTATTGGTGATCCTGCAAAAAGTATGGCATACAGATAAATTCAATTTCCTGATCAATAATGCCGGTATTGATGCCCGAGCACCATTTGCCGAGGCTACCGAAGAAGATTTTGACAACCTGTTCAACATCCATTTTAAAGGCGTTTTCTTTTTAACCCAAACCCTGCTACCGGTAATTGCCGATGGTGGCCGCATCATTAATACATCAACCGGTTTAACCCGCTTTGCTACACCGGGCTATTCGGCCTATGCATCAATGAAAGGCGCTATCGAAGTGTTAACCAAATACTTGGCTAAAGAGTTAGGCTCACGTGGTATCGCCGTTAATCTGGTTGCCCCCGGTATTATCGAAACCGATTTTACTGCCGCTGCCCGCGAACATCCGGGTGTGGTGGAGTTCCTGTCGTCACAAACCGCGCTGGGCCGTATTGGTCAGCCGGATGATATTGGCGGTGTTGTAGCTTTCCTATGCTCAGATGATGCCCGTTGGATCACAGCGCAACGGATAGAAGCATCGGGCGGGATGTTCTTGTAATCCCCCAAACCCCCTGAAGGGGAGTTACACATTACGTCATTGTGAAATACAGAGAGAACCATTTTCCGTAGAGACACAATACTTTGTGTCTCGTTTAATAGTAACCTCCCAGCACGTCATTGAGGTACGAAACAATCCACGATCTACAGAGCCGCTCTGTACAGTTCGCGATTGCTTCGTACAGCAATGACGTGTTTTAGTATATATGCTGTGGGCAATTGTCTTGATTCTTGGTTCTCGATTCTTGACTCTCTTTTTTCACCGCTCCATAATCCCTGTTTACCGAGTTTTTTTCACTAACAGCCAGTTATTAATTGGCATATGTGCATTGTTATTATAGTTTTGGATAAGATTTTAATTCAGAACAATGAACAACGACACAATATATCCTAAAAAGCCCGGCAATGGAAAAGCCATCGCCGGACTTGTACTGTTGATTTTTGGAGCAATATTGCTATTTCAACAGTTAAACTTTTTAGTTGCACCATGGTGGTTATTCAGATGGCCGGTTATCCTCATCATCGTAGGTGTATACAGTGGTGCTAAACACAACTTCAGAAACACAGGATCAATAGTTATGATTGTAATCGGCGCGCTGTTTTTGGCCGATGATATTTTCCCTGGTTTCGATCTTTCTCACTTTATCTGGCCGCTGTTACTAATTACTCTTGGCCTTTGGGTTATTCTGGGTAAAGACAAATTCAAAAAAAGTTTCGGACGTAAATGGGGACATCAAGATGGTGTAACCAACACTTATGATTATAACTACAATTATAAATACAACGCACCTGAATGGGATGCCAAAGTAAATGTGGACGAGAACGGTAACCCAATTGAAGGTGAACCACAGCCTCAACCTAATCCACAATCTGCTTTCGGTTCGAAATTTGCCATGGGCGACGATCATTTAGATACAACCTCGGTATTTGGCAGCGTGCACAAATCAATCCTGTCAAAAGATTTTAAAGGCGGCGAGGTAGTCAACATCTTCGGTGGTACAGAACTTAACTTTACCCAGGCCGATATTAATGGCAGGATTTATATAGATGTTACTCAACTGTTTGGCGGCATCAAAATCATTGTGCCACCGCACTGGCAGGTAACATCAGATATGGCCGCTGTATTTGCCGGTATTGATGATAAACGCCGCCCCGGTGGTATCCCGCTTAGTCCTGATAAAATATTAGTATTAAAAGGTACTTCCATATTTGCCGGGGTCGAGATTAAAAGTTACTAATCACAATCACACTAAAACAATCCCATCAGGCGCGGCTTAACCACCGCGCCTGATTTAATGCCGAAACCCCAACGTACCCAGGCAAATAATGCCGAACAATATAACCGGGCAAACCGCGAGGCTGCCACGGTATAAACTGAACATTAAACCAAGCCGTTTTGAGTGCACCTGTATCAACCTTTGTAAACCTTCGCTGGGGCTTTGTAGCCTGCGGCGCTATATGGACTGCATTGCAGCTGTATTTGATACATAGCTACGGCTTCGATTGGTATATTGCCATTACCGATAGCTGCGTTAGCACCATTGCATTGGCAGGCGCTTGCTGGTTAATTGACAACACACTGCGTTTTTACCAGCCTTCAAAAAGCAGTTATTTAAACTTATTGATCTGGTGCGGTTTGCTGGCCGGTATTTGTTTAGCTATATCGCGCTTTGCTTTGCCCGCTATGATAAAGGATGGCGAGTACTTTGTATTCGTAATTAAATCGCTCATTATCCGCTACTTTACCAATTTTATGGCTATAGGTTGGATGGCCATGATCAGTTTGGTATGGTACGCCCAACAGGATAATAAAGAGAACGAAAAACGCAAAGCCGAAGCCGAGAAACTGGCCAAAGAGGCCGAGCTTTATACCCTGCGCCAACAATTACAACCCCACTTTCTATTTAATAGCTTAAATTCTATTAATGCTTTAATTGGTTTTAAACCCGAAGAGGCAAGGAAGATGATCCACCAGCTATCAGACTTTTTGCGCGGAACTTTGAAGAAAGACGATCAGCAGCAGGTTACTTTGAACGAAGAATTGGCCCACTTACAATTATATCTCGATATTGAAAAGGTACGTTTCGGCCATCGCCTGCAAACAGAGATTAGCTGCGACGAGCAGTGCCGCACAGCAGTAATGCCGCCATTACTTTTACAGCCCGTGGTAGAAAACGCCATTAAATTTGGTTTGTATGATACAATAGGCGATGTAGTAGTAAGTTTAAGGGGTGAAGTTGACGAAGGTTACCTGGTAATTATTGTACAAAATCCATACGACCCACAAACGGCCAAACCGCGCAAGGGGACGGGTTTTGGTTTGAGCGGGATGCAGCGCCGATTATATTTGATATATACCCGTAACGATTTGGTTGAAACCTATGTAAATGATAATATCTTTACAACTATAATAAAAATACCTCAGCCCTAAATGAAACAAGTATTACTCATTGACGATGAGCCACTGGCACGAATGGTGGTTCTGGAATATTTGCAGGATTATAAAGACCAGATACAGGTGCTGCAGGAATGCGGCGATGGCTTTGAAGGCATGAAAGCCATTATGCAATCGCAGCCCGACCTGATTTTTCTGGATGTGCAAATGCCCAAGATCAATGGTTTTGAAATGCTTGAATTGTTAGAACAACCACCTGCTGTAATTTTTACCACTGCTTTCGACGAGTTTGCCATCAAAGCTTTTGAAGCCCATGCGATTGATTACCTGTTGAAACCCTTCAGCAAAGAACGTTTTAAAAAAGCGGTTGATAAATACCTGGCGCAAAGCGGCACACCTGTTCAGCAGCAAAAACAAACGGAGAGTCTGTTGGAAGAGGTAGCTACCCAGTCGCCCGTACAGCATGATCGTATTGTGGTTAAAACCGGTACCAAGGTTAAAATCATCCCGGTACACGATGTGCTTTACCTCGAAGCCGATGACGACTACGTAAGCGTACACACTGCCGAAGGTTCATTCCTAAAAAACAAAACGATGAGCTTCTTTGAGAAAGTGCTCGACGTTCGTCAGTTTGTGCGTGTACACCGTTCATACATTGTAGCCATCGATCAAATTACCCGCATAGATCCTTACGAAAAAGACTCGCACATCGCCATCCTAAAATCGGGCGCTAAGATCCCGGTTAGTAAATCGGGTTATGTGAAGTTGAAGCAGGTTTTGGGGATATAAGCCCCCTAACCCCCTGAAGAGGGAATGGAAGTAGTAGCAGGTAGTGGCAGTCGGCATTGTTTTATAAGCCCGTCATGCTGAACTTGTTTCAGCACCCCACATGCTAAGCGGATATACAGGTCGACAACCTCTCAAAAGCATACCTGTCCTGTGGGTTCGGGATGACAATTGTGGTTTGTCATTCTGAATGTAATGAAGAATCTTCTGCGCTTTATATTCTGTTAATTCTTTAATTCAGTAAATTCTGGTTCAAGACTAAACAAAGCGAAGAAGATATTTCGCTATCGCTACCCATGACATGTTTATTAAGTGGCTGATTTTCAAACATGTCATTGCACCCTTAGAGGCCGCGGATTTTATAACTCAATATGACAAAAGGTTAAGAGAGACGATTACCGCTTCAACACCCACTTCTTCTCCACAACCTCCGCATCTAAAAAAGCTTTCTTAAACTCCTCATTACGCTCAAACTGCAGTTGCGGAATCACCCTCGTTTCCACATGTACCTCAAAGCTTTTATCCTCAAACGGCCAGGGCGAAACATGGAGTGTACCATCAGCCGCCCGTTTTAAAGTGTACTGCCTGTCATCAAACCCTCGGCTAATTTCAATAACCCGATGCTCGGGCTGTACCTCATGTTGGCAAAGCAATAACGAGAATGCATCGCACCATTCCATCAAGCCGTAAATACGGTCAGCTTCTGCTTTGGTAATTTTCAGTTCTTTGCACCATTGGGTTTGCTGCTTGTGATGATTTTCCAAAAATTTTTTCACTAACGGATTGGTATCAATCTCTTTCTTATACAAAAAACACATGTGCATGGAGGCCAGGAGAGCCGTATACCTGCTTCGCGATAAAGAAAAATCTAATAATCGCTGGCAACGTTCCGGCTCAAATAATTTCATGGCGAAGTTAACCGGGCCGCCTTGTGGGGTGAGGAGATCGTTTTCTTCCAGTTCGGTTTGGGCATCATCGTGGCCGGCTATGGCTATTACGGTTTCAGTCCAGCGTTGTGGCCGGGTTTTAATTTGCCAGTGCATAGCCAATTGGGCTGCGAGCAAGCCGTGTGCCCGTTGGGTGATAATTTCCCAGCCTTGTTGGGTGTAGTTAACGATCATAAGTGATATACTGATGAAGAGGGGAGGTTGTTTTATGGAGTTTATTCTCTTCACTTTGTCATTCTGAATGAAATGAAGAATCTTCTTCGATATACAATCCGGCTATACAGGGCGAAGAAGATCCTTCGCTATCGCTACCCATGACATGTTTATTAAGTGGCTGATTTTCAAACATGTCATTGCACCCTTAGAGGCCCCCGGATTTTATAACTCAGGATGACAAAAAACTATTAGACCCTACTTCTTTTCTCCCAAAATACTCCAATCACTCTCTACCTTCGTAATCACATTACCCAGCATTCCCAAGCCTGTTACATCCATTTCAATTAAATCACCCGGTTGCAGCCATTGTACAGCGTAGTTAGGGTCATTTAATAATCCGGTTCCGTTTAACTCTAAGAAGCATCCGGTACCTACCGTGCCTGATCCTATTACATCGCCGGGTAACAAATCGCAGCCGTATGAGCAGCGCTCAATGATTTCAGCAAAGGTCCAATCCATATCGGCGAGGTTGCCTGAGGATACTTGTTTGCCGTTTACGCGGCAATTCATTTGCAGCTTATAAGTGTTGCCGGTATGGCCGCGTTTGGTGGCCGTTTTGTAAGGTTCCAGTTCATCAGGGGTAACCAGCCATGGGCCAATTACGGTCGAAAAATCTTTGCCTTTCGCAGGGCCGAGGTTTAACAACATTTCTTCCATTTGCAGGGTGCGGGCGCTCATGTCGTTCATAATCATATAGCCTGCTATGTAAGTATCAGCTTCGAAAGCTTGGATATTGCGGCCTTTTTTGTTGATTACAATGGCCGCTTCCAGCTCAAAATCGAGCTTATCGAAATGGTCTGGCATGCAGGCAATTTCGCCGGGGCCTTGTATGGCGTTATGGTTGGTAAAATAAAATACAGGGTATTGGTCAAATTCAGGAATCATCGGCACCTTACGGTTACGGCGCGAAGTTTCTACATGCTGCCTAAAGGCGTATGCATCGCGGCAGGAAGATGGGTGGGGAACAGGTGCTATCAACTCGAAGAAAAGTTCCTCACGGGCATCCATTTTGCCGGAGCTAATAGCCTGGTGCACACGCTGGGCATGTTCCATCAGCTCGTCGCCTTCGGCTAAAAAGGCATTCATATTATCGGGTATCAGTTTATCGCAGGAGTGCAGGTTGTAGATGTGGCCATTTACAAAAATACCCAAATGCTCCCGATCTTCGGTTTTGTACGATACTAACTTCATAAGGCTGATAATAATGGTGGTTAATCAAAACTAAAACAAATTTTGCTGCGTTAATATTATGCTTGCATATTAATTTTTATCCGCTAACTTAGCCGTACCAAAAACACCCATGAACCTGTTTAAACAGACATACCGCGTACAAAGGCTTATCTCGATGCAAATCGTGGTTGCCTTTCGTTATGCTATGCTGTCCAAAATAGTGTTCGCTCAGTACTCGGTTTCCCTTTAACCGTTTTCGTAGTCGTGCCATCGTGGTATCCGGCTCTATCTTACTTAAATACAACCATTTATTTGCTATAACGTTTTACTATTAACCAATTAGTAATCATTATGCCATTTTACCATACGCTGGGAGAGATCCCTCATAAGCGTCATACCATTTTCCGTAAACCGGATGGTTCGCTGTATGCCGAAGAACTGGTTTCGACCGAAGGTTTCTCGAGCATGTATTCGCTGGTATACCACTGTTACCCGCCCACTATTGTTAAAGAATTGGGCGAGCCTTACAGTGTTGAACCTAAAATTGCACGTGAGAAACACCTGAAACATACCAACCTAATTGGCTTCAATATTGAGCCCGAAGATGATTACCTGAAAAGCCGTAAACCGGTACTGGTAAACAGCGATCTGCATATTTCGCTTGCTGCGCCACGCCAAAGCATGACGGACTATTTCTACAAAAATAGCCAGGCTGATGAAGTGGTGTTTATCCATAAAGGTTCAGGTGAATTAAAAACCGGTTTCGGCAATATCAAATTTGAGTATGGCGATTATCTGGTTATCCCCCGCGGAACCATTTACCAGCTGCATTTTAACGATACCGATAACCGCCTGTTTATTGTAGAAAGCTTTAGCCCTATCCGTACGCCAAAGCGGTACCGTAACCAGTTTGGCCAGCTGATGGAGCATTCGCCTTACTGCGAGCGCGACATTAAACGCCCGCAAAACCTGGAGACCCACGACGAGAAGGGCGACTTTAAAGTGCTTATCAAAAAACAAGGCCTAATCTACCCGTACATCTACGGTACGCATCCTTTCGATTTTATTGGCTGGGATGGGCTGCATTATCCATGGGCATTTTCTATCCACGATTTTGAGCCGATAACCGGCCGCCTTCATCAGCCGCCACCGGTACACCAGACCTTTGAGGGCAATAACTTTGTAATCTGTTCATTTGTACCGAGGAAGTTTGATTACCACCCGCAATCAATCCCCGCACCTTATAACCACAGCAACGTGGATAGCGACGAGTTGCTTTACTATGTAGACGGGGACTTTATGAGTCGCAAAAACGTGGTGAAAGGTCAGATTACCCTGCATCCCGGAGGAATCCCGCATGGCCCACACCCTGGTTTGGTAGAGAAATCGATAGGGAAGGAGAGTACGGAGGAATTAGCGGTGATGATTGATCCATTCCATCCGCTGATGCTGACTGAAGATGCGATTAAGATTGAAGACCCGAATTATTATAAGAGTTGGGCGGACCCCTCCTAACCTCCCCGAAG
>CAHJXH010000013.1 GCA_903644075.1 Sphingobacteriaceae bacterium | reverse complement strand
TACTGCTGCAAGACCTGCTGGGCCAGGTGGTGCTGGCCGTGCCGCTGGCGGGCGGCCAGCTGACCCTCGACCTCGACCTAAGCCCGGTAGAAGCCGGGCAGTACGTACTCAAGCTCCAGTCGGCGCACGGGGTCGTGTCGCAAAAGATAACGGTCCTTTAACCGGCGGCGCGGCCGGTGGCGGCCCCCTGCGGCGGGTTTGGTTTCCTGGTGCCGAACCTCTTTCCTTTACGGCCGTTTCTGACCTCTACACCCTCTTTTTTCTTTCTTCCCATGCCCCTCTCCCCCGACGTTCAGCAGCGCATCGCGACCTGGCTCACGCCTGCTTACGACGCTGATACCCAAGCCGAAATAAAGCAGCTCCAGGCCTCCGGCCAAGACGATGCGCTGACCGACGCCTTCTACCGCACCCTGGAGTTTGGCACAGGCGGCCTGCGCGGCATCATGGGCGCGGGCTCCAACCGCATGAACCGCTACACGCTGGGCATGGCCACCCAGGGCCTGTGCAACTACCTGAAGCAGAGCTTCCCCGACCAGGAAATCAAAGTCGCCATCGCCCACGACTCGCGCAACAACTCACGTAAGTTTGCGGAAATCGTGGCCGGCATTTTTTCGGGCAATGGCATTACGGCCGCTACCGGGTGCGATGGCGGGCCGCCTACAAATATGCTCACCTTTAGTGGTTGGCCTTTGGCATTGGCTTTGGTTTGATGGATGCCGATACCGCGGTGCAACTGATAATGCAGGCCGATCTCCTCGTTCTGGATATAATCATTACCCCCCAGCTGAATGCGGTACATGCCCAGGTTGGCGTTCATAATGCCGGGCTTGTCCATATCCTCGGTATAAACCTGGGGCATGGTTACAAAAGGGCCACCATCCATTGGCCAGTTCACAATTTGCGGCAGTGCATCGATGGTGGTTTTGCTGAAGTTCTTAATATGGCTGCTGCTCACTTTCATGGGTAAGGCCGAGAGGGCAGTCATGGCAACATTAGCGTATTTGATAGGGTTCTTAATTGCCTTCAGGGGGTCGCTTTTAATGTCAACCAACGTCTTGATCTTCTCCAGCGTATCCCTGAAAATAAATTCCGACCGCTCCAGCGTACCAAACAGATTTGATACCGCAGGGAACTTGCTGCCCCTTACATTTTCGAAAAGCAAAGCAGGCCCTTGCTGCTCAAACACCCGCAGGTGAATGGCTGCCATTTCTAAATAAGGGTCAACTTCTTCCTTGATGCGGATAAGGTGACCGTGTTTTTCCAGATCGGTAATGCAGGCTTGTAAGCTTTTGTAACCCATGTAATGCTATAAATCTGAGCTTTTCAATTCCCCTCTTGAAAGGGGGCGGGCCGGAATTGTGTGATGGAAGGGGTGTGTTATCAAAGCGGAAAGACACACCCCTGCACCCCCTCTCAAGAGGGGAATCACACGGGCCATTCAGACTGCCCCAAAAGTACTAATTAATGTGGGTTTTGCTTTGTGACACAGTTGCGCCACGAAAACTTATTATCCTGTTTATTTACTTTGTAATGCCCTTTAATGCAGAAGGCATTAACAAGCCAATTAATTATGAAATAGATAAGAGAAAAATTTGTTGCAGTTTTCCGGACTGGGTTTTCGGAACGGTGTTAATAGTTTAATTATTCAATTAAAAAAATGAAAAATTTGTCATCCAGAACGTAGTGAAGGATCTTCTGCGATTTATTAGCGATCTTACAGGGTGAAGAAGATATTTCGCTATCGCTCAATATGACAAAAAGAAAATCAATGCGTATTTTGCCAGTTCAAACAACTAACGCAGTCCATGAATATCAAAAACATAAAGCTCTCTCTGCTTGCCGCTTGCTTTACCGGCAGCCTATACCCGGCATTGGCTCAAAATACCGATGGGCTAAACTCCTTTACCGAGGCCAGCTACCGTAAATACGTAAGCGAGGTATCATCCGATAAATTGCAGGGACGCCTGCCGTTTAGCCCGGGTGAAACAGCTACGCTCAATTATTTACAAGGGCAGTTTAAGGCTTTGGGTTTAGAGCCAGGCAATAAGGGCAGCTATTTACAGCCGGTACCAATGGTATCTATCTATACCAATCCCGATCCGCAGATGAAGGTAACGGGAGCCAATGCCAGTTTCGACTTGGAGGGGTTAAAGGATTATGTTTTGTGGACACGCCGCACAGATGCGCGTATCGACCTAAAGAACGAAGAACTGGTTTTCGCCGGTTTCGGCATCTCGGCACCCGAGTTTCACCACGATGATTATGCCGGGCTGGATGTAAAGGGTAAAATTGTGGTAGTGCTGGTTAATGATCCGGGTTATTATGATGCCAAACAGTTTAAAGGTAAAACCATGACCTACTACGGCCGCTGGACTTATAAATACGATGAAGCGGCTAAACACGGTGCCAAAGGCTGCTTAATTATTCACGATACTGCACCTGCTGCCTATGGTTTCAGCGTGGTTGCTAATAGCTGGAAAGCATCGAAATTATACCTCGATCCGCGCGGCCACGAAAGTTATAAGTGTGCTTTCGAGGGATGGTTGACATTGCCATCTGCAGAGAAATTATTTACCACAATTGGTACTGATTATAAAACCATGCTGTCTAAGGCATTAGCTCCCGACTTTAAAGGCAGCCTGATGAATTTAAATGTTACTACTGGTTTAAGTACTACTTGCAAGTATAACCAGTCGCACAATGTGATTGCTAAGATTACGGGTACCAAACATGCCGATGAGTGCATTATTTATTCAGCCCATTGGGACCACTTCGGTATCAGTAAGCCAGATGCCAAAGGCGATAGTATTTATAATGGCGCCATCGATAATGCCAGCGGAACTGCAGGTTTGCTGGAACTGGCCAAAGCCTTTAAGAGCATGAAGACTAAGCCCGAGCGCACCATCATCTTCTTGTCGGTTACGGCAGAAGAGCAGGGTTTATGGGGATCGGCCTATTATGCCGAGAATCCGGCTTTCCCGAAAAATAAAACAGTGGCTGATATTAACATGGATATGTTTTACCCTTACGGAAAAACCAAAGATATTTCGGTAGTAGGGTACGGACAATCGCAATTGGAAGATTACTTGTCGGAGGCTGCCAAAACACAAGGCCGACATATTGAGCCCGAAGCAGTGCCATCAAAAGGCATGTATTTCCGTTCGGACCATTTCAATTTTGCCAAAGTGGGTATCCCGGCCCTCTACATCGAAACCGGTACCGACCTGGTAGTCCAGGGTAAAGAAGCTGGCCTTAAAATGCACGAATACTACAACAGCAACGTATACCACAAACCCAACGACGAATATGACGCCGCCAAATGGGATGTAAGCGGTACTATCCAGGATTTGCAACTTGTTTTCTTAGTCGGCAAAAAACTGGCCTATAGCAACGAGTGGCCGCAATGGAAACAAGGTTCGGAGTTTAAGGCGGTGAGGGAAAGTTATTTGAAATAGATTAAGGATTTTTGGATTAAAGATGAAGGACAAATGATGAATAGTAATATCCCTCATTTGTCCTTCATATTCGCTACCGCAGGTTTCCAACCTGTGGTTATACTTGGGTAAGGTTTCACCTTACGTAAGCTGGAAGCTTACAGTAGTTAAGTCACAAGTTACGCGCGCTAAACTTGCGACAGCCATGGATTAAGAATTTTTAGAATAAAGACAAAGGACAAAAGATGGATAGCAATATCCCTCATTTGTCCTTCGTCCAAAAGTCTTTTATCCTTTATCTCTTAAGCTAAGCCAATCTCTTTCTCCAGATATACATCCTGTATGGTATGCAAAAAATCAACACCCTCAGCAAATGGACGCTGGAAAGAGCGGCGACCAAGTATCAGCCCTGAGCCACCTGCGCGTTTGTTGATTACGGCATTTTTCACAGAATCAGCTAAATCTGATGCACCTTTTGACTCACCGCCTGAGTTGATCAATCCGGCACGCCCCATGTAGCAGTTGGCTACCTGGTAGCGGCACATATCAATCGGGTTATCGGTAACCAATTCGCTGTACATCAATGGGTCTGTTTTAGAGAAACCGATGGTGCTAAAGCCGCCGTTTACATCAGGCATTTTTTGTTTGATGATATCGGCTTGTATGGTTACGCCAATATGGTTGGCTTGTGCGGTTATATCTGTTGCGGTTTCGTAATTAACGCCATCTTTTTTGAAGCCGTTGTTGCGGGTATAGCACCATAAAACGGTAGGCAAGCCTAGCTGATGTGCGCGCTCAAAAGCTTTGGCTACTTCCACAATCTGGCGGTCTGATTCTTCAGATCCGAAATAAATCGTTGCTCCTACGGCAGCTGCGCCCAGGTTCCAGGCATCATCAACCGAACCAAACATAATCTGGTCGTACTTGGTAGGGTAGGTGAGCAGCTCGTTATGGTTCAGCTTTACCAGGAAAGGAATTTTATGGGCATACTTACGTGCCACGCTGGCCAGGTTGCCAAAGGTGGTAGCCACAGCGTTTGATCCTGCTTCGAGAGCCAGTTTGATAATGTTTTCGGGGTCGAAATACATCGGGTTTTTGGCGAATGATGCGCCTGCGGTATGTTCGATGCCCTGATCAACCGGGAGTATCGATAAATAACCTGTGCCACCCAGGCGGCCGTGATTGTATATGGCAGCCAGGTTGCGTAGTACCTGCGGATTGCGGTTAGTGTTTAAAAATACATTATCGATAAAATCGGGCGAGGGGGCGTGTAATAGATCTTTAGAAAAAGTTTTGCATTCGTGGTTTAAAAGCGAATCGGCGTCTTTGCCTAAAAGCTCTGTGATTTTTTGGTACGACATAGCTATGTTTTGTTAAGGGTATGATGATATTGATCCCTAAATTTTTCCTCCTCCAAAAACTAAACAACGCCTGTCTGTTTCAAAAAATAATATTGAGTTTCTAACAGCGGATTGTCGGCATTCTTCAGAAGAAAAAGTTTAGCGGGCTTTATATCAAACTTACACATAACAACAGGCTACCGCTATTTTTTGTTGAAAAAAGTTTAGTGAAAGGGTACAGAAAAACAACAGATTAACTACATTTATGTTAACCAATTGTAAATTATTTACCCCTTATGCTTTTAACATGAAACCACTCATTGTTTTAGTGTCTGTTTTTGCCTTATCGATGCTGTTTACCTACGCATTTCAGCAGCGGGAAGATTTGTATTTTAGCGGTCGGCTGGCCTTATGCGTAATGCTGTTGTTTACTTCGATAGCACACTTTGTTTTTATAAAAGGCATGATTTTGATGGTGCCACCTTTTATCCCCAATGCGCTAAAAAAACTCATAATACTTATTACCGGCGTCATCGAAATTGTAGGTGCGGCCGGCATCATGATCTATGAAACCCGTGTAACAGCAGGTTATTTACTGGTGATATTTTTAATAGCCATGCTACCGGCCAATGTGTATGCAACGCAGCGCCGGGTAAATATGGAAGAAGGCGACTTTAGCGGCCCGGGAGTGTTTTACCTTATCTTCCGTATCCCGATGCAGTTATTACTCATCGCCTGGACTTATTATTTCGCCATTATACACCCGTTCCCCCATTAAAATACGGACCTAAACTGATCGTCCTAATTGCTACCGTTTATTGAAGCAAGTATCGGTAGCACAAGTTTAATCAGCAGAAATTATACCTCTTGTGAACGTTTTTGCATTTGCACAGGCAGTAGTTTTCCCTTTAAAAGGGGAATGCAACGGTATTGCCAATACCACTAATGTTAATAAGGGGTATAATTTAGGCCGATCAAATTTGTGAATACATAAACCATTAATGCACCTGGGTGCTAAAAGCCTCTTCGGCTTTTTTTGCAAGTTCAGGGTCGCCGATGTAAGTCCAGCGAAGGCCACTAATGTACTTGAGCATGGCTGCGTTTATTTGGTCAACGGTTATGGCATTAATCATAGCGGGCAGCTTATCTGCATATTCCCAGCCACCATTAATTTCGGCCGAACCGAGGTTGGCGGTGATTGCACCCGAACCCTGCTCTTTAATGTAGTTAGAGGTGATGAAGCTGCCTTTCAAATATTTTAACCCTTCGTCTGATATGCCGAGTTCTTTCAGGCGGCTCAATGTGCGGGCGGTTGCTTCTATGGCTTCTTTAGGGCTGTTGGTGCTTACGTGGATGATGCCATACGACATGAGTTGCGATACTGCATAAGCGCCGGGATCATAAGATAAATTGAGTTTAGTGCGGAGCTCGTTAAAAAGTGTTCCACCAAAGGCAGAGATACCCATGCGATAAGCTAAAAACTCCTCCGGGCTGTTTACCGGCGGCGCATTAAAGGCTGCGCTTATATAATTGGTGGCCAGCGCACGGCTTTCTACATAAACTTTATTCTCTTTCCAAACCGGTGCCTGGCGAACAGGTGCGGTGTACGGCTTTGATGGGAGCGAAGCGAAAGAGGCTTTGATCTTCTCCTCAATTTGCTGGCGACTAATATTACCGGCTACCACAATAAACATGCGGTTTTTGTTGAGCAGGTTATAGTAATATTCTTTCAGGTCGGTGCTGCTTAAAGCGGTGAGGCTTTGCTCCGTGCCGTCCGGGTCGGTAGCGTAAGGTGTACCGGCAAAGGCGGTTTGTACCTGCAGGTTGTCGAGGTGCTGGTCGGGGTCGCTTTGCTGGCCGTTAATCAGGGTTATTTGTTTGCTTTTTAATAGCTGTACTTCGGCATTGTCAAATATTGGGTTGTTAATGGCCTCGGCAAACAGGTCCCAGCTTTGGTTAAAATATTTAGCAACGCAATCAATACCAATATTGCCATAATCGTAAGTGGCCGAACCGCCTATCGCTACGCCAAATTCATCGGCCAGGTCGCGAAATTTATCGGCATTGTATTTCTTGGTGCCGCATTCGGTAGCAGCTTTCAAGGCCATGCTTTCTATCCCGGCCATTGATCCGGGATAATTGTAAACCCCGCCACGGAAATACATCCGCACGCTGATCACGTCTTTAACGGTTGGCTTAAATATTACCTTTAAACCATTTACCATAAAAGAGGTGGTGGTATTGGTAGGCAGGGTTTGGGCTATACCTGTGCTGAAGATGAAGCACAAGGAAAATATGGTGGTTATGAGTTTCTTCATTTATTGATCAGAATTAACATAATTATTGTCTTGAACCGAATTGAGAGAATTTAAGAATTAACAAAATTTGTTTTGGTCTCGATTCTTGACTCTCGATTCCTGATTCCTCTTAATTCATGTCTTGTTTCCTGGTTCTTGTCTCTTGCTTCTCTTCTACTTTGCTTTAAAAAATGTTTCGGGGGCAATTTGTTGTTCCATGCCCGGGTTAATTAACAGGCCTGCGCAATAGGGCTTGTTGATGATATACTTGCGTACATAAGCCCGCAGATCGTCCTTTGTCATCTTCTTTAAATTGTCATTATAGGTATTAAAATAATCTATTGATGCCGATGCCCACCAGAACGAAAGTACCTGCGTAAAATCGCTGGTTACTTCGGCTTCGCGGATCTGTTTAATCTCGAGTTTGCGTTTGGCTGTTTCCAGCTGCTCGTCGGTTACGTAATCGGGGGTATCCCAAAGCGAGATTTGGTGCTTAATTTCGGCAAAGCATTCGGCCACTTTGGTAGGGTTTGGTACTACGGTTAATGTGATCGGACCGGTATGTCTCAGCGTTAAATAACTAAAATCGACATTGAGTGCCAGCCCCGATTGGATGAGCGCCTTACTCAGTTTCGATGAATTTTGGTCGAGGATATAAGAGAATACATCGGCCGCATAGGTTGATGCAACATCGGTACGGGTATCGGGACCAAACCAGGCCATCTGGATAAAAGGTACATTGGTAAGGTTTGATTTCACCACGAAATAATCGACTTTGGTTAATGGCTTAAACTCTGGTATCGGCCATTTTTTGAATGGATCGAAGGGAGAGGGCTGCCAGCTACCGAACAATGCCTCTACCTCGCTAAATACAGCTTCATGCTTTACATCGCCTGCAATGGTAAGCATTGCGTTGTTTGGATAATAGTATTTGTTCTTGATCGAATCCATCAAGGCAGGCGTAGCCGAGCGGATTACGTTATGGTCGCCGGTTGGGTTTTTGCGGCTGTAAAGTTTGCCCCACATTTTGTGGTCCATGCTATCGATCAAGGCAAAAGCCGGGGTCGATTCGTGGCGTTGAAACTCATCATCAACCACAATGTTTTCCTTCGCCATTTCCTCGGGGTTGAATAATGGGTAACGGATAGAAGAATTCATCAACTCCAAACCCGGTTTTAAATTAGCGCTGGGCAGGGTGAAGTAGTAGTTCACATTTTCGAAGGTGGTTGAGCCATTAAAGTCGATACCCAGTTCGCTGATGCGGTTCATAAATTCTTCCTGCGAAGGGTAGTCTTTATTGGCCTTAAAAAACATGTGCTCGTACAGGTGGCTTAGCCCGTTAAACTGCGGCGTTTCGGTAAACGAGCCATTTTTACAGGTAATCATTACCGTGGCAAGGGGTACGCTACTGTCTTCAATCACCAGTACATCCAAACCGTTGGGTAGCTTACGTAAAAACATGTTGGCGGGCAGTTTGCTTTGGGCGAAAAGCTCGCAGCTTATCAGGCAAAATAATATAAAAAGGCAGTGCTTAATTCTCATACAATGTTATAAACGGTTAAAGTAGCTATTTGTATTTAATTATCTACAGATTACAAAAGTCGATTAGCCTAAATTTTACCTCTTATTAAAGTTTTTGCAAGAAGCACCTACTGCGTTTTCCCCTTTTGAAGGGAAGGTAACGGTATTGCTAATGGCACTTGTTTTAACAAGGGATAAAAACGTAGGCAATGTTTCGGAAAGACATTAACATAACGCAGTTGCTTTGTGTTTAATATTAAGATTAACGTTACATTAAAAACCGGGCAGCTAAAAAAGTATTTGCTAATTTAGCCAGCTCAATACTGCTGCGCTAAATGTCGGTACTCGTTTTAACATTAATTATACTGGTAGGTTCTTATTTCGCCGGCTTGTTAGGTTCGCTAACTGGTTTAGGTGGGGGCGTAGTAATTATTCCGTTACTTACTATCGGGCTGGGTGTAAATATCCATTATGCTATTGGAGCGTCGCTGGTATCAGTTATCGCTACATCATCGGGTTCGGCGGCGGCGTATGTTAAGGAGGGTATTACCAATATGCGTATCGGTATGTTCCTTGAGATTGCTACCACCACCGGGGCTTTGATAGGTGCTATGCTTTCATTAGTGATCCATGCGCCGGTTATTGCGGTTATATTTGGGGTAATACTGATCTTCTCGGCCATCATGTCGCTTCGCAAAAAAGACACCACCGTTTTACAAAATGAAAGTGTATGGGCACAAAAGCTTAAACTAAACGGCTCTTATCCAACGGCTGATGGCGAAATCATTAAATACAGCGTACGTAAAGTAGGCGGTGGCTTTATTATGATGCTTTTTGCGGGTGTTATATCAGGCTTATTAGGTATCGGTTCGGGCTCGCTGAAAGTTGTGGCAATGGATAGCATTATGCGCGTGCCGTTTAAGGTATCAACCACTACCAGTAATTTCATGATTGGCGTTACGGCGGCGGCAAGTGCGGTGGTTTACCTGCAACGTGGCTATATCGACCCTGCATTGGCTATGCCTGTGGTTATAGGGGTTTTACTGGGCGCTTTAACAGGCTCTAAAATATTGGTAAACTCCAACTCATCGGGCTGGTTACGCTGGGTGTTTGCGGTAATTGTAACCATACTGGCAGGGCAAATGATTTATAACGGCTTAAGCGGAAAAATATAAACAATGACAAATACAAAATTTAAAGATACCGACATGCAGGCCATTATTGGCTGGGTATTACGCGCTGGCGTTTTTGTATCGATGCTTGTTGTTTTTATTGGTGGGGTAATATACCTGAGCCGCCACAGCACCGAACATATAGACTACCACGAATTTAAGGGCGTGCCCGATTTTGTGCACACACTGCCCGGAATTTTTCATGGCATTTTAGCCGGCCGTGGGCGTGCTATTATACAAGCCGGTATTATTTTACTGATTGCCACCCCGGTGGTGCGGATTATCTTTTCGGCAGTGGGCTTTATGATAGAGAAAGATTATCTGTACGTGGGCATAACGCTGCTGGTATTGCTTATTATTATCTCGGCTATATTAACCGGGCACGGGGGTTAATAACCACCACCGCCCGACATCCTTCTCACTTCATCACCATTGCCTGTAGTGTGTTTGCGTGCGCCTTTAACAGTTCGTTTGCCAAAATTGTACACAAAGCTCAGGTGTACAATCCGCGTTTCCTTTTTATCGTATGAGGTAATATCAAGGTTCCTGTACATGGTTTGGTAGCGGTCTTTGTACGTATTAAAAATATCCGAAACGCTTAGGTTGATAGTAGCGGCCTTGTGTAATATTTGCTTGCTGATCCCCGGGTTCATAATAAATACCGGTTTGTTATATGAAAGACCATAAAACACGCTCGACTCATAATGCGTATTTAAAGTAGCAGATATAGTTTTGGTGATCTTGAAATCCTGGTCGAGGTCGAGTATCAAATCCTTCGACCATTTATTTAAAAAGCCCTGATAATCTTTAAACTGATAATAAGAAAAATCGGGGTTGAAATTAATATCCCACCACCTTGTTAATTGCAGCGGCAAAGCGAGTTTAATACCAAAGTTGTTCACCCTTTTTAAGTTACGTTTGGTTGTCACTAAAACTTTGGTAGCATCATTTTGCGCAAAATAACTGTAATCGAAAAAATCTTTTGTTGTGGTTGCAGATAAGGAAATCAGATATCTCTCTTTACCGGCATACGATAATTGAAAATGATCGACAAAAGCAGGCCGTAAAAAAGGATTACCCGAGCGGTAATTGTAATTGTCCTGGTAACTTACGGTTGGGTTAAGGCTCTCATATGCGGGTTGCTCGGTGCGGTGATTGTAAATAAAACTAAGCTGCTGTGAGTCGCTTATTTTGTAATCGAGTTGTACAGACGGGTAAAGGGCCGTAGTATCACGCTTAACATCATGCGACATAGTTGGGGTGTTGGCATCAGATACCAAATGCTCAACCCTTAAGCCAATGGTATAATTAAATTTATTGCTGGTGCCTATGTAGTTAACATAAGCTGCACTTTTTTTCTCGGTATAATTAAACTGGCTGGTAAACGCAGGTACAGGTGCATACGTGTTGTTAACAAGTGCATTAAAAGTTTGGGTATTATCGCTTTTTACATAACTGGCTTTTAAGCCGGCTTCCAGTTTGCCGGTTTTAGCTATAGGGGTGCTGTAATCAACTTTTACCGATTCGTTGATAATACGGGTTGGTGCTGTATTATGCAGTGTGTCGTTATTATAAAACGGCACGTTCTGGGCCAGGATTGGCGTGTGTGATGCTATGGGATAAACATAGCTGATAATATCCTCATCAGAATGCCGGTTAAGGATAGATAAATCGGCATCGGCGCTAAGCATTTGCTTGGTATGGCCAAGCGCGCCGGCATAATTAACGTTGTAATTAATAAAATCCTTTTTACGTTTAAGGTTCGACAGTGTGGTGATGGTAGAATCGCCAACGCCATTAACAGACATGTAGGTGTTGGTTTGCTTATCGAGCTTGCTGCTTTCGTCAGAACCCTTTATTAAAAAACCAATGGTATGAGTGGGATTGATAAAATAATCGGTACCCAGGTGATACTCTAACGTTGGGGTTCTTTGTGTGTTGTAATAATGCGTGTCAAATGTGGTAACATCAGTTGCATTAACATTGCGTAAGTTGTTAATGGTGTGGTCTGTTTTAACATATTTATAACTAAGCCCTCCAAAAACGTTTAATTTTTGCGACCTGTAATTGCCGTTAAATGTAGCACCGCCTTTACCAAAAGTGCCGTAATCGGCATTGGCTGTTACATTGCCGTTAAAGCCAATATTTTTTCCCTTTTTTAATATAATATTTATGATACCGCCTGACCCCGAGGCATCGTATTTGGCCGAGGGGTTCTGAATGAGTTCAACCTGGTCTACATCGGCAGTTGGTAAGCTTTGCAGGTAAGAGGTAAGGTCATCGCCCTCCAGTCGTACCTGTTTACCGTTAATAAATACAGCGGCCCGTAGCCCTGCACGCAAAAATATATCGCCATTATTACCAACCTTAACGCCAGGGGCTGTATTCAGAATGTTAAATACCGTTGAGCCGGTTGCCAGTATACTTCGGTCTAAATTTAAAGTGGTTTTATCGGGTTTTACTTCGTAGTATTTACGTTTGTCGGTTACCACAACTTCATTCAGGCTAATGGTGGCTACCTGCATTTTAATAGAGTCGATAACAATAATACGGCCTGTATTAACTACATAGGGGCCACTAAGCATCTTGTGGTAGCCGGTTTTAGTAATCTGCAGTAAATATTTATCAGCCTTGATATTGTTAAAGGCAAAAACTCCGTTTTTATCGCTTAAAGTTGTTTGTATACTTGCAGAATCTCTGAAGCGCATTAAAACTATGGTGGCAGCCTCGGCAGCAACATAATTTTCGTTAATTATTTTACCCTGCAGGCCGGAAATCTTAGTTTGCGCATAAGTGTAACGAACAATACTGATAAAGAGGATAAATAACAGGCAGGTAAACGTTTTTTTCATTCAAAAACTCAGTATCGTGTGGTTTAGACCACTAATTTAAAAACTTATTGTAATAAGTTTTTTGCTTAGTGTGATATTTTTACGTTTTAATACTATTTTGGTTACAAACTATTTGAACACAGGTTTCGATTTTTAAATTGATAAGAAATAATAAGACGCTTGGTTGCATCTTGAATATTGATGAAGATAATTAACTTCGCCCTTAATCTAAGTATACGAATGAAGAAAATGCTTTTTGTATTTATTGTGATAGCAGTAAATGCGTACGCCCAGTCAGAGCCCAAGAATTATAAAGGTGCAATAACCCGTTTTCAGCAGTATTACAACCTTAATCAGCCCGATAGCATATTCAGTATGTTTTCGCCTGAGGTGCGCGTGTCATTGCCTGAAGAGAAAAACCAGGTGATGATCAATCAGTTGCAATCACAATTGGGCAGGTTACAGCAAATATCATTTATCAATTATGATAAGGGAGTAGCTACCTATAAGGTAAGCTTTACCAAATCGGTAATGGCTATGAAAGTTAGCCTGAATGATAAAGACCAAATGGGAGGGTTGCTTTTCGATAACTATATCACCCCATCTGATGCCGCCAAAGCTGCAGAGGCGCTTAAGCTTTTAAATGTTGACCCTGCACTGGGCGAATCAACGTTTTCTGTAAAAGGTTTTTCGGGCAGCCTGGTGGGTACTTTAACCATGCCGGCCAATGCCAGTGGTAAGGTGCCGGTGGTGCTTATTGTTGGTGCATCGGGCAATACCGACCGTAACGGAAACAATGTTAAGCAAGGTATTAACAGTAATAGCTATAAAGAGTTGACCATGGCTTTAAGCAAAAGCGGCATAGCCAGCTTAAGGTATGATAAACGCATGGTAGGCGAGAGCGTTAGTTCGACCAAGGAAGACCAGCTGCATATTGAAGATTATATTGAGGACGCAATGGCCCTCATTAATAAACTGCACGACGACCCACGGTTTTCTAAAGTAATTGTATTAGGCCACGGCGAAGGTTCATTGGTAGGTAGCGTTGCATCGCAGGAAACCCCTGTTGGTGCATTTATTTCGGTTGAGGGTACCAGCCAGCCTGCATACCTGGTATTGAAAGATCAGGCCAAAAGATTACCCGACTATATTTCTACCCGTTTTGGCAATGCGGTTGATAGTTTAGCGCGCCGGGGTAAAGTGCAACAGGAAATAGATGCTTCTTTGTACCCATACATACGCCCAAGTATCCAACCCTTCTTGCTAACCTGGATGCGTTATGCACCAATGAAAGAACTTAAGAAGCTTAAAATACCCATACTGATTATACAAGGTAGCACAGATTTACAAGTAAAAGCCGATGAGGGTGATAAGATTAAGAAAGCAAAAAGTGATGTTACTTTAATCAACATCCCCAACATGAACTATGTTTTAAAAGACGCCCCGGCAGATAAAGACAAAAACATGGAAACCTACACCCAGCCCGACCTGCCAATTAAACCAGAACTGGTTATCGGCGTAGTTGATTTTATTAATAAGCTGAAATAGGAAGCGTTTAGACTATAGATATTAAATGCCTCGTAGAGCTAAGCCTCTACGAGGCAATTTATTTATAACCCCTTATTTCCACGCATTCAACAACCTGCGGATAATAATGATCTCGCTGATGTGATAGCTGGTATGATCGGCCATTTGCAGGGCTTCGCGTAAAATACTCTGGCCGTCGCCGTGCGGTAGCTCTTTGTATATGTCGTCCTTTTTAAGCAGGTTGATAAAATTCTCCAGATCAAGATCAATCTGGTGGATGGTGTTTTTCCAGGCTGTTTCATCGGCAGGGGCAGCTTCTTTAGGCCAATATTCATCCGGCCATTTGGGCGATTGATGGTTTGGGTCGCGGCTAAACTCCAGCATATCCCACTGTGTAATGCGGATATGCTCAACCAATTGCCAGATACTGTATGGCAAATTATGTGGCCTTTCGCCGCGTAATTCGGCAGGTAAATCTTTTAATGCGTCTTTTAATGAGGCATGGGCGCTGCCGCCGCGCAACAGTTTAACCAGCTCATCAATTAATATATGATGTTGTTTGTCCATTGTTTTTAATTTTAGGTTTAACAAATTTCTTGCAGATTAGTTGGGTTATAATTGTAAAGCTGTTTTTACATAATGGTACTAATTATAAATATTTAGCGTAATTGCTTAAGTTTATCCTGATTTTAAACCCCTACCCAAGTGATAAAAAAGTCAATTTTAATAGCGGCAATGGCCCTTGCATTTTTTACAGGCTGTAAAAAGGATGGAGGCGTAGGCCCGCAGTTTCAAAAAGATAGTACCGCCTTTGTTGCCTATGAAGACCGTTTTCTGGAAGAATTATGGAAACAGCAACCAGATTGGGCTACACAAGTAGGCTATCATAAATACGATAGCATTTTAGTTGTGCCCAATTCAGATAGCCGTGATAAGCTGTTGAAATTTACACGCAAGCAACTCGATTCATTGGGCAACTTTGAACTGAACGTTTTGCCGGATAATAATAAAATTGATTATCACCTCATAGAAAACCAGATGCAGTATACCCAATGGCAACTGCAACAAGAAAAGGCTTACGAGTGGGACCCATCGTCATACAATGTAATTGGTTCTTTCGCTTTTATTCTTAATGAGAAATATGAGCCTTTAGACCATCGCCTGCGCAGCTTTTATATGAAGATGGCCAACATACCGGCCTACTATAAAGAAGCAGAAAAGCAGCTTAAAAACCCCGTTACAGAGTTAACCGATCTGGCTATTGAGCAGCATACCGGCGGTTTATCAATTTTTGAGAGTGATTTTGCTGACTCATTAAAGAAAACCAATATCCCGCAACCCGAAAAGCAAAAAATGCTGGATAGGGCCAAGCTTTCGGCCGATGCCATTAAAGGATATGCCGCCTGGCTGAAAGGCATGAAAAACGATAAGCCGCGCAGCTTCCGTTTGGGTAAGGAGCTGTACCAGGATAAATTTAAGTACGAGATCCAGTCGGCCAGCACACCTCAGCAGGTATATAACGCTGCCATAGAACGCAAAAAGTACCTGCACCGCGATATGGCCAAGTTGAGCAAGCAGCTATGGCCTAAATACTTTGGCAAAGCACCTATGCCGACCGATACATTGGAGTTGATTGGTAAAATGATAGACACACTCTCATCTAAACATGTGCAGCCGGATGATTTCCAATCTGCAATTTCGGCGCAGATCCCTAAGCTTACCGCTTTTGTTAAGAGTAAAGATCTTTTGTTTATAGATCCAAGTAAACCATTGGTGGTACGTAAAGAGCCTGGTTACATGGCCGGTGTTGCCGGAGCATCGGTAAGTTCGCCGGGCCCGTATGATAAGGGTGGCAATACCTATTTCAATGTGGGCAGCCTGAGCGGCTGGCCTGCGGCGAAAGCAGAAAGCTATCTGCGCGAGTACAATCAATATATTTTGCAGATCCTGTGCATTCACGAAGCTATCCCCGGCCATTATACCCAATTGGTTTATGCTAATAAAGCGCCAAGTATGATCAAATCCATCCTGGGCAATGGTGCAATGGTTGAAGGCTGGGCAGTATACACCGAGCAAATGATGCTCGAAAACGGTTACGGCAACAACGAACCCGAAATGTGGCTGATGTGGGATAAATGGAACCTACGCTCGGTTTGCAACACCATTGTTGACTACAGTGTACACACCGGCACCATGACCAAAGAGCGGGTGGTTAAAATGCTTACTCACGAGGCTTTCCAACAACAAGCAGAGGCCGATAATAAATGGAAACGTGTAAGCGTAACCAGTGTGCAGCTGGCCAGCTATTACAGCGGCTACAAAGAAATCATCGACCTGCGCGAGTCATACAAAAAGAAAATGGGTGATAAATATAAGCTCAAAGATTTCAACGAGAAATTCCTGGGCTATGGCAGCGCCCCTGTTAAATATATCAGTGAGTTGATGCTGAAGAAGAAATAGGTTTTAAGGGAGTCAGGAATCGGGAGTCAAGAATCGAGACTGCAAAAGGATACGTAGAGGCACAAAATTTTGTGCCTCTTTTCGTTTACACAAATTTGTCGTTCCTCGCAATGACAAATTTGTATTTCTGTCTCGATTCTTGACTTCCGATTCTTGATTCAATTCCCCAAAACTCCTATCTTCGTAACGCCTTACAACATAAGGCATTACTCCAATGGTAATATAATTGGCCTGTCAGCAATAGCTTTATTATCCAATAGAATAGGGATCACAGGTCGCTACAAACCCTCGTTGCATACTGTTTAAGCAGCTTATTCATTTTAACTTTTAGTATTATTTATGACACAACATGGTCCCGACGTGGCAGTGGTATATCCGCTGGCTACCTATAAAAACTTAGTTTTCCTTAAAAATATAATTACACGCCCCAACATTTTGGTGGGCGATTACACTTATTACGATGATCATCACGATCCCTACAATTTCGAAAAAAACGTTCTATATCATTTCGATTTCCTGGGTGATAAACTGGTGATCGGCAAATTTTGCGCCATTGCATCGGGCGTTAAGTTTATTATGAACGGTGCCAACCATGAGGTAAAGCCTATCTCTACTTTTCCCTTCGCCATATTCGGCAATGGCTGGGAGAAGGTAAATGAAGGTGTAGAGCATCATGATAAATATCCGTTTAAAGGCGATACCATTATCCGTAATGATGTTTGGATCGGCTACGAAGCCACCATAATGCCCGGCGTTAAAATTGGCAATGGCGCTGTCATCGCCACAAAATCTGTAGTAACCAAGGATGTGCCCGACTATGCCATTGTAGGCGGCAACCCGGCGCAAATAATCCGCATGCGATTTGATGAAGCTACGATAGCCCGCCTGTTAAAAATCGCTTGGTGGGATTGGAGCGCCGAGAAGATCAGTGAAAATATTAAGTTGATTAATTCTGGGGATGTGGAGGAGCTTGAGCGTGTAGGATAAATGTAAGAATGCTATTTTGTCATTGCGAGGAGGAACGACATGGCAATCTCGTCGCCAATGCTTATTCGATCTGTATAGTTAAGAGATTGCCACGCTATCGCTCGCAATGACAAATTTACTTTCTTGTTTCTTGTCTCTCACTTCTTGTTTCTCTTAAAGTTGGCCTGTCTTTTGCTTAATAATTAATATATCTATTTTAAATATTAATATCATGGCAAAATATTCAGAAAAAGCGCAGGAGAAGGTTGGAGCAACCATGCACGAAATGAAGGAAGGCAAATTGAAAAGCGGCAGTGGTAAAAAAGTTACCAGCAAGAAACAGGCTGTTGCCATTGGCCTTTCAGAAGCACGTAAAGAGGGAGCTAAGGTTTCTAAAAAGAAATCATAATAACAAAAAAACCTCCTGATATACCAGGAGGTTTTTTTGTTTATCACAGGGCGGCTGCCTTTTCGTAGTCATTCTTCACCCAATCTTCCAGTTCATTGGTTTTATCCAGTTTTATAAGGCGTTCTATATCGCTGTCTTTCCTGTGGGTTGGTTCGGCCTTGTATTTTACAATAAGGGCTTTAACAGCTACCAGGTTGGCGTCGTCTTTGTTATATACCGGGTGCTGGATAGCATATTTTGCGTAAGCACCAATAAAAATGGCCAGCAGTTTGTTATTTGCATCAGTCAGGCTCATTAACTGCGGCATTAGCTCAATAGTGATGGTGGGTGTGTCTTGTATCCACTTAAATAAAAAATCTGTGGCGGCGCGGCGTTTGGGCAGGTCTTGTGTCCAGGGTGTTTCCTGCAGCCAGTCAAAAGTGGCAATAACATCTTGTTCATGGCTCACAAAATCGGCCTGACTAACCATTTTATAACCTACCGGCACGGCATAGTCTTGCGCCTTAACGGTTGCAGCCATTAATAGTAGTAAGACAAAAGTAAGCGTGCCAAGCCTTTTCATTTAACTCAATCTATTGTTTAATAGTTATTTAACTACAAAAGAAACCTTTTTATCGCCCCAAACAAAAGAAACTTTTCCAGAAGCATCAATCATAAACTTTAAACGCTCGGTAAAAGCATCTGACTTGCCGGTTTTTACGGTTACACGTAATACATCAGAAGCTTCTTTATATTCCGTGCCTGATTGCATTGCAATTTTATTAATAATAATAACCCATTCTTTTTCACCAGGGATGGTATACAAGCTGTATTTGCCCGCCAGTAACGCTTTCCCCTCTAAAGTTACATTTTTATTGAAAGAAATGGTAGTGGCTTCGTTAGCGCCTGTACGCCATACTTTACCATAAGGCGCAATATCTGTACCAATGGTACGGCCCTTAACGGCAGGTTGGCTGTAGGCTACTTCAACAGCTACACCATTTTTAGTAGTTGCTTTTACTGTATCGGCAGGGCTTGGGCGCGGAGCAGCTGTTTGGGCTGATGCATTAATTACATTTAAGCTGCCAACAAGTAACATGGCAAACATCATTAGTTTTTTCATTAGTGTTTGATTTTTAGATAGATTATTAATTTTCAGTAAACGAGTCAATAATTTCCATCAGCGTAACCGCTTCCTCAATACTGCAGGGGTTTTCCCGTTCGCCATTAAAGTAGGCTACAATATTGGCGATGTGTGGCTGCTGGATGTGTTCGGGATGGGTAAATGTTACCGTATCCTCGCCAGCTTCGTTTTCCAACGTTACGGTGTTGCCAAAAAATGGAAAGGTGATTTTGCCTTCGGTGCCTACAATTTCGCAGGTATCAGTAACCTGGCTTTTGGCTACATTGAAGCACCAGGAGCCGTTTACCACAATGCCGTTCTCGAACAAAATTTCGCCGCAAACATGATCGTCTGCCGGGTATTTTTTGGTTTGATTGAGCGAGTAGCCGTGCGACGCCTTCGGCTTGCCGAAATAATACAGCATTAGGTCGAGTTGGTGTGGTGCCAGGTCATGAAAATAGCCGCCGCCTGATAGTTCGGGGTGTACCCGCCAGTGGTTATCTGTTTGGGCAATCATCTCGGCATTTTCCGTTTTCCACATCCTGATCTGCACCGTGCGGATCTCGCCCACAGCCTTATCTTCAATCAGTTTTTTTACGTGCAAAAACATAGGCAATGCGCGGCGGTAATGTGCCACCGTGAGCTTGGCGTCACTTTTGGAAACGGCTTCGGCTATTTGGCGGGCTTCATCGGCGTTGCGGGTTACGGGCTTTTCGATGTACATGTTGAAGCCTCGTTCCAGTCCGCGAATGGCATATTCCAAATGTTGGAGCGGAGGAGTGGCTACGTACAGAGCATCCAAGCCGGCTTCGTCCATCATTTTTTCGGCATCATCAAACCATTGCTCAACACCGTGGCGTTGGGCATAGTCGGCAGCCTTAGCGCCGTCTCTGCGCATTACGGCTGCCAGTTTGCTGTTGGGCACTTTGTTAAAAGCGGGCCCGCTTTTAACTTCGGTTACGTTGCCGCAACCAATTATTCCCCATTTGATTTGCTTCATCAAGGCTTATTTTAAAATGGCTTCGATCTTCGCTAATTCCTCATCGCTAAATTTGGTGTTATCCAAACATTTCAATGAATCGGCCAGTTGCTCGGGTTTGCTTGCGCCAATTAATACCGAAGTAACACGCGGATCTTTCAGCAACCATGATAATGCCATTTGGGCTAAAGTTTGATTACGCTGTAAGGCGATATCGTTCAGTGCACTGATTTGTTTAATACGCTCTGGTGTAACCTGGCTGGTTTGTAAAAAGCCGGTTGATTTTGCAGCGCGGGAGTCTTCAGGAATACCGTGCAAATACTTGTTGGTTAATAACCCTTGTGCCAATGGCGAAAATGGGATACAGCCAACGCCGTCTTTCTCTAAAACGTCCAGCAATCCACCTTCAACCCAACGCTCAAACATGGAGTATTTAGGCTGATGGATTAAGCATGGCGTACCTAATTGCTTTAATATATCGATAGCTTTTTGAGCCTCATCTGCAGGATAGTTAGAGATACCAACGTACAATGCTTTACCCTGGCGAACGATCAGATCCAGTGCCGACATGGTTTCTTCCAGAGGAGTTTCAGGATCAGGACGATGGTGGTAGAAAATATCTACATAATCCAAATCCATACGTTTCAAACTCTGGTCTAAGCTGGCTACCAGGTATTTTTTAGAACCCCAGTCGCCGTAAGGGCCATCCCACATGGTGTAACCGGCTTTGCTCGAAATGATCATCTCATCGCGGTATCCACGGAAATCATCTTTCAATACTTTACCGAAATTTTCTTCGGCCGAACCCGGAGGCGGGCCATAGTTATTAGCTAAATCAAAATGGGTAATCCCGCTATCGAAAGCCAGGTGCAGCGTTTTGCGAAAATGCTCTAAAACATCTACGTGGCCAAAGTTATGCCATAGGCCCAATGATACTGCGGGTAGTTTAATACCGCTTTTACCGCAACGGCGGTATTCCATATTCTTGTAACGATCAACCGATGGTAGGTAGGTCATGATGTATTGGTTTTTTATGACGCTAATTTATAATTTTTAGCGGGAACCCGGACGCTCTGGCAGTATAATTGCCAAACGTACGCCGGAATTTAAACGGCGTTCATCTTTAAATGACATGGCATACATTAACCTGAAATTTAAATACTGCACACCCGCCGCACCCTCGTAATAATTATGAACAGTTGGGTTGGCCAAAAAATTAAGATCTACAATTTCCTGTAGTTTTAATTTACGGATAAGTGGGATGTTATTGAGAAAGTAACCGTGAAAATTTTGTTCGTAATGTGCTTCAAAATATTTATCAGGCGTGCTGTAATCGTACATGTTTAATAAAACGAAACGATTGGTGCTTACGCGGTACGCAAACCCATCAGTGCCCAAAAACTGCGCATAATCGGTGTAGTATAATTGTTTGGCATTTAAAAATTTGCCTACACCTAAATAAAAGGCCGCCTTGCCGAACTTACCCGTGTTCAACTCTTCTTTGCTTAAACTAACAGTCAGCAAATCGTAGTCAACATCGGAGCTAAAAACGTTTTTAATGCCTTTTGTATAACTCAATTCCAACTTAGGATAGTCGGACGGTAGATAATATCTGCCGCTTGGATAGGTTACGTATTTGTTGCTGAAATCGTAACTGGTTTTAAGATTGACCGTAAACGACTGGTTTTCTGGGAACAAAGGTTGGTCAACATCGGGTGTGTAAGGGTTGTTGGATGTAAAGGCCTTATCCCGGTGACCGAAACTGTAAAAGGCTGTATTTGGAAGCCATTTACGATTAGCATATTCGGTCGAAAAACTTCCGCGCCAGCCACCAATTATGCGGCCTGATAAGGATGCCTGGCCAAATTGTTTATCATATAATTTTTTGAGGTTTCGCCTGTTGAACAAGGTGGCGAAGGTGTTATTTAAGGCATCGATAGGATCGAGGTAATTGAGATCATAAATACCTGTACCACCACTAAGCCCAAGGTTAAACTGCCCCACCGGTATGGTGGCATTGGCATTAGCATGGAACAAACGATCTGCAAAACCATAACGCACATTGCCACCCAGCCGCAGGTATTTATTGGTGGTTGAGTCTATTTGCTTAACAAAGCTCGCTCCGTAATTAATCGCCAGGCCTTCTACCGTATTGTACTGAAACGACGGTATAATAGGATTGAGAAACAAATACTCTTTATCGTAGCGGTTGCGATGCAGCATACCGGTGAATAAAACTTTGCCGGGCGTTAGCTTATTATACACCCTGTCGAGCGAATCGAGGTAGGGTTTTGATTCGCGTTTGGCGGCAAGGATGGCTTTTTTCTGGTAGTCGGTAGTTTCCTCTAAAGTGAGTGGCACCGGCCTTTCTTGTTGCCAGTAGGTAGAGTCTTTCCTGTTTACGCCTTTGGGCACGCGCAATACTTCGGCGAACTGTTTTTTATCGAGGGTGGGGTTGAGGTCGTAATTGCTGTAAACGGCAATGAAATAACCACCGAATTTAAAGCCCAGAAAGCCGCCAATAAACTCGAACTTAACTGAAGCCGGCATCCACACCTTATTGCCAACCGGCATGTACTGTTCTTTTACTTTGAGGGTGTCCACAATATTTAGGTTGGCACTCTTATTAATTGTAATATCAAAACTGTGGATTCGCCAGCTGTCCTCAACAATATAAATTACACCACTAAATACGGGTTCAAACGCGTGTTTGGGGATGAGCTGGATTTTATCAATGGTCTCGCCATTTTCTACAATGCTGCCCAGCAGTTTATAATTGTAAAAGTTAAGTGCGTTGTCGGCAATGGGCGATATGAGCGGGCGGTTGCTTAGCTGGTCCCAGTACTGGAAATTCTCGTACAGGTTTACTTTAATATCTGATGCCCGGTTAAAACTGAATGCCCGGTTACTGCCAGATACCTTGGATGAGATCATCTCCTCGTGCACTTGGTTGGGTTTCATAAAGCTCAGCTTAGATTGCGATTCTGACAGGTACACAATTCCCCGACGGTTTGAATCGAGCCCAATTTCACGGCCAATCTGGTTAATATCCTGGCCCATAAATTTTTTAGGGGCAGCCAGTAGCTTCTGTAGCCCTTTGAGGTATACATCGGCGCTGTAAGTATCAACCTCGTTTAAATAAGTTTTACGTTTACGAATAGCCTTGCGGATAATGCCATAAGCCGGGTCTTCGCCGCCTGCACGCACAACTACATCATTTAACTGGTACGATGCGATGGAGAGTTTAACATCTAAAGTTGTATTGCTGCTAACCGTTACCTTCTTTATTTCCTGCTGATAACCGACAGCTTTAAATAATAATTCGTGCGGGCCTGCCGCTATATTAATACTATAAGCACCATCGCCATTGGCCGATGTGCCTTTAGTTGTGTTACGAATTAATATGCTGGCAAATGGGACAGGTTTACCACCATCGTCAGTAATAATCCCACTAATAGTGAATTGCTGTGCCCATGCGGACGTGCAAACAAAAAAAAGAAATAGAAGTGAAAGAGCAGGTTTTTTAAGCATACACAGGTGTTGTGCTTAAAGATGTAAAAAATCTGCTAGAGTGGGGTGTTAAATTGTGTTAAAGGTAGAAGAGATCAGGAATCCGGACGAATGGCGTTGTAAACTCCGGGAAATTTAAGCACGCGTTGCAAACGCGCGCAAGAGGAAAGAGAAGTAAAAAAAACTTTGTCATTGCGAGGAACGAAGCAATCCCCGACTTACAGAGGGGCTCTGCACAGTTCGCGATTGCTTCGTACCTGCAATGACGTGTTGGGTGTATAGTAAATCCGAAATCGAAAATCCGACCTCCGAAATTCACTATATCATCCCCAGCAACTCCTCATCACTGATAATAGGGATATTGAGTTTATTAGCTTTCTCTAACTTAGCAGGGCCCATATTATCGCCGGCAACCAGGTAGTTCAATTTGGCAGATATACTGCTTAAAATTTTACCACCATTTTGCTCGATGATATCCTTCAAATCATCGCGCGAGTATTTTTCAAACACGCCGGAGATGATGAATGATTTGCCGCTGAGGCTTTCACTTGCCAGCACTACTTCTTTTTCTTCGGATATAAACTGTAGCCCCTGGCTTTGCAGTTTGGCAATTTCTTCACGGTGCTTTTCGTCTTCGAAGTATTCAACGAGGCTTTGGGCAATGCGTTCGCCTATTTCGTCAACAGCTACCAGTTCCTCTAAAGAGGCAGCCATCAGCCTGTCAATGGTTTTAAAATAGGCTACCAGTTTTTTAGCCACAGTTTCGCCAATGTAACGGATGCCGAGGCCGAACAGCACTTTTTCAAACGGCATATGCTTAGATTTTTCGATACCGTCCAGCATATTACGGATTGATTTCTCGCCGAAGCGGTCCATCGTTTTCAGGTCGTTGTAGTGCAGGTGCAGATCGTATATATCGCTGATGTGTTTCAGGAAACCGCGTTGATACATGGTTTCAATGGTTTCATCGCCCAGCCCGTCAATATTCATGGCTCTGCGACCTACAAAATGCTGCATTTTGCTCACAATCTGCGGCGGGCAGCCTTCATCGTTAGGGCAATAGAAAGCTGCTTCGCCTTCCTTGCGTTCTAACAGGGTTCCGCAAGCAGGACAGTGGGTTACGTATTCGATAGCCGGAGCATCGGGTTTACGCTTAGCCGGGTTTACGCTGATAATTTTCGGGATAATTTCACCGCCTTTTTCTACATATACAGAATCTCCTTCGTGCAAATCAAGTAGTAAGATCTGGTTGGCATTGTGCAGTGTGGCACGTTTTACCGTAGTGCCTGCCAGTTGAACAGGTTTTAAATTGGCAACCGGGGTAACGGCACCTGTGCGGCCAACGTTATAGACTACGCTTTCTAAAACGGTTTCAACCTGTTCGGCTTTATATTTATAGGCAATGGCCCAGCGGGGTACTTTGGCGGTAAAACCAAGTTCTTCCTGCTGGTTATAGTTATTTACCTTAATTACAATACCATCGATATCAAAAGAAAGGTCGAAACGTTTTTCTTCCCAGTAATTAATAAAGTCTAATACCTCTGTTATTGAGCCACACAATTTACTATGCTCGCTTACATGGAAGCCCCAGCTTTTGGCAGCTTGCAGGCTTTCCCAATGGGTTTTAAAGAGTTGTTTTTCGGTATAAAGAAAATATAAGAAACAATCAAGCGGACGTTTAGCTACTTCGCCCGAGTCCTGCAGTTTCATGGTGCCCGATGCAAAGTTGCGGGGGTTGGCATAAGGCACCTCACCGGCTTCAATACGCTCATCGTTTAAACGCTCAAAAGCCTTGCGGTGCATAAATACCTCACCGCGGATCTCGAACATATCCGGATAATCGCCATGGTCCAGTTTTTTGGGTACGCTATGGATGGTTTTTACATTGGTAGTTACTTCGTCGCCCTCTACACCATTACCGCGGGTTACGGCACGTACCAGTTTGCCATGCTCGTAAGTGATACTCATGGATAAACCGTCGAACTTCAGCTCACATACATATTGAAAGTTATCGCCAATAGCTTTCTTAATCCGCTGGTCGAAATCCAGCAGCTCCTGCTCGTTGTAAGTGTTACCTAGTGATAGCATGGGCCAGCGATGCCTTACGGTTTTAAACTCCTTGGTAATTTCGCCGCCTACCAGCTGTGTGGGCGAATCGGGTTCGGCAAACTCAGGAAATTGCTTTTCTAAACCGGCTAATTGTTCCAGCTTTTTATCAAAATCGTAATCTGATATAGTAGGCTGGGCCAGAACGTAATAGTTATAAGTATGCTGCTTTAACTCGGCAGTTAGGGCATCTATTTGTTGTTTTGCTTGCTGTGCGGCTGACATAAAACGAAGATAGTAATAGTTACAAATACATTACCAAACAAACATTAACCATGTTTACCCGCGAAACATAAAAGCCGGGTTGATGTTAAAAACACTATATTTAATGCATTAGAACTACCCAGCCAAAAGCTAAATTATGATTACAAAACTACCCAGCATGCCTTTTTACGCTAAACTTGCGTTGATACTGATCGGTATAGTTACACTTGGCTATCTGATTATTATCGGCAAAGAAATACTTGATCCGCTGATGTTTGGGTTTTTGTTCGCTATTTTATTATTGCCATTATCTAACTTTTTAGAAAATAAATGCCGGTTACCGCGGAGTGCAGGTGCCTTTATATCTATTCTTATTCTGATCACATTTATAGGGGGCGTATTTTATTTAGTGGGTACGCAGGTAAGCCACCTGGCCGATGATTGGCCTCTGCTTAAAAAACAGATAGATCAATCAACCGGTGATATGCAGCAATGGATACAAAGCACTTTCCATTTAAATATGGATAAGCAAATGGCTTATGTGCACACTACTACCAATAAATTAATGTCATCAGGCACGGCCGTTATCGGGCAAACCTTTTTATCGGTATCATCATTGATGCTGTTTTTTGCGTTTATTATCATTTTTACGTTTCTGCTGTTAATTTATCGCCGTTTATTATTGCAGTTTGTATTAAAGGCCTTTGGTGAAAAACATACCGCCCTGGTACATGATATTGCCGAGAACATTCAATCTATTTTACGGCAGTACATTATTGGCCTGTTGTTAGAAATGCTGGTGGTATCATGTATTGCATGTACCTTGTTTTGGGTCATCGGCATTAAATATGCAGCCTTGCTGGGTATTATAACAGGCCTGTTTAATATCATTCCTTACATCGGTATTTTTACAGCATTGTTATTAAGTACCATTATTACTTTTGCTACAGGTGCAATCAGTAAAGCTTTATTTGTAGCTATTGGTGTAATTGTTATTCACGCTGTTGATGCCAACTTTTTACTGCCTGTAATTGTAGGTTCGAAAGTGCGGTTAAACGCGCTCATTACTTTTTTGGGAATATTAGTTGGCGAAATGTTATGGGGGCTTTCGGGCATGTTTCTCTCTATTCCAACCATTGCCATCCTTAAAATTATCTTCGATCGTATTGAAGACCTTAAACCCTGGGGCTATTTATTAGGAGGCGATTACGAATTTAAGAAGTCGGAACAAAAGAAAATGAAAACGGAGTAAATTTTAATTTATCCTTTGATTAAATAAACCACACTTTAGTTAAGTATTATTAATTTAAGGTTAATAGATATTTGTTTTGTAACTTTCTCGTTACTTTATGATTTCTTAATACCAAAAAGTGCGTTTAAGCCGTATAAAGCACTAATTTTATAGTATAATTTAATATATAATATTAAAGTAGTGCCCTAATTAATTAATACGCCCAACTGTAATCAGTTGGAATCTGCCTTTACCCGTCTGGCAAAACTTTAGTATTCCAAATTTTTAAAAATAAGCATGATTGCTCAAATGAATCTGACCCCAATTCAACCAAAGCAAATGTATCATACCTGTAAAAAGTGTAAACATGTATTGCACTTAAGAGTCCCGCGCGGGCCCCTGGTAAAAGCATTTTTGTTTTGGTTGCCGTTAAAAAAATATTTCTGCACCAATTGCCTTAAAAACAGGTATATTGTTGTGAAGAATCGTTAATGCAGGCAGAAATGTATTGTTATTTAATATACGTGTAATTTAGTTTTTTCTAAATTGCACGTACTTATATAAATAGTACATAATGCGTATCAGATACATTGTTTCCCTGTTTTTTTGTTTCGTGGCAATATCGGCCAAAGCTCAGTCTAATTTTAAACTGGTACCACTTGGTGTTTTAGGCGGTGCCGATGAAAGTAACCTTTCGGCCTACATGTTAGCACCCCAGGGTTCTGATAATTATATATGCCTCGATGCCGGTACCCTGCATGCGGGTATTGACAAAGCTGTAGCCAACAAAGTGTTTACTGTGCCTGCCGAGCACGTGCTGAGGCAATATATTAAAGGTTATTTTATATCGCACTCGCATCTCGACCATGTATCGGGCCTGATATTGAACTCGCCCGATGACAGCACCAAGAGCATTTACGGTTTTGCCAATTGCCTGAAAACCCTCGAAACCCATTACTTTACCTGGACAAGCTGGGCCAACTTTGCCGATGCCGGTGAAGCCCCGATTCTTAAAAAATATCACTACGAAGCGCTTACTCCGGGCGAAGAAATGCCGATCAAAAATACTGAAATGACGGTGAAGGCTTTCCCGCTAAGCCACTCTAATTTAACCAGCACCGCCTTTCTGGTAAAGAGTCAAAACAATTATGTGCTATACCTTGGTGATACCGGCCCTGATGCCATTGAAAAAAGCACCAACATGCATAAACTGTGGGAGGCTATTGCTCCGCTGATTAAAAGTAAATGCCTGAAAGCGATCATGATCGAAACCTCATTCCCCGATGAACAACCGGATAAAAGTCTCTTCGGACACTTTACCCCAAAATGGTTGATGAGCGAATTTGCCGACCTGGAAACCCTGACCGGTGCCGGTGGTTTAAAGGGGTTTAACGTTATTATTACGCACCTTAAATTACCGCAAACTAATATTGTTAAAATTAAGCAAGAGTTAAGTGCTGAGAATAAATTGCAGTTGCATTTAATTTATCCGAAACAAGGGGTGGCGATTGGCTTGTAGTTAAAGGGAATCGGGAATCGAGAGTCAAGAATCGGGACAAAAGACTTTCTGCTAAAAAATTTCCACAGTCACTCGGCAAGAGCCGAGCGACTGCTGAATAAGCAATTACTACAAACGTTGACCAACTCGAGCTATATGATCAAGTAAATCAGGATTAGAAATGTGTTGATAGATAGATATGTCAAATTTCTGAGGCAAAAGTAAATCGTCCAACATTATTGCGACCTTATTTAATTGTTGGAGTGTTAAATCAGTGCCTTTTAAGGTAAGGTCAACATCCGATGATGGCTTATAATTTCCTTTCGCCCTTGAGCCATAAATAATAGTTTCTTCAACCTGCGGAAATTGGCTAATTACTTCTGTAATTTGTTTGATAACATTTGGAGATAAGCCGTATTTCATAAATCAAGTTTAAGCTGAGCGATGCGTCCCAGTTTTTGTTCAAGGGCTTTATATTGGGCGAAGTATCTGTTTAATATGGCATCGGCAATTTCTACAGCCGTATCTTCATTATAAGAATGGGATGTTAGGTTTCTGCTTTTTAACATATCCATCCATGCTCCGCCATCTTCAATTAAATTAGCCCGAAAAGCTTCTCTTATCACATCTCTTGAACCTGATAAATCTGTCGCTCCCTGGTATTCAAGAAAATCTTTTAGCGTGTTCCAACCTAACTCGTAAGTGTATTCAAAAGCTTTGATTAAACCTTGTTGTTCCAACTCAGACAAGTCCTTTTTCAGAACAAACTTCTCCAACTGCCTTAAAGCTTTGGTGTAATTATTAAGTCGTTGTCTCCAGCGTATATCTTCAGGCAAACTCATAGTTTCAGATTGATACACAAATATAACTAAACATTTTACTACTTAGTTTTACTCCACCTTCGCCTTGGTAGCCAATACCACCACGCAGGTCCCCATTAAAGCAATAAACGTAAACGAAACCCTTAAAGTAAATGCGCCTGCCAAAAAACCAATAACCGGCGGGCCAACTAAAAAGCCCACAAAGCTAATAGTAGAGACAGCCGCGATTGCCGCTCCCGGCGACATGGTTTTCGACCGTCCCGCTGCGCTATAAACCATCGGCACAACAGATGATACACCGAAACCGACCAGTAAAAAGCCACCGATTGCAGTATATAGGGTAGGGAATAACACAGCGATCATTAGTCCGGTTGCAGTCAATGTTCCGCTGATCTGTAAAGTTCTTTTCAGGCCGAAACGGGCAGCAAACCAGTCGGCGATAAAGCGGCCGGTGGCCATGGTGCACATAAAGGCGGTGTATCCTGCGGCTATCCAGGCTTTTTCGGCCAGTACAATTTTTTTGAAGTAGATCACACTCCAGTCGAACATCGCGCCCTCGCAAATCATGGAGCAAAAGGCAATGAGGCCAAGTTTTATTAATGATTTATCTGGTATTACAAATGCCGGCCCGCTGTTGGTATGGTCGTTACGGTCGTTGTGCAGGTATTGCCAGCAAAATAATACCACGATAACCGTCATACTGCAAATGAGTATGAAATGGTACATCGGTAAAATGTTCTTGCCGATCATAAATGTACCAATACCCGCACCGGTAAAGCCCGCCAAACTCCAAAGCCCATGGAAGGACGCCATGATAGGTTTGGTATATAATTTTTCGGTAGCTACAGCCTGGGTATTTACGGCAATATTGGTAGCATTGCTGGCAAAGCCGAAAGCAACCAGGCAAATAATCAACTGGTAAACATGGTTTACAGAACCAAGGCTTATCAATAGTATGCTATACATCACAATGGCAATACAAAGTAATATGCGGCTGCCAATTTTATTAACAGCCCAGCCCGAAAACGGAAGCGATAACATTAACCCTACAGGTAAAGCAAACAGCACACCACCCAGTGCAGCATCAGACAAATTTAATTTTTGCTGAATAGTAGCAATGCGCGAAGCCCAGCTGGCAAAGCATAAACCGGCCATAAAAAACATGGCACCAACTGCCGCCCTTAAAACCGCCGGGCGAAGCGCTGTAGATTTTACTTCGAGCTGTTCTGTTGCCATATCATATACTTAATTTTTGTAACCCGCGGCAAAAATACATTTAATGTTTTATGTGTCCGAATAACACTTTAAGATAAATGCTTGTTGCGTAATATTATATAGTCTGTTTATATCGGAAATTATAAATCTCTGCCCGATATGTTTACCAGGATTACCATCAAAGTAAATTCGGTGTGTGTGATTTTTGGATTGGCACTAAAATGAAATTTCATAAACCTTTCAATAGCAATTGGGGTTCTTATATCTTACGCTGTAAAATAAAAACCCGCATGAGTTTATTCAGTTCAAGAATTGATGTCCGCCAGCCGCTTAACAAGCAAACCATTGTAATAACAGGTGCATCTAGCGGCATAGGCAGGGCCACCGCTATTGAGTTGGCACAATATGGCTGCAAACTGGTATTGGCCGCCAGGCATAAAGCCGCACTTGATGAAGTTGTTGATGTGTGCGATCGCCTTGGTGCCAAAGCCATTGCCATAGTGACCGATGTAACCGACCCGGATGCAGTTAAAGAATTGGCTAAAGATGCGTGTACTTTTGGAAAATGTATAGATGTGTGGATTAATATTGCAGGCATAGGTTTACTGGGCGAATTTAGTGCCGTACCCCTCGAAGCCCATACCCAGGTGATACAAACCAACCTGATGGGATACATCCATGGTGCTTATGCGGCAATGCCTTATTTTAAAAAGCAGCGTTATGGCACTTTAATCAACATGAATTCGGCAGGGGCGTATGTGGGTATGCCTTACTCGGTAGCTTATACGGCCAGCAAGTTTGGCGCACGTGGTTATGCCGAAGCCCTGCGTACCGAAATGATCGACTTCCCCGATATCCATATTTGCGATGTATACGCAGGTTTTGTGGACACGCCCGGGCCAGTGCACGCGGCCAATTATACCGGTAAAAAGTTAAAGCCGATTCCACCGGTGATACCAACCACTAAGGTTGCTGCCGAAATTGTAGGTTTAGTACAAAATCCGCGTGATAGCGTTGTAATAGGTAGCACGGCTTTTATGGCGAAGATCGGTCAATCATTATCCCCTAAAATTACCCGTTTCGGACTGCTTAAATTTATGCAGCACTACTTTAAAAATGCCGAATGCGAACCCGTAACCAACGGAACCATTTTTGAACCAGGCGATAAACGCGCTGATTATAAAATAGCAGGCGGCTACGCATCTAAAAAAATAACTAAAGGCAGAGCTAAATTGGCTGGTATAGCGGGTTTGGCTGCTACAGGTGCTTTTTTGATTGTGCGGAAGTTGTTGTAGGGAGATATTTTCATTTATGTCATTGAGCGATAGCGTGGCAACATCGTCGCTTGCATTCTTCGATCTGTCTGGCTACGAGGCTGCCACGTAGTTCCTCCTCGCAATGACAATACGGGAAACGGCATAACAAAAAGCTTTTATTGCTATCTTTAAGCTGTACACAATCCTGCAGATAATGACAACTATTTCCCTCAGCTTAAACCGTAACATTATATCCATTATCCTAATTGCTTGCGCGATATTTTTCGGAGGACTGACAATATTACACGCGGTTCCTTTAGCCGTGAGGGATAAAGTAGCGAATGGCTTATTGGCCGATTTTGTGCTGACTTTCCCGGTACTGTTTTACTTTGTTATTGTAAGGCCTTTGAAGGTTTCAGCTAAAAGCTTATTTCTTGTTTTTAGTGTTTGCTGCGCATTAGCTTATCTCGTATTGCCGCAACAGCAGCGTGATTATATTCTGCAGATTCGTAAGCTGAGTGTACTGGCCGAGCTGTTTGTGATTGGTTATGCCGTAATGCAATTCAAAAAGATAAAAGCTGCATATAATTTATACCACGTTGCCTTTGCTGATCCCATTTACAACTTGCGCTTAAGCATGGCCGACGCGTTGGGTAATTCGCCGGCCATAAAAGTATTAGCGGCCGAAGTTGCTGTGTTAAGATACGGTTTGTTATTTTGGAAAAGGGAAAAAACAGATGCACAATATAAAGCATTCAGCACCCATAAAGATTGTGGCTATGTAGCAATCTGGTGCGTACTGTTTGCCGTGGTATTGATTGAGATTGTACCCATGCATTTACTGTTGATGAGATGGAGTAATACAGCAGCCATCATTCTAACTGTTCTTTCTGTATACAGCAGTATGATTTTCATTGCCGATTTATCAGCCATGCTCAAACGCAAAGTGCTGATCAATACTGATGCCATTGTACTGCGCACAGGCATGCGCTGGCGTGCAATTACAGGTTTAAATAACATTCAGTCCCTCCAAAAAATAACTAACGATTATACTTCCGACGAGCCCTACCTAAAAGGCGGTGTACTTAAAAACAGCGGAAATCTGCTTATTACATTTAAACAGCCGGTTATGGTTGATAAATTATATGGAGCATCAAAAGCATACCACACAATACTGATGCAGGTTGATGATGTGGATACTTTTATTGCGTGTATCTCGTAAAATCCCAATAACCATCGGCGTCGCGCTCATAATAAGCGGTATGCGCTTTGCCATCAACAGTAATACTAAATGAGAATGCTTGTGCTTTGGTATCAATAGGTACATAATGACTCATTACACTATCGGCTGCAAACTTTACGGCTTCAAAGTGTATATCAACTGGTGCCTGAGGTGCAGGTGGAAGTGGAAGCCAGTGCGTTACTTCGCTTAGTCCGCTATCTTTGCCAATCCATTGGTTAACCCAGTGGTAGGCCACTTGCATATTATTAAAACGCATGTAGTCTTCATCTTCGGCATGTATCAAAACCAAAACAGGTTGTTGCGGCGCGGGTAATTTATCGTTTACAGAAATCCAATCCATGCAACAAAATTAAGGTTTTATGGTAAACTTCTCTTGTCATCATCCTGAACTTGTTTCAGGACACCACATGCTGAGTATGTGCTAAATGCCGAAGATTGGAAGGTTTTACACCTGTCCTGTGGGATGCCGAAATAGATTCGGCATGACGTTAGGGGCTAATCAACTACCCTGGCTAAACCCAATAGTAGATCGCTTTACCTCTTCCGAACAAAGGATGATGAAGGTAATTTCATCTCCATGTACTTCAACCTTTACATTCTTTTCGTCAAATACATAAGGTTTAACAGACTCTTTAATGTCGTCGAAATTGAAAGGGTCGGATACTAGATGATCGGCTTCGGTTGTGTTAAGCTTCAGCTTTTTTACAACGATGATATGTTTTTTTGATTCGGTATTCATTAAGGCAATTTATAAGTTATTTCTGATGCCTTCAACTTTTATATCCGAATGTAGTTTGCCCTGCCAGATCTCGCAGTTGCCAATATACATGGTATCATTACCGAGGTTTTTTGGCTCGTAATTTAATTCCAGTTTATAACCCTTGCCGGTGTATTGTTCATGGCGTTCGCTGTGGGATTGATGAGCTTTTACCAGATCCAGTATAACTTCCTTACCCTGAATGTGGATGATGGCCGCTTTAAAACTTCTCTCGTCTGTGGTATCTATGGTTCCGGTTTGGATCATGATTTGATTGAGTTGAATGATAGAATCGCGACTGTTGGAGAATACTTTATCGCAATGCAAATACTCCGAAGTTTCGGTAACCTTTTCCAGCTGAATATCATTGGATGCGGCACAGCCGGATAAGAGTAATAAAATAATAAAGGCGTTGAAATGCTTTATCTGTTTCATGATTAAAAGGTAAGAAGATTTATTTAACTGAACTTCTTTTTATCCTGATCCTTTTTGTTATTCATCTCTACTTTATTATCCTTACTGTTTTGTCATTCTGAATGAATTGAAGAATCTTCTTCGCCAAGCAGTCGCGCTATACAGAGCACAGAAGATTCTTCACTATCGTTCAGAATGACAGAATAAATTGATGAGTTGTTAAAAATGCAGTCCTCTAAATAGTTTTCTATCATTCAAGCCGTAACTTTTTTGTTAATTCAATATGATCTTGTCTGTTTTTAAGCAAAAAGCTTTACTTTTCTTGAAAAGTATTTCGAATTGATGTCAATCGGCGTTACGAAATGCGCATCAGGGCAAAAACTAACAAACTAATTACTCAAATTAATAAACTATGAAGTATTATTTACCCATAACTGCGGCCATGCTGGCTTTAAGCGGGGTGTCGTTTGCACAAAACAGGCAACCTGGCGAAGGCGGTGGCGGCCGGTCTGCCGAAGCAAGGCCTGCGGCTACCATCGTTTCCGTTACGCAAAACCTTAAAAAGTACGAGGGCTTTTTCAACTTTTATTATGATGATAAAAGCGGCAAAATTTACCTCGAGATCAGCAATTTTGATAAAGACTTTCTTTACTTCAACGCCCTGGCTGATGGTGTTGGTAACGGCGGCGCAGAACGCGGCCAATCTACCTCGGTAATTACCCATTTCACCAAAATTGGTCCAAAGGTATTTTTGGTGCAGCCCGTAACCAATTACCGCTCGGTAAATGGTAATGCTGATGAAAAGAAAGCGGTAGAGAACGCCTTTGCCAAATCAATACTGTGGGGCTTTACCCCGGTAGCGGTTGAAGGCGATAAGGTATTGATAGATATTACTCCTTTACTGATTCGTGATAGCCAGAAGATTGGCGATAATCTGGGCACTGGCCGTGGTAACCTGGGCAGCGCTATTGCCGCTGGAGGCAGGGCGGCAGCGCCGGCTGGTGGCGGTTATCGTTTGGATGAAACACGTTCGGCGATTAATATTGAAAACACGAAGAACTTCCCTAAAAATAGTGAGTTTGAAGCCTTGATCACCTTTACAGGGGGTAGCGGCGGCGGTCGTGGTGGCCGTGGCGGCGGTGTGGCTGCCGACCCAAGTGCGGTAACAGTTCGTATGCACCAAGCCTTTGTGCAATTGCCTGATGATGGTTTTAAACCACGCAAATTCGACCCGCGGTCTGGGTTTAATGAGTTTAGCTACTACGATTTTTCGTCCCCGATGAACGAGCCCTTGGTTAAACGTTTTACAGCACGCCATCGCTTAGAAAAGAAAAACCCTAACGCTGCCATCAGCGAACCGGTAGAACCGATTGTTTACTACATAGATCGCGGCGCACCGGAGCTGATTAAAAAAGCCCTGATAGAAGGCGGATCATGGTGGAACCAGGCTTTTGAAGCAGCCGGTTATAAAAATGCTTTCATTGTAAAAGAATTACCAGAAGGTGCAGACCCGATGGATATGCGCTATAACGTGGTGAACTGGGTTAACCGCTCGGGTAACCCGCAAAGGGCGTTCTCGTACGGTATGTCGTACATCGACCCTCGTACGGGCGAGATTTTGAAGGGCGAAGTAACGCTGGGTTCAGACCGCCACCGCCAGGATTACCTGCTGGCCGAAGGTTTATTGCAGCCTTATATCGATGGTAAACCTATACCAAAACAAATGGAGCAAATGGCGCTGGCACGTATCCGCCAGTTATCTGCCCACGAGATTGGCCATACGCTTGGTTTGTACCACAACTATACCAGCAGCACGCATGATAGGGCTTCGGTGATGGATTATCCTTTCCCGCGTTTCAGTATGAAACCCGATGGTACCATCGATGTATCAGACGCCTATGCCAAAGGCATTGGAAGCTGGGATAAACGCGCCATTATGTGGGGCTACTCAGACTTCCCGAAAGGGACCAATGAAGATGAGGCGCTGAACAAGATCATGAAAGAAACCCTGGCGCAGGGCCACATCTTTATCCCTGATATTGGTGGTGGTGTACATCCTTTATCGCACCAATGGGATGATGGTGTTAACCCTGTTGACCAGCTAACCAAACTGATGACCATCCGTCGTCACATTTTGGATAATTTCTCTGAGAAAGCAATCCGTCAGGATGCGCCGATGGCTACCCTGGAGGAGGTTTTGGTGCCGATGTATCTGCTGCACCGTTACCAGATCGAAGCCGTATCAAATTCAATCGGCGGCCTGTATTTTACCCATGCGCTTAAAAACGATGGTGAAGTGGTAACCAAGATGGTTGACCCTGCAGAGCAATGGCGTTCTATCGATGGTTTGTTATCAACCATAACGCCTGATGCTTTGGCTTTGCCCGAAGGTTTGATTGAGAA